>CAYJSE010000022.1:0-17772 GCA_964372765.1 uncultured Planctomycetia bacterium | reverse complement strand
GCGGACTTGAATAGCGTTGAAAGAGCTCACGGGCACGGAAAAATAAAGTTTGGGTTTTCAACCGTCGCTCCGGACCAAAAGCTGATCGACAGTGTTCTGAGTCAACTGGATCCAAAGCTCAAAGTGCATGGTCTTTCAATTGGTTTTGACGTGAAAGCTCAGAAGCCCGGTGAAGATACGCTCGGCTATGATGCGCTTCGCGCCCGAGAGCTCAACCTGCATCTTTTTGGTATCCAACTTCCGGGAAAGAATGAAACCGTGTCTACGGCGGGAATGTTTATCGTGAGTACGATTCAGTTTGCGGATTCAATTTCCATTCCAAAAGAACTTCAGCCGTTCCTCGAGAAGACTGAGTCAGGTTTTGGTTTTAGAATATTCCTTCTGAAACCGCAGGCGCTGACACCGGAATTGACTGAGATACTACTTTCCTATCGCGAAACCGCCAAAGCGGCTTAATCCGCTGTTTGTTAATCGAACAGGGACAGTCCCGGGACTGTCCCTGCTTTACCTTTAGGGTAGATTTGATATAATACTACTTCCTCAAGGGAGCGCGTTTTGATCAGCCGTTATACATTACCCGAAATGGGCAAGCTCTGGACCGAGGAAGCCCGGTTCCAGTTCATGTTAGATGTCGAAATAGCCGCCTGCCAGGCCATGGCGGAGCTTAAAATAATCCCCCAGGAAGCCGCCGAAAAAATCCGCAAGAAAGCCCGCTTTGATGTAGCACAAATAGCTGAAATTGAATCGGTTACAAAGCACGATGTCACGGCGTTTTTAAAGAGTATCCAGAGCTCGCTTGGCTCGGAAGGCCGTTTTGTCCATAAGGGCTTGACCTCGAGCGATGTTCTCGACACGGCTTTAGGTCTCCAGATAAAACAGGCCCATGAGCTTCTTATCCAGAGCAACGCCAAGCTCATCGAGATTCTAAAAAAACTCGCGCTGCGGTACCCGCATACACCGATGATTGGCCGCACGCACGGCGTGCACGCCGAGCCAACGACGCTGGGCCTGAAATTCCTCCTTTTTTACGAGGAATTCAAACGAGCCCAGGCGCGCTTGGGCCGGGGTCTCGAGGCCACCGCGGTTGGCAAGCTCTCCGGCGCCGTCGGCACCTACGCGAACATCGATCCGCGCGTCGAGGCGCTGACGATGGAGCGGCTGGGTTTGGGCCTCGAGCCGGTCTCGACGCAGGTTGTCCAGCGCGACCGCCATGCGCAGGCGCTGTTGATTCTTTCGATCCTGGGCGGGTCGCTGGAGAAGCTCGCGACCGAGATCCGCCATTTGCAAAAGACTGAGACGCTGGAGCTCGAAGAACCCTTTGGCGAGGGCCAGACTGGCTCGAGCGCCATGCCGCACAAAAAAAATCCGGTGAACTGCGAGCGCATCTCTGGGTTAGCCCGGCTTTTGCGCAGCAACGCGCTCGCGGCTTTAGAAAATATCGCGCTGTGGCACGAGCGCGATATCTCGCACTCATCGGTCGAACGCGTCATATTTCCCGACTCTTTTATCCTCGCGCATTTTATGTTGAATGAGATGATCTCGATTTTAAAGGGTCTCGTCGTGCACGAGGACAATATGCTCGAAAACATTTTCAAAACGCGCGGGCTTATTTTCTCCCAGCGCGTGCTCCTGGCGCTGATCGATAAAGGTTACTCGCGCGACGACGCCTACAAACTTGTGCAAAAGCACAGTATGAAAGTATGGAAAGATAAAAAGCTGAACCTAAAGGACGTGCTTGCGGCCGACAAAGAATTCACCGCCAAGTTTTCCAAAAAAGAAATCGACGAACTTTTTGATCTCAAATTTTATTTGAGAAATATTCCCATGGTGTTTAAGAGGGTGTTAGGTAAATCTATATGTTAGTACCGTCATTGCGAGCCACGCCCGCCAAAGGCGGGTCCGCCGCAGGCGGAAAGGGGCGAAGCAATCTAAGCTTTTCGCAGAGATTGCTTCGTCGCCCCGTTATGCGACGGAGCTCCTTGCAATGACGATTTCCGGATGGAGGCTTTCATGAAAGCTAAAGTTTACGTCACGTTAAAAAAATCCGTTCTCGATCCGCAGGGCAAAGCGGTGCAGCATGCGCTAGGGTCGATCGGGTTTCGTGAGGTCAAGGATGTGCGGGTAGGGAAATATATTGAGCTTGAGTTAAACGGCATGGATAAAACGCAGGCAGAAACAAAGATCAAAAATATGTGCGAGAAATTGCTGGCCAATACGGTGATCGAGGAATACCGATTTGAAATCGCTTAACCGTCATTGCGAGCCCCGCCCGCCAAAGGCGGGTCCGCCGCGCAGGTGGAAAGGGGCGAAGCAATCTTTGCGCATAGATTGCTTCGGGCACTTCGTGCCCTCGCAATGACGGGAAAACTCAAATGAAATTCGGTGTCGTCGTTTTCCCGGGCTCCAACTGCGATTACGATTGCTACCACGTCCTGAAACACGTTTTAAACCAAGACACCACGTTTGTCTGGCATAAGGACACGGACGTTTCCTCGTACGACTGCATCGTCCTGCCCGGCGGTTTCAGCTACGGCGACTATCTGCGCACGGGAGCGATCGCCGCGTTTTCGCCGATCATGGATAGTGTCAAACGTCACGCGGACAAGGGAAAGCTTGTGATCGGCATCTGCAACGGGTTTCAGATTCTGACCGAGTCCGGTCTTTTGCCCGGCGCGCTTTTGCGCAACCAGTCGCTTCAATTTATCTGCCGTTTTGTGGATTTGACGGTTGAAAACACGGATACGCCTTTTACTCGCGCGTTATCGGTAGGGGTGACTTGTCGAGTCGCTCCTACATTGCGTCTACCGATCGCGCACGGCGAAGGGAACTATTTCGCCGACGATGAGACGTTGAAAAAATTGGAACAAAACCGCCAGGTTCTTGTGCGCTATAAAGAAAATCCAAACGGCTCTTTGAACGATATTGCCGGGATCTGCAACGAAAAGCGCAACGTGTTTGGTCTGATGCCGCATCCGGAGCGAGCGTCGGAGCGGGAATTGGGATCGACGGACGGATTGAAAATATTTGAATCGATTTTAGCGTCATTGCGAGGCGCGTAGCGCCGAAGCAATCTTTGCGCATAGATTGCTTCGGGCACTTCGTGCCCTCGCAATGACAATAGGTTGGGAAGATGATGACTGCTGAACAACCAATAGAAATCACACCAGAAATTATTGCCAAGCACGGCATCACGCCGGACGAGTACGAGCGCATCCAGAAAATCTTGGGCCGCACGCCCACGATCACCGAGCTCGGAATCTTTAGCGTCATGTGGAGCGAGCACTGCTCGTACAAAAATTCTAAAAATATCCTGAAGCTTCTGCCCAAAGACGGCCCGCGCATGCTGGTCAAGGCCGGCGAGGAAAATGCCGGTGTCGTGGATATCGGCGACGGGTACGTGATCGCGTTTAAAGTCGAATCGCACAATCATCCATCCGCGATCGAGCCCTTTCAAGGCGCGGCCACCGGCGTGGGCGGTATTTTGCGCGATATTTTCACGATGGGCGCGCGGCCGCTCGTGTCGATGAACTCACTGCGTTTCGGAAAATTGGAGGATAGGGACTGTCCCGGGACTGTCCCGGGACTGTCCCTACAAACCAAGCGGCTTTTGTCCGGCGTGGTGTCGGGCATCGGGTTTTATGGCAACTGCATCGGCGTACCCACGATCGGTGGCGAGGTGTATTTTGACGAATCCTACGAAGGCAACCCGCTCGTCAACGCGTTTTCGCTAGGGCTCGCCAAAAAAGAAGAGATTGTGAAGGCCAAGGCCGAAGGCGTTGGGAACCCCGTTTTTTATCTGGGCTCCGCGACCGGCCGTGACGGCATGGGGGGCGCTAGCTTCGCGTCTAAAGATTTAAGCGAGGAGTCGGAGAAGGACAGGCCGGCCGTGCAGGTGGGCGATCCTTTTATGGAAAAACTGCTCTTGGAGGCGGTGTTGGAACTTTTAAAAACGGGTTGTGTGGTCGGGATCCAAGACATGGGCGCCGCGGGGTTGACCTGCTCGACCTGTGAGACGGCTTCGCGCGGGAATACCGGCATTGAAATCGACGTCGCGAAAGTGCCGCAGCGCGAGACGGGCATGATCGCGTACGAGACGATGCTTTCAGAGTCCCAAGAGCGCATGCTCGTCATTTTAAAAAAAGGCCGCGAGACGGAAGCCAAAAGAATTTTCGAAAAATGGGACCTGCATGCCGAGGAAATCGGTTTTGTGACGAACGACGGGTTCATGCGCGTGAAGGAAAACGGCGTCACCGTGGCTGAGATTCCGGCGAAGGCGCTGGCCGACGATGCGCCGGTGTACGTGCGTGAAGCAAAAGAACCGGCGTATTTAAAAAGTGTCCAAAATTTTGATTGGAAAAAATTGGGTGACGCGGGTGATCTCAACGCGGCGTTATTAAAATTGTTGGATTCCCCAACCATCGCCTCGAAAGAATGGGTTTACCAGCAGTACGATCACATGGTGCGCACGAATACGGCTGTGTTGCCGGGCTCGGATGCGGGTGTGATTCGCATCAAGGGGACCAAGAAGTATTTGGCGATGTCGCTGGATTGCAACTCGACGTACTGCTATCTCGACCCTTACGAGGGCGGCAAGATTGCCGTGGCCGAATCGGCGCGCAACGTGGCGGCGTCGGGAGCTGAACCACTTTCTATTACCAACTGCCTGAATTTCGGCAATCCGATGAACCCGGAAGTGTTTTGGCAGTTTAGGCGCTGTGCCGAGGGGATGCGCGACGCGTGTCTAGCTTTAGGCACGCCGGTTTCCGGCGGCAATGTTTCTTTTTACAACCAAAGCCCGAAGGGCGCTATCGACCCTACGCCCACGATCGGGACTGTGGGTTTGATTGACGGCTGGGAGCCGGTGACGTCGTTTTTTAAGGATGAGGGCGATGTGATTTTGCTTTTAGGCGAGACGCGCGATGAGCTGGGCGGTTCTGAATTTTTAAAAACGATTTTCAATACCAAATCGGGTTTGCCGCCGAGGTTGGATTTAAAAAAGGCCAAGACGCTGGTGGATCTCATGGTGGCGCTCGCGAAAAAGGGACTTTTAAAGTCCGCGCATGATTGCGCCGAAGGCGGACTTGCGGTGACTCTAGCCGAGACGTGTATTTTAGAGAAGGGTAAGGAGATTGGAGCGGTCGTGGAGTTAAGGGACAGTCCCGGGACAGTCCCGGGACTGTCCCTCCTATTCTCCGAATCCCAATCCCGCATGGTGATCTCGGTGAACTCAAAAAATTTAAAAGCAGCGGAAGCCGTGATACAATCATCCGGTTTTCTGTATGAGGTTATAGGTGCGGTGGGCGGTGGCATTTTGAAAATCAACGATTTAATCAACATCCCCGTGGATGTGTTGTCCCACACGTGGAGAAATTCCATAAAGCGCAGGATGGAAATTTGAGCGAGCTTAAAGACAAGTGCGGCGTTTTTGGCATCTTTAACCACAAAGACGCGGCGTATCTGACCTACCTTGGGCTTTACGCGCTGCAGCATCGCGGCGAGGAATCGGCCGGGATCGTGGTGTCCGATGGTTCCGAGATGAACGCGCATCGCGGCATGGGTCACGTGCAGGATGTGTTTGATGAACCCAGACTCGCGACCCTGAAAGGCGACCGGGCGATCGGACACGTGCGTTACTCGACCACCGGTTCTAGCAACCTGAAAAACGCCCAACCCATCCTCGTGGATTACTCGAACGGCGAGATCGCGATCGCCCATAACGGCAATCTTGTCAACGCCGATATCCTGCGTGCGGAGCTGGAAGCCTACGGATCCATTTTCCAGACCACCACGGACAGCGAGATTATCATCCATCTCATGGCCAAACCCTCGCTGCACCGGGTGGAAGACGCCGTGCCCGATGCGCTTTCGCGCGTGAAGGGCGCTTATTCGCTTGTATTTTTGACCAATAAATATTTAATCGCGGCTCGCGATCCTCAGGGTTTTCGGCCGCTTTGGCTGGGCCGCCTGGATGAGGCCACTGTGGTGGCTTCCGAAACTTGTGCGTTTGACATTATGGATGCAAAACCCGAACGCGAAATCGAGCCGGGCGAGATTGTTTATATCTCCGCCAAAGGTGTGCAGTCATTTAAGATGCCCGAGGCCAAAGAGGCGCGGCACGCGTACTGTGTCTTTGAACACGTTTATTTTTCAAGGCCGGACTCACGGATTTTTGGAGAAAGCGTGCATCTCGTGCGTGAGAAGCTCGGCCGCCAACTTGCCAAAGAATACCCGGTCGAGGCGGATGTGGTGATTCCGGTTCCGGACTCCGGCAACTCGGCCGCGCTCGGATACTCGCAGGAATCCGGGATTCCCTTGGAGTACGGCATCATCCGCAATCACTATGTCGGCCGCACGTTCATCCAGCCGAGTCAAGGGATGCGCGATTTTAAGGTGCGTTTAAAGTTTAATTTTATAAAAGAAGTTCTAAAGGGAAAGCGCGTCGTGGTGGTGGACGACTCGATCGTGCGCGGCACCACGTCCAAGACGCGTGTGCGCAACCTGCGCCAGGCGGGCGCCAAGGAAGTACATCTCAGGATCAGTTGTCCGCCGCACCGATTCCCGTGCGCCTACGGCATTGACTTTCCAACGAAGGAGGAGCTGATCGCCAATCGCTACTCCGTCGAGGAAACGCGGAAATACATGGAATGTGACTCGATCGGCTATCTGTCGCTCGAGGGAATGCTGTCGTGCGTGGGTTTTCCGAAAGAGAGCTACTGCACCGCGTGCTGGAGCGGGAAGTATCCGGTTGCGTTCAATGGATTTGATAAATACCACGCGGAAGCGAAGACGAAGTGCTGAGTGGCTAAAAAGTCTTTAAGTTATAAAGACAGCGGTGTCGATGTCGACAAAGCTAACGGTTTTGTTCAGGCCATCAAACCCTATGCGCGCGCGACACGCCGCGCCGAAGTGGTCTCAGGTATCGGCGGATTTGGGGCGCTGTGCCGGCTCCCGCAAAAAGGTTATAAAAATCCTCTTTTAGTGAGCTCCACCGACGGCGTGGGTACGAAACTGAAAGTCGCCAAAGAGGCCCGGATGGTCGAGGGGCTTGGGATCGATCTCGTGGCGATGAATGTGAATGATATTTTAACACTGGGCGCAGAGCCCCTATTTTTTCTCGACTATTTCGCGATCGGCAAGCTCAATGTGCCGATGATGAAAGAGGTTGTGCGCGGGATCGCCAAAGGTTGTCAGCAGGCCGGATGCGCGTTGATCGGCGGCGAGACGGCTGAGATGCCAGGGCTCTACGCGCACGGTGATTTTGACTTGGCGGGTTTTTGCGTGGGGGTGGTTGAGGCGAGCCGCGTGATAGACGGCAAGGCGGTACGGGCCGGCGATGCGGTGATCGGGATCGCCTCCAGCGGGATTCACTCCAACGGTTTTTCGTTTGTGCGCAAGGCGCTTAAAATGTCTTTTATCGAGCAGCACGCCAAAGAAATCCTAAAGCCCACGCGCATCTACGTGAAACCGATTCTTGCCTTAATCAAAAAAGAAACCGTGCACGCGATGGCGCATATCACGGGCGGCGGGTTCTACGACAATATTCCGCGTGTGCTGCCCAAGGGGTTAGGCGCGCGGATTCATGCCGGAAGCTGGCAGGTGCCGCGCGTGTTTGGGTGGATCCGGCAGCAAGGCCGCGCGCAGATGCGCGAGATGTACCGCACGTTCAATATGGGGATCGGCATGATTTTGGTGGTACCGAGAAATCGCGCCGCGCGTGTGGTATCCTTTTTAAAGAAGCAGAAAGAAAGATCCTGGATTATTGGGGAAGTGGTCAAAGGTGACGGAGTGACGATTCAATGAAAGTTTTGGTGGTTGGCAACGGCGGACGCGAGCACGCGATCGCTTGGAAGCTTTCGCAAAGTCCGAAGCTGACCAAGCTCTACGCGGCGCCTGGAAATGGCGGAACCGGAGAGATCGCCCAAAATGTCGATATCGCGGCCAAGGATATCGAGGCGCTTTTAAAGTTTTGCAAAAAAGAAGCGATGGATTTCGTGGTTGTAGGGCCGGAAGCGCCGCTCGCGGAGGGGATCGTCGACCGCTTTGAGAAAGAGGGTTTAAGAATTTTCGGCCCTTCGCAGTACGCGGCACAGCTCGAGGGCTCGAAAGTATTTGCCAAGGAAATGATGCGAAAGCTCTCGATTCCCACCGCCGAATTTGAGGTATTTACCTCCACCGACAAGGCGATGGACTATGTGGCGAAAAAAGGCACCCCGATCGTGATCAAGGTGGATGGTTTGGCGGGCGGCAAGGGAGTCACGGTCGCGATGTCTAAACCGAAGGCGATGGAGGCCATTCACCGCGACATGGTGAAGAAAGTTTTTGGAAAAGCCGGGGAAAAAATCGTGATCGAGCAGTGCCTGTCCGGCGAAGAAGCTTCGGTGATTGGGATTACGGACGGCACTACGGTGCGCTTACTGGCGTCCAGTCAGGATCACAAGAGGATTTTTGAAGGCGACACCGGACCCAATACCGGAGGCATGGGCGCCTATTCGCCGGCACCGGTGGTGACGCCCGAGATCGAGAAGGTGGTGCTTGAAAAAGTATTTATGCCGATGGTGAGGGAGTTTCATGAGCTGGGGCATCCGTATCGCGGGTTTATTTACGCGGGACTCATGATTTCTTCCAATGATTTTCACGTACTCGAATTTAATGCCCGCCTCGGGGATCCGGAGACACAGGTGATATTGCCGCGCATGAAGGACGATCTGTTGGACGTGCTGCTGGCCGCGACCGAAGGGCGTCTCGGCGAAATCGAGCTCCGATGGACGGAAGAAAATTGTGTCTGTGTCGTGATCGCCTCTCAAGGGTATCCGGAAGATTTCGAGTCCGGCAAAAAAATATCCGGGATTTCTATCGCAAAAGAAAATAAAGACATCCATGTATTTCACGCCGGAACCAAGATCGAAAAGGAGCAGTTTGTCACGGCCGGAGGACGCGTTCTCGGCGTGGTCGGATCCGGGCACGGGATTTTCGAGGCTTTGTCCAAAACCTATGAAGCCGTGGATAAAATTTATTTTGATAAGATGTATTACCGTAAAGACATCGGACATAAAGCGGCGAGAATTTTGAAATAAGTTATGGTCATTGCGAGGAGGCTCGTAGGGCCGACGAAGCAATCTAAGCTTTACGCAGAGATTGCTTCGCCCCTTTCCGCCTGCGGCGGACCCGCCTTTGGCGGGCGGGGCTCGCAATGACGAATTAAGAAGGAGCCATTCGGGGTGAAAGTCTTATTCGTCTGCTCCGGCAATAGCTGCCGGTCGGTGATGGCCGAGTGGCTTTTTCGTAAACACAGCGCCGAAGCCGGTAAAAGTATGGAAGTTTTATCGGCAGGCACGAGTGCCTTAGAGGGGATGGGGGCTTCCCTTGAGACTTTGCGCGTCTTGAGGGAGCAGGGGTTGGACGCGTCGACGCACAAAGCGCGGCGGCTTTTGCCCGAAATGATCCGGTTTTCGGACAAGATATTGGCGATGGAGGCCATGCATCGAGAACACATCTTGAGTCTCGACCCTTCCGCCAAAAATAAGGTATGGCTGCTAACCGATTTTTCAAGTGACGGTCTCGAGCGGGAGGGGTTCATAGGTGTGCCGGATCCGATCGGGGGAAGCCCCGAAATTTACGACGAAGTTTGTGATACAATCCTGGATTGTGTGAAAAATCTAGTTGAGGAGCTGACATGAGAGTAGCGCTCGGCGCTGATCACGGCGGCTATACACTGAAGCAAGATTTAAAAAGGTTTTTGGAAAAGCAGGGCTACCGGACCCTGGATTTTGGGACACACTCCACCGAACCCTGCGATTACCCGGTCTATGCCTACAAGGTCGCGAAAGCGGTTTCGGATAAAAAGGCCGATCGGGGCATTCTAATCTGTCGCAGCGGCAACGGCATGGCGATGGTCGCCAACAAATTGCCCAATATCCGGGCCGCGATCTGCCAGGACCGCAACACCTCAACACTGTCGCGTCAGCACAACGACGCGAATGTGCTGGTGTTGGGTGCCGAGCACCTTTTTGATGATCCGGAATCCATCGTGCGTTACTGGCTACAGTCCGATTTTGAAGGCGGCCGCCACAAGCGCCGTATTGATCAGATTAATGAGATTGAAAGAAAGACAAGAGGCGGGAGGCAGGAGGGGAGAGGTAAGAGGAAATGAGTTCTTTGAAAAACACAGACCCCGAGATTTATAAAGCGATTTTGTTGGAGCTCAACCGCCAAAACGAAAATATCGAGCTGATCGCCAGCGAAAACTTCACCAGTCCCGCCGTGATGGAAGCTGTCGGTTCCGTGCTAACCAACAAATACGCAGAAGGGTACCCTGAAAAGCGCTGGTATGGCGGCTGTGAATACGTGGACATGGCCGAAACGCTGGCGATCACGCGCGCGAAGGCGCTATTTGGAGCCGAGCATGTGAATGTCCAAGCTCACTCAGGTTCCCAGGCCAACGCGGCCGTTTACTTTTCGATGCTGCAGCCCGGTGACACGGTGCTCGCGATGAATCTGGCGCATGGCGGGCACTTGACGCACGGCCACGCGATGAATTTTTCGGGCAAGTTTTTTAAGATCGTGCCGTATGGCGTAAGCCAGAAAGACGAGCGCATTGACTACGATGCGCTGGAGGCGTTGGCTGTCGAACACAAACCGAAGATGATTTTGGCCGGTGCTTCGGCGTATCCGCGCGTTCTGGATTTTGAGAGATTTCGCAAAATCTGCGATCGCGTCGGCGCTTTTTTGATGGTCGACATGGCCCATATCGCGGGGCTGGTCGCGGCGGGATTACACCCGAGCCCCATCCCGCACGCGGAATTTGTCACGACCACGACGCACAAAACACTGCGGGGCCCTCGCGGCGGCATGGTGTTCTGCAAGGCGGAATTTGCCAAAAAAATTGACTCTGAAATTTTCCCAGGGCTGCAAGGCGGGCCCTTGATGCACGTGATCGCGGGCAAAGCCGTGGCGCTTAAAGAGGCAGGTGAGCCGGTGTTTAAAAAATACCAGGAGCAGGTCGTAAAAAACGCTAAAGTATTGGCCGAGGAACTCTCCAAACGTGGCTGGCGCATCACTTCCGGCGGCACGGATAATCACTTGATGCTTGTCGACGTGCGCCCCAAAGGCCTGAACGGCAAAGACTGCGCGGCCGCTTTGGATCGCGCCGCGATCACGGTCAATAAAAACGCGATTCCGTTCGACACCGAGAGTCCGTTTAAGGCCGGCGGGATTCGTCTTGGGTCCCCCGCCGCGACGACGCGCGGTATGAAAGAAAACGAAATGTGTCAGATCGCGCGCTTTATCGATGAAGTATTGTCAAATATCGGTTCAGAGGATAGAATGAAGAAGGTGAGAGTCGAAGTCCGGGCGCTCACCCAGCAATTTCCACTCTATGCGGAGCTAAGGCAAAATCGTGAAATGCCCCTACTGCGGACACATTGACGATAAGGTTGTTGACTCGCGTTCGTCGGACGAAAATCGCAGCGTGCGCCGCCGCCGTGAGTGCCTGAAGTGCAAGCGTCGCTTCACCACCTACGAGTCGATCGAGGAAATCTCGATGATGGTGGTCAAAAAAGACGGCACGCGGCAGTCCTTTGACCGCAATAAAATCATGTCCGGAGTTTTGAAGTCCTGCGAGAAGCGCCCCGTCAGTATGGAGAAGGTCGAGGCGCTGGTCGACAAAGTGCAGAGGGATCTGCAGAAAAATTTTGACAAGGAAGTGAAGGCCAGCGACGTCGGCGAGCTCGTGATGGAAAATCTAGCCAAGCTTGATGAGGTGGCTTATGTGCGCTTCGCGTCCGTGTACCGTCAGTTTAAAGACACCAATCAATTTATGCGGGAATTAAAGGGGTTACTGGGCGGGCGCGAATAACTTTTGCATGACTTCTTCGTCAAGCTTGCCTTGAGCGCGTAGCTGCTTTAAAAGATTTTCATATTCCTCAAATCCTCGTTTCGCGGCGACCCGTTTCAAAAGGTCGTCCTTTTCTTTCTCGAATTCCTTTTCATCCGCCGGCCATATCTTGGTGACCTGTACGATCACCGCGTGTTGGCGCGCGGCGAAAGCCGTCGTAGTCTCGTTTTCTTTTAAACGAAACACAGGGTCCAAGATCACATCGGCAGGTCCTAATCCCGGCACATAAACACCCTTCTTAAATTTCTCAAGCGTTTTTATCTCGGCATTTTTCGTCTCAAATTTTGTGGCGTTTAACGTTTCGATGGTTTTCTGTTTGGCCTCTTCTTCCACGAGCAGCGCTTCCAGATCCTTTTTGGCCTCGTCGAACGGCCGCGCGCGCGCTGGTTCTTTGCCGGTCACCGTGACGCGGTAAGAGCCTCTGTCCAGGCGCAGCCAGTCGCTCGTCTCATCCACCGGCAGTGAAAAGCTTTTCTCGAGCACCTCATCGATAAGCCCTAGACCCGGGATCGATTCATGGCGCGCGAAAAAGGCCGTTTCGCCGCTTTGGGTTTCCTCAGAATCTTTGGGTTTAAACTCGTAACGGATCTTCACGCGTTCCTGGGTTTTGAAACGTTCTTGAAAGAGAGGATAGGACTCTTTTAGTTTTTCCTCAGGTAGAGCGACGCCCGTCTTGAAGGGCTCGAGACTCAAAAGCGCGTAACGGATGTCGCGCGCGCCGTTTTCGGTGTCGTAGATCGCTTTTAGTTCAGGGTTTGCCGGTGTTGCGGACCGGGCCAGCGCAAAGCGGATCTTGGCGATCGTGAGCATCTGGCGGATTTCTTCCTCAAAATTTTTGGGCGTGGTTTTCAGGCGCTCCGACACAAACTGTTTATAAAACGCGGTATCCGGCCGTCCGCCTCTTGAAAAAGCTTCCTGCCCGGTCAGCCACGAAACGACTTCCGCATCCGTGGTCTTGATCTTTTGTTGTTTGGCGAAATCGAGTAGCAATAGCCGGTCCCAGGCCTCACCGGTGATAAGCTCCGCCGACTGCGGTAAATCGGTCCCGAACCGGAGTAGATTTTCCCTCTGCACGGCTTGATAGCTCGAGAGATAGTCTCTTAAGGGGATCTTTTTAGCGCCGATCGTACCGACAAATGTGGTCGGGCCCTGGCCCTCGGCGGACAGTCCCCAGATCACAAAGCCCGGCACGATCAGCACGGTCAGCGCGATATAGATTTTTTTCTGGACGCCTTTCTTACGTAAATATTTCAGCATGAGACGCTCATTATACGGATTTTGGGTTTTATTGACAAGCCGAGAAGACGCATGTTATACTTCATTTTTTCTTAATTAACTTATGACAAATCCAGCTTCCTTTAAACTCAAACTCGGCCTACCCAAAGGCAGTCTTCAAGAATCGACGTTCAAGATTTTTAAGAAAGCGGGTTTTAACATCAGCATCGGCTCGCGGTCTTATTTTCCCTACATCGACGATCCTGAAATCGAGGCGGTGCTGATCCGCGCGCAGGAGATGTCGCGCTACGTCGAGGACGGGGCGTTGGACTGCGGAATCACCGGCGAGGACTGGATCAAAGAAAATGGTTCCGATGTCGTCAAGATAAAGGATCTGGTTTATGCCAAAACGGGCATGAATCCGGTGCGGTGGGTGCTGGCGGTGCCCGAGATTTCGCCGATCAAGTCCGTCAAGGACCTTGAGGGCAAGCGTATCGCCACGGAACTAAAAGGGTTCACTGAAAAATACCTCCAAGAAAAGGGCGTCAAGGCCGACGTCGAGTTTAGCTGGGGCGCCACCGAGGTGAAAGTGGGTTCGGGACTTGTCGACGCGATTGTGGAGCTCACCGAAACGGGTTCTTCGCTTCGCGCCAACAATCTGAGGATCGTGGAAACGCTCTGCCACTCCACCACGCAATTTATCGCCAATAAGAAAGCCTGGGAAGACGTGAAAAAAAAACAAAAGATGCAGCACATCACGCTGCTTTTGGAAGGCGCCATCAACGCGGAGTCCAAAGTGGGTCTTAAGATGAATGTGCGTGAGAAAGACTTGAAGCGCGTGATTTCACTTTTGCCGGCGCTTAAAAATCCCACAGTGTCCGGTCTGGCCAAGGATTCGGGGGGTGAAAGCTGGTTTGACGTGGATACGATCATCGATGAGCATGTGGTGCGCGAGCTGATTCCGAAGTTGAAAGAAGCCGGTGCGGAAGGGATTATCGAGTATCCTTTGAATAAAGTGGTATACTGATTGGTTTAGAGTTCAGAGTTAGGAGAACAAGAGATGCCTTGCGGTAGGAAAAGAAAGCGCCACAAGATGGCGGTTCACAAAAGAAAGAAACGCCGTCGTCGTGACCGTCATAAGAAGAGAGATCGGTAATTAAGAAACGATGCTTCTTAAGAAAATAAAACTATTCTGGTGGAACCATTGGATCAAGATCGTCGTGGTTCTGTGGATAATCTTTATCTTTTGGTGGCCGGCCGCCGCTTTAAGCTCCATCGATTCTTACCAAAGATCCTACATGGTCGCCTGGTTGTCCATGCTGGGTCTTCAGTCCACGATCAGCGCCGTGATTTTTGTCGTACTCTATTCATGGGTTTTGCAGGGTGGGTTACAAAAGCTCAAGAAAAAGCAAATTCGCGGTGAAGGCGTTGATATCCATTGGAAAGACGTGATTGGCATGGAGGGCGCTAAGCTGGAGGCTCGCGAGATCGTTGAGCTGATCAAAGACCGCGCGCGGATCAAGAAAATCGGCGGTAATATTATCCGCGGCATGCTCATGATGGGCCCTCCGGGCTGCGGCAAAACGTATCTCGCGAAAGCGATGGCGACGGAGTCGCACATTCCTTTTATCTCGATGTCTGGATCGGAGTTTGTCGAAGTGTTTGTGGGTGTCGGCGCGTCGCGCGTACGTCAGCTTTTTCAAAAAGCGCGCCGCCTGGCCTACGCGCACGGAGGCTGTATTATTTTCATCGACGAAATTGACTCGATCGGCCGGCAGCGCAATCTATTTTCGCAAGGCGGCGGCGGGCAGGAAACCAATTCCACGCAAAATCAGCTTTTGGCGGAAATGGATGGTTTAAAAGATAAGGATGAAAACGTTATCGTGATCGGAGCGACCAACGCGGCTGAGGATACCATGGACGCGGCGCTTTTACGTCCCGGCCGTTTTGACCGGAAAATATACGTCGATAAACCGGATCTCCAGGAAAGGGAAGACCTGTTTCGTTACTACCTTTCAAAAATTAAATACGACAACAAAATCGACATCGGCCGTTTTGCCAGAAAAGCCGTGCAGAAAAGTCCCGCGGATATCGCCAATATCACCAAAGAAGCGGCACTGCTCGCGACCCGCAATAAAAAAGATTTGGTTACGGCCGAGCATTTGTCCGAGGCGATGGAGCGGGTGGATTTGGGGCTTAAGAAAACCCGTAAAGTCAGCGATAAGGAAAAGAGCATTACGGCTTATCATGAGACCGGACATTTGATCGTGACCTATCTTCTGCATCCGACGGATGATGTTTTTAAGGCTTCCATTATCCCGAGAGGCCCGGCGGGCGGCGTTACCTATTCTCTGCCGGCTGAAGACGAGATGTTTCGCAATCGTGAATGGTTTATAGCGGAGATCAAAGTGCTGATCGCGGGCTATGTGGCCGAGAAAGTTAAATTTGGCGTGACCTCCAGCGGCGTCTCGAGTGATTTCCAGCATGCGATGAGACTGGCGCATACCATGGTGTGGAAGTTGGGCATGGGTAAATCGGAGTCACTGGGGGACTATTCGGCAATTCCTCCGGATCAATTGTCCGAAAATGTCAAAGAAAAGCTCAATACAGAAACGCATGAGGTGATTCAATCCTGCTTAAAAGACGTCGAAGATCTCCTGAAGCGGGAATCGGTCATTTTTGAACGATTCGCCAATGAGCTCATCGCAAGACTCGAGTTGGATTTTGACGACATCGAGGCGATTTTTAAAGAGTACGGGAAGTCCAATCCGCGTGTCACGTCTAAATTTATTCCTCCGAAGACCGCGTAAGTTTTTTTATTTAATTTTCATTCCGATTTTTATTTTGGGTTGCGGGTCCGAGCATAGTTACCCCGCGAAAGCCATCCCTGTTTCAATCGAGGACATCTGCCGCAAGGAATACAATCTCAAGGTTCGCGCGCGCGTGGCGGGAAAGACAGCGGGTGCACTATTTTACATGGATGGGCAGCTCAATCCCCAAAACCCTCTCACGAAAGACGTAAACGAAAAGCTCGGCCGCGTATTGCAAACCGTGACGCGTGTAGCGCTCTCGACGGATCTGGCGCTCGATTTCTGCGCTGTGGTTCTGCGCGACCGTAAAAATGGCACGGAACTGCGCTTGACACGCTCGATTGACGATACGCGGCGCGCGTACGCCGAAGCGTTGAGCATGGATGAGACCTTAAACCGCATGATCTTTTGGTTCGGACGTTATACGCCGGGCCCCCTGGGTACCGAGGAGCCCTTTGTGCTGAAGGACGTGACTCAAGGCAGCTTCCTGGCGGACCAGATCGCCCAGCGCCTGCGCGCCAGTTTATCTCAAACCGGCAAAGAAACAAAAACCCAGAAGGAAACGAAAAAGGCCGATACTCCCGCGGCGCAAGCGCCGCTTTTACTGGTGGACGGCGCGTTTGACGAAAGCTACGGAAAGAAGACGTTCCGCTTTTCGTTGATCTTATTGCGTTCGGACAATCCGCGGGGTATGGTGCTGTCTGTTTTTAAAACCGCGGCCGAGCTTTTGAAAAGCTACCGCTTTACGGCGTTTGATTCGATCGAGATCCAGGACTATTTGAATCGGCAAAAACTGCAAGTGGATTTTCAGGTGCTGCGGGATTTCCAGGACAAAAAAATCACCGAAAAGGAGATTTTGGACCGCTATTTAATCCAGTCCCAGTCTGTCCAGGAGGCGTTCAAGCTTTTTGGATTTGCCCCGACCGCCAACTCGCCGGATGCGCAATCTACGAATTCTGTCCTCAGCCAAAATTAATCTTTTCTTAAACGTTTTAAGAAAAAGATCCGATGGTTTTCACGAAATAGAAACGCTTTTTGAGCGCGTATCTTTGTGCGATGTCCTGACGCTGACGCCGAGACCGTCCGGCATCCGGATCGTTTCGCGATCTAAAGATATCCCTAAAGGTTTCGGTAATCTCGTGTATCAAGCCGCGCGGCTTTTGCAAGATACCTGCGGCGTCAGAAAAGGCGTTAAGATCCGCATCCGCAAAAATATCCCAGTGGGCGCTGGGTTAGGCGGCGGTTCCAGCAACGCCGCCTCGACGCTTTTAGGTTTAAACAAGCTTTGGGATCTCGGCTTGTCCAAAAAAGCGCTGCTAAAATTAGGCGCCCAGATCGGGAGCGATGTTCCCTTCTTTATCCTGGAAACTCGAGCAGCGCTGGGGCGCGGCCGGGGCGAGATTTTGAAGAAGGTTTCTCTCTCTAAAAAAATCTGGCATGTTATCGTCAATCCAGGTTTCAAAATTTCAACAAAAGAGGCCTATGGGGCACTCGAGTCGTCGCAGTTGACACCCCGAAAATCGAGTGTTAAAATGTTGCTCCGCTCGATTGAAAAAGGCGACCGGGAAGGCCTCTCTGAGCACTTTGTAAATACTCTGGAACTGACTCTTAATAAAAGAGTTACAAAAATTCTGGACGTGAAGAAAAAGTTGCTTTCGAAGGGTGCTGTGGGGGCTTTGCTGTCTGGCAGCGGGGCATGTGTTTTTGGAATATTTCGATCACGTTCAAAGGCCGAGAGAGCCGCGCGGTGGGTGCGCGCCCACACACGCTGGAGGGCGTGGGCGGTATCGACTTTCTAATGGTTCGACGCGGCCCGCTTCGCGGGCCTTGCTCACCATAGCGGAGCTGCGGAGA
>CAYJSE010000021.1:0-25825 GCA_964372765.1 uncultured Planctomycetia bacterium | reverse complement strand
AAAGGTGTAGGTGTGGTCTAGGACACCGTCTTGGTAGAAGTAGTCGGTGCGTTCGACGATGGAGTAGTCGCCTGTCTGATTGTCTTTGTCGTAGGTAAAGACTTGAGAGACTTTCTCTCTTCCTTCGGGACCTGTGTAGAGAGCTTCGGATTTCAGAGTTCCTGTAAAAGACGCGGCGGTGATGGGATTGCCATTTTTATCAATAAAGTTACCTTCTTCATCTAGAACCGCGAAGTTGGATTTTGTACGGGCACCCAGATAATCAGAGCCTTCGGTATCAAAAGTGTAGGTGTGATCTAAGACGCCGTCTTGGTAGAAGTAGTCGGTTCTTTCGACGATGGAGTAGTCGCCTGTCTGATTGTCTTTGTCGTAGGTAAAGACTTGGGAGACTTTCTCTCGGCCTTCGGCGCCTTCGTAGAGAGCTTCGGATTTCAGAGTGCCGGTGAATGAAGCGTTTTGAATGATATTGCCGTTCTTATCGATAAAGTTACCTTGGTCGTCTAGGACTTTAAATTCAGACTTGTCTCGAGCCTGGGAGTAGCTTTCCCCTTCGGTGTCAAAAGTATAGGTGTGATCTAGGACACCGTCTTTGTAGTGATAGTCGGTGCGTTCGACGATGGAGTAGCGGTCTTGACTGTCTTTCTCGTAGATAAAAACCTGGCTAATAAATTCATCGCCTCGATCACCCTGGTAAAGAGTTTCTGTCTTTAAAATACCATTGAAAGTTCCGGATCCGGTCTTGAATGTCCCATCATCATTAAATTCGATAAAATCTGAAGTTTTTTCTCTAGCAGCCACGAAACTAATCACACCTTTCGTGTCGAATGTATAAACAGACCGCAGCGCGCCAGACACATCATCATATAAATAATCTTGTCTCTGCGTGACTGTGTACTTGTCGGCTACACCATCCACTTTTTCGTAGGAAAAAACCTGACTAACTTGTTCGCGCGCCTCAGGACCAAAATAAACTGTCTCACGGATCAGCTTTCCATTGAATGTCTTGGAATCTCCCTGCAGCACTCCAAACTCATCAAACTCAAGAAAATCCGTAACTTTTAGTTTTGCATCTTTAAAATCAAGCAGACCCCGCGTGTCAAACGCATACAAATTCTTTAGAGTCCCAAACTCGTCATAAAGATAATCCAATCTCTCGACAAGACCATAGGTTCCATCTGCATTGAGCTCATAACGGTAGGTTTGGCTGATTTTCTCCCGACCCTCTGCCCCAAGATATGTATTTTCACCGATAAGCGTCCCTGTAAATACACCAATTACATTTCCTTGATCATCCACAGGATTATCCGTTGATTTTTTCCTAGCTTCAACTTCACTCAAACCAGCAACATCAAACGTATAAACACTTTTTAATTTTCCATTCTCACCCTCATAGAAATAATCCAATCTTTGAACAATGTTCCCCTCGGAGAATACAAATACCTGGCTAACACGTTCTTCGCCTTTAGGCCCTAAATAAACGACTTCAGAACGTAAATCCTCCGTGTATTTCTCATCGAGATCTAAGAACTCGCCTTTGATGGTCGATTCCCAATTTGCATCATCGATGTATGCAGAAACATCATACTGAAATACATTGGTCAGCTTCCCCTCAGAATCGTACTCGTAAACTTCAAATGACTGAGGAACACCATCTTTGTAATCCGTATAGGCATCCACGACTTTTTCCTCGCCCTTCTCACCCTCATATTCCGCAAGCCGTGTCAGCAAATCCTCAGACAAACCATTTCGAAATTTTGTATCCCCCAATTGCGACGCTGTAATATCCGTACCAAATAAATCAAACGTTTTTACAAACTCCAAGACTCCGGAAGAACTGTACTCATAATTTGACACGGCCTGCGCCGTAGCTAATCCAGTCTCGCTATCATAAGAAAAATCATGCAGTACATACGCCAAACGCTGCTCGCCACTTCCGTCATCCTCAAAGTACGACTCACTCAAAACCTGCGACCGATCGACTTTCTCAAAATCCTCATCCTCAAATCCGCCTAAAATGGTACGTCCATCTTCAGTCTTCAGCTCCTTGGCATTATCGATATAATCGGACGCCCCATCGTAATCAGAAATATCGTAGGCGATAATACGAACTAATTTTCCATCCTCATACTCATAATCAAAAAGGGTGATTGGATTTCCTTCTTCATCCTCTTCAATAGAATATTCTAAAGGCTCTCCTTCTCCAAATTGATTTTCGAGTAAACTGCTGTCAAACTGACTGCCGCCGCGCCTGCGGTCATCATCAAAAAATGGCTTTTTTCGTCCTCTCATCCTGGACGTAAAATCATCTTCCAACGACTTCGCGAGATTACTAAAATCATCTTTGCTTTGAATAAACTCTTCATGCTTCTGCTGCTGCTCGAGGATATATCGCGGTAGAAATTTGCTCTCTTTGTCTTTTTCACGTTTGAGACGAAACGTCGTGTCGGAATCCACGGCCCACACAGCCTGCTCCAACAAAAAAGCCCCCACTAAAACTGTGGAGACTATTCGCATCCAGACTGGATACCGACTGGGGTATGGGTCGCTCGTTACTTTTCTTGTGTCCATACTTACTCTCTTTTAAAATCAGTAAATGAATAAGTCACAAAGAAGCACCTCTCAAACACTCATATTTACCATAGTTAATAAAATCTTTTTTATTTACTTTACTTTAAGTGTAAGAAGATACCAAACAGTATTACACTAGTCAACTAAAATTATGGCATCTTTCATTCGAAAATTCAATAAATAACTTCATAAATTATTAAATTATCTTCTAAATATTTTTTGTACTAACATTAGCATTAATCCAGATCTCACAAATTTCAAAGTGTCCTCAAAAAGGATATAAAACGCCGGCGTGACAAGAAGTGTTAAGAAAGCAGAACTTAAGATTCCACCAATCACGGTTAAGGCTAACGGAGACCAGAGGTTAGCACCTTCACTGCGATCAATCGCCATCGGGACTAGACCCAGAACCGCCGTACTGACGGTCATAAGGATAGGGCGTAAGCGATCTTTACTCGCGGAAATAGCCGAACGAACCATGGATAGCATCTTCTCGCGCCTAAAATAGTTGATCCGGTCTACAAGGATGATCGAGTGATTGACCACGATCCCAGCCAACATCATCATCCCGAGTAGTGCACCCACACCCACCGCCCTAGGTCCCGCATAAAGACCCGCGACAGCCCCCACTAGCGCCAGCGGTACCGCTACCATGATCAAAATCGGCTGATACAGGGACTCAAACAGTGACGCAAGCACAAGATACACGAGTACGAGCACCATCACAATCATCGCCTTCATCTGCTTATTGGACCGCATGAGAGTCGGGTAGTCCCCACCCACGCGCCAGTGATAATCTTCCGGAAAGGGTACCGCCCCGAGACTTTCGCGCACAGAGTCCACCACTTTGCTTAAAGGTATCTTTCCGATATTGGAGCTCACCTGAATCATGCGATTTTTATCTTTGCGCCAAATCTCGCTCGGGCCCAAACCAAACTTAAAGTCCGATACCTGATCCAAAATGATAGGGTTCCCCTCTGTGTTGGTGACGATCAAGTTATGCAGGTCCTTAAAGGTTTTGCGATACTTCTCATCGAGACGAGAAATCGTTTCGACCTCTTTGCCTTCCGTATGAAATACCGTGGCCCGCAGTCCCCGCATCTGGGCATGGATCTGATTGGCTACATCGCTCACCGTCATGTCATAGAGTCCGGACTTTTTCTTGTCGACCAAAATCTGCATCTCCGGCCGGCCTTCACGCATGCGGATCTTCGTATCCGTCAGTCCCTTGACACTCTCCAAGCGGTTCGCGATAGCGATCGCCAGCTCGCGCAGTTTTTCATAACTATAACCAAATAGCTCCAAAATCACTTCCTTGGTGCCAACCTGCTCTTCCTGCTCAAAGTAAATAAATGCCGGGTGCATTTTCCCGGTTTCGGGCCGGATGCTTTCAATGATGTCATTGATCGTGCGGCGTCTCTGGGTCGCCGGCACAATCTCCGCGTAAACTTTTGAGGACCAGGGCTCGATGCGTGAGCTGACTGTCTTGATCTCGGGGATCGTTTTTACGAGCTCCTCGACTTTTTTGACAAACTTGTCCGTCACATCCAGCTTCGCGCCGGTCGGCATCTCAATAAAAATCGTAAATTTATTCTGTTCCGTGCTGCCGAGATACTCCAGTCCCAGTTTGGACAGAAAGAAAAATGAAACCGTGACGATCCCGACGCTCGCTAAAAGCACCCAGCGCCTGTTGCGTATCGAGCGGAAAAGAAATCTCCGCTTCACTTTCGCGAGCCACTCCAGCCACGACCCGGCTGCCGAATCCTTGGATGGAACGTCCGTCGAGATCAAGGGCCGGGAAGCGAGCATCGGCACCAGCGTCACCGCCGCCACGAGCGACACAATAAGCGAAATCACGATCGTCCACGCCATACCGGCGTAAAGACGCTTCAGCTCCTCACCCATGAAAACCATCGGTAAAAATACGATCACGTTGGTCGCCGTCGACGCGACGATCGATAAGAGCATCTCCTGACTACCCGAAACAGCCGCGAGTTTCATGCCTTCGCCGCCCTCTCGCTTCTTCAACACATTTTCATACACGACGATCGCGTTATCGACGAGCATCCCGACGCCGAGCGCCAAACCAAAAAGTGTCATCACGTTGACCGTCAGTCCAAACATGCGCATAAAAATAAACGTGGCGATGAGCGACACGGGTATCGGCAGTGTCACCACGATCACAGGCCGGGAGCTTGGGATCCACACGAGAATCGCCACAATCCCGGCAAATAAAAGATAGAGCAAAAATCCCTTGATAAAGGGTGTGGCCAGAATAAACCCTAAGACAAGTAAGAGATAACGCCGGCGCAGTTTAAAAAGAAACAGAAAAAAAACGAGGATGATCAGGATAATCCCTTGAAATAAGGACTCTTTTAGATTTTCTATCGCTTTCGTGATAAACTCCGCCTGATTTGAGGTCACCACGAGATGAATGTCCTTAGGCAGTTTCTCCTTTAAAATCTCAAGTTCCCCGGCAAGATCCTTGCAGACATTGATCGTATTTTTGGTGCTTTCTTTCTGGATGTACAGCGTCACGACCGGCCGTACGTTGAGCCTTGAGTATTCGGCAGGATCGAGATAGGAGTCTTTCACGCTCGCCACGTCTTTGACGCGGATCATGGAACTTGTCGGCGTCATCCGTAATCCCAGATTTTTGATCTGCTCCATCGTCTCAAACTCACCAATCATGCGGACAAGATACTTATCCCTAGTCCGCTCCACTTCGCCGGACAATAAATTTAAGTTATTAGCCCCGAGCGTGCTCGTCACCTCATCAATAGGAATCCCGAACGACGCCAGACGCACCTTATCCACCTCGACCAAGATCTTGCGTTCCCGGCCTCCGGCCACCTCCACGTTCGCCACGCCCGAAACCCGCTTCAGATTGTCCTTCATCAGGTTATCCACGACTTTCCGGATTTCTTCGGTACTGCGCACCTCGCTGGTCGCCGCCACGATGAAAACAGGCACATCATTTTGCTCAAACTGGGCGATGATCGGTTTTTCGATTTCCTTAGGGAGTAGGTTTTTCACCTTCGCAAACTTTTCACGCACTTCGAGCGCCGCAAAATCCATATCGGTGCCGGGGTTAAAGCTCAAAACGATCGTCGCTTCGCCCTCCTTGGAAATCGACAAAAGCTGCTGCAGATTGCTGACCGTCGCGACCGCTTCCTCGATCGGCTTGGTCACCATATTTTCGACTTCGGTCGGCGGGATCCCGCCGCGTACCTGGATGATGATGCTGATCTGGCCGAAGCTGGTATTGGGGTAGAGCTCGACGGGGAGATTTAAAAGCGAAACGAGGCCGAAAATCAAAATGATCGACGTGGCCATCAGCACGCTGACCGGACGCCGGATCGAAATATCGGGTAAACTCACCCTATCACCTAGACTTGGATTGACGCATGCGCGCCGAAAATTCATCGGCGCCGATGTAAATCGCGGGGATCACGACGAGCGTTAAAAATGTGGCGATGAGAATCCCGCCCATCACGGCGATCGCCATAGGTGACTGAAGTTCGGCTCCCTCGCCGATGCCAAGTGCCAGAGGCAAAAGACCGATCGCTGATGAAAAAGCGGTCATGAGGATAGGACGTAAACGCGTTTTACCCGCTAAAACCACAGCTTCTTTCAACACCATCCCTTGGGACCGAAGCTGATTAATAAAATCAATCAAAATAATCCCGTTATTAACGACGATGCCGCCGAGCAAGATCACTCCCAAGATTACAACCACACTGACCGGAGTCTGAGACACCCATAGAGCCAGCGCCACTCCGATAAGAGACAGCGGTAGGCAGGCCATGATAATGAAAGGCTGCCATAGCGATTCAAACTGCGAAGCCATCACCATGTACACCAGCACGATCGCCAGGATAAATGCAAATTGCAGACTCGCGAACGATTCTTGGATCTCTTCACTTTCACCCGCGAGCTTGATTTCGTAACGCTCAGGCACTTTGAGCCGGCGAATGGTCGTCTCCACGTCCCTCACTGCTTCTTTGAGGCCTCGTCCATAGATTTTGGCGTAAACCTGCACAGTCCGTTCTTGAGAAATGCGTTTTATTTCGCTCGGGCCTTTACCCTTTTTGAAGCGCACAAAATCCCCCAGAGGCACCTCGAGATCCGTCGGCGAATGCACGGTCAACTGAGCGAGCTTACTAAAATCGTCACGGTCCTCTTCGCGCAACTGCACGCGGATATCGATCTCTTTACCCTCTTCTTTAAACTTACTCGAAACGATGCCTTTGATCGCGATGTTCGCGGCCTGGGCCACGTTCACGACGTTCAGCCGATAAAAACTGGCTCTGTCCTTATCAATGGTCGCTTTTGTCTCGGGGAATGCTTCGGCAATACTGTCGGTGACCCCATAGATGCCTCGGATCTTCGAGATTTCCTCATGTGTTTTTTTAGCTAAGTTTTCAAGCTCGTTCAAACGCGGTCCTTTGATGTCTATCACGATCGGTGCGTCGTTTTCGCTCCCAACTTTAAACGCGCTGTCGTACAGGATGTAACTCAGCTTTGCGGGGCGGATCGCGGCTTTCGCATCCGAAAGCTCGAAATGCTCACGCACTTTCTGGACTACATCGTCGGTGGAAAGCCTGCGGTTGGATTTTAGCGTCACGATGATCTGCGCCTGATGAGAACCGAGTCTTTCGATGATCTCCTTGCTAGCGCCGCCTTTGCTCGATCCGACAAGCACTGCGGCGCTCTGGACATCCGGCAGCTTTAGGATAAAGGCCTCGATTTTTTTAGAAATCTCGTTTGTAAATTCCACGCGTGAACCGACCGGCAAATCCATTTTGACCATAAACTGTCCCTGATCCACCTTCGGTAAAAGCACGCGGTCCATGGAACCCAAGACAAAAAGACTCGCGACAAAGAGGGCGAGAATGATCAAAAGATATTTGCCCTTATTTTCCAAAAACGTAGGCAGCACGCGCGCATAGGCGGACTCGATGGCGCGGATCGGTCGGGATGCCAGGTCAAGAACCGCCTCGAGGGAAAACCGGCGCTTCCCAAGGATAGTCTTGTTCGTTTCGTGAATATCCCTCTGGGTGAGTGAAGACTTCGCTCCCATTTTGGATATCAGCATCGGCAAAAGCGTGAAAGCGATCACGGCCGAGATCACCTGAGTTACAACGACCACCCAGGCCAGCTCTTTAAAAATCTGTCCGGCGATGCCGGTCACAAACGCGATCGGCAAAAATACAGACACTGTCGTCAAGGTCGACGCCACCATCGGCGCCATCACTTCTTCCGACCCCACTGTCGCCGAAGCCGACATGCCCGAAGCCGGGTTATCACGATAGCGGCGATACACGTTTTCGATCACGACCACCGCGTTATCTAGCAGCATGCCGACCCCGAGCGCTACTCCTCCCAAAGAAATCACGTTTAAAGAAATTCCCAGGAAATACATGAGCGTAAACGTCGCCAAGATCGTGACGGGTGTGATGATAACCACCAGTGTGGAGTTTCGAAAATCGCGTAAAAAAACCAGTAGAACGAGAAACGCGAGAAATCCTCCCTGGATGGCCGCGTCACGCACGCCGTTCAGCGCTTCCTCGATAAATTTTGACTGATCGTAGACGATGTCGATATGGATGTCCTTCGGGAGTTCCGCCTGCAGTTCCTTCAGTTTTCTTTTCACGAGATTAGCCACTTGTAGCGTATTGCTCTGGGCTTGTTTCTGGATGGAAATTGTCACGTTGTCACGGCCATCGAAGCGCGAAAAACTGGTCTTTTGCTTCTCGGTCCGGCGGACTTCGGACACGTCCTTCAAAAGTATCAGACGATTGGACGGGCTATCGACAGCGTCCGGCCCCTGGCGCGCTTCTTTGTCGCGATCGAGATTTTCCCTGTGGATCGGAATCTGACCGATCTCATCGACATGCTGGAATTCTCCGAGCGTTCTCACGAGATATTCATAAAAACTTTCTTTAATCGTTCCGCCGGGATAGTTTAAGTTGGCCGCGCCGATCGCCTCGGAAACCTCGACGATCGAAACACCGGCCGTGCGGAGCTTCGCCTGGTCCACATCGACGAGGATCTGCTCTTCGGCGCCTCCCGATACGCTGGCGGACGCGACACCCGGCACTTTTTCTAGCTCATCTTTAAACCACTTGACAGAGAGCGTGCGAAGCTGCACAGGCGTCCGGTCCGCGCTGGAAATACTCACGGAAATCACCGGCAGTTCAAACGGGTTAAACTTCACGACCACCGGTTCCTGGGAATCACGCGGCAGGCGCTCTTTGATGAGATCTATTTTTTCGCGCACGGCCAACGACGCGAAGTCCATGTGCGTATTCCAGCCAAATTCAGCGATCACGAGCGACAAACCTTCCTTGGAAGTCGAGGCGATTTTTCTTAAGCCCGAAATGCCACCGATAGCTTCCTCAATAGGTTTTGTGATCAGTGTCTCTATTTCTTCGGGCGCGGCGTTTTCGTAGGGCGTCACCACCGACAACTGCGGATAAACGATCGGCGGGAAAAGTTCCTGGGATAAAAGCTTGAGAGAGATGAGACCAAACAAAAGCACGCCGACATACGTCATCAAGGTGGTTACGGGCCGGCGTATAGAGACGTCGGGAAGGCTCATCCCGTCACCTTTTTAGAAAATCCCTTCTTGAGTTTCGGTGATCTCAACCTTTGCCTTGTCTTGAAATTCCTGCTCGGGATCTACGATCACGCTATCGCCTTCTTCGATACCTTCTTTGATCTCGATCGCGTCCGGTGTCGCGTAGGCGATCTCAATCGGCCGGATTTCCACAGTGCCGAGCTGCTCTTTGGGCTCCTCCGGCATTTCCTGCTTGGGCGATTTTTTGGACTTTTTATCTTTGGGCGGTGCCTTCGGAACAGCGGGCGCTTCCTCCGGATGAACGAGATACACAAAATACTGACCTTCTTTTTTCTTAAAACACGAACTCGGAATCACAAGCGCTTCTTCCTTCTCGTAAACCAGCACACTGACTCGGCCAAACATGCCGGATTTCAGCTTTTCGTCCGTATTGGAAATGCGCGACTTTACCTCGATGGTGCGGGAGCGTGTTTCCACCAGAGGAGATACGGAATCCACCTGGCCCTTAAACACTTCATCCGTGTAGGAGTCTACCGTCACCTCGACATTTTGACCCTCCTTGATTTTTGCGACGTCTTTCTCGATCACCCCAAACTCCACGTAGACGTCCTTCACGTCCACAAATGAGCAGATTTTGTCCTGCGGCGTGACAAAAGACCCCTTGTCAACATCAATCGAACCGATATAGCCGTCAGAAAGCGCCACGAGATTGGTTTTATCGAGCTCCGTCTTCGCGGACTCATACTCCAGCTCACTTTGCTTGAACTTCGACTCAACGATGGACCCAAGCTCAAAGAGTTTCGTTTGCTTATCGAGCTCGAGTTTTGCGTACTCGAGCTTCAAGAGCGCCTCTTTTTGGTCGAGACTCGCGATGATATCCCCTTGCGTGATGCGCTCTCCTTCTTTGAAGTTGATGTACTCCACAGCGCCACTCACTGGAAACTTGAGGTCAATCTCCCGAAAACCCTTGATCGTGCCGAGCGACGGCAGTGAATCTCGGAAACTCACCCTGGCCACCTTGTAGGTTTTCACAGGGAGAGGTGTTTCCTCCAGCGGTTTCGGCGTCACTTCTTTTTTAGATTTTTTGTAAATGGGGAATCCACCCACGCAGCTGATATGGTCTTTCACAAAAGACAGCGCAAATAAAAGCGCGAAAATACTCCCGATCACCGGCATCAGGAATTTTCGGTTTAAAAACTTCTTTCGGAGTTCCTTATCTTGCAGTTTCGTCCGAATTTTTTCGAGATAAGTATTGATCTTCAATGTAGCCCGCCTTTCCGGTTGCGACGTTGAGACTAGAAATGGCCAAGTGATAATCCACCACGGCCTGGATAAATGAAAACCGATCCTGTGCTTCCTCAATCAACCCTTCCAACAAGTTGGCAGCGGTCGTTTCTTGCAAACTCAACAGATACCGAAGCAAGTTATTTTGCTTTTCCTGATAGCGGATCTTTGACAACGCCGCGTCAATCTGGATTAAAGACTTCTGTAGATTGTAAAACGCGTCTTTTAACTGCACGCGGACACTGTTTTGAGCGCCCTGATAGTCGCTTTTGGCCTGGAAAAGCGTGGCTTGCGCGCTTTTTCCGTCGGTAATGTCGGACAAACGATCAAAAAGATTGAACGTGGTCTTATTGTTTCGGTCTTGCGATCCGGTCAGTGCCAATACCGTGGGGCCATACACATGCTTCACCTGGCTGTACTCCACGGAATGCGGCCCAAGCGGCATGCTTCCCTGTAAGCCCACAAACCACTCTTTTTCGAGATCGAGATCATGATTGTCCAACTCAATCGCGATATCGTCCTTATGCACCTCCCCCAACATCCCGTACGAACCCCTCAAATCAACTTTGGGGAGCTTCTTGGCATCATAAATCTTCACACCGGCCCGGGCGGACTCGAGAGCAAACTTTTTAATCTTTACCTCCGGATTATTTTCCAACGCGAAATCCAGCACCTCGTGAAAATCTGGCTCCACTTTTTGAAACTCAAGCTCTAAATCCAGCGGCAGTGGCTCTTCCGGTAAAATATCCAAGATTTGGTGAAGCAAGAGATCCGCCGAGTACGCGTCGTTTTTAGCCGATTCGGACTGAAAATAGATCTGGTTGTACTGAGATTCGATATTCAGATAATCAATTTCGGGTATCAGCTTTTGTTGGTGTTCTTGGACAACACGCTCTCGGACTCCTTTGGCCTCCTGAAAAACCTGTTCCTGATATTGTACGCTGTACTCCGACTTCACACGTCCGTAGTAGGCCGTCTTGACCTGGTGGATAAACTCACCCTTGGCTTTCCGGTATTCGGCCTTAGCTGACTCTAAACTGGCCGCCGCCTGATCGACGGTTAGACGCAATTCACCACCATAAAACACGGGTTGTGTGACATTCAGTTTGTAGTTGCGCCCTTTGTAGTAGCGTCGGGCGACGATGCCCCGGTTTTCCTCCCACACCGCTTGCACGGTGGGAAATAGCGCCCGCTTGGCCTCGCTCAGCTTCGATTCAGCCACTTCAACCTTTTTGAGGTAGGAACGCAGCTGCATATTGCCCTCAAGACCGATGTCGATCGCCTCATCGAGCGTAACAACATCATCGGAAACCGCCACTTTGTAAACAATGTCCTTCTCATGCGGCGGCTCTACATAGGGTTCTCGAATAAGATTGACAATATTGTTGCTCCACTCGCCGGCATGATGCGATAGAAAATCCGTGAATGGAGGCCTTTCCTTAATTTTTTCAGTTGCGACCAAGGATTTGTCCAAAGCTTCCTTTTTCAGGGTGATCTCCTGATATTTTTTTTTGGCGTCGACAACCTCTCTTTGTAAAAGACTTAGACTGTCTTCCGGGGCAGGAAGAGCAGCGACGGCTGGCATCGCCAAAGACAGTAAAAAAGACAAAGCAAAGCCTGCTTTAGAATATTTTTTCATTCATTAAAAATGATAACCTAACTCATTCTAGATTGCGAAGATATGAAAGTCAAGGAATTGCCCCCGTTGACGCGCAGAAATCGATCTGTTAGCATAGCAATATATGATTCGATGGACTAAGATTGTCGGTGCGGTTGTCTTAGGAGTATCCTTCGGGGCCAATATTTTTCTCCTGCCCCGCCTGAACCTAGTCCACAGCCAGAACCGCGCGCTGAAGCTTGAAATTCAAAACCTTGAACAATCTCTAGAGAAACTGGAAACCGAACGCAAGCGTGTCCTGCACCAAACCGAAGAGGAAAAGCACCATCTTTTAGAATCGACCGAGTCCCTGCGACGCGAAGTGGAAACCCTTCGGTCACAAACCGCCCAGCCTGAAAAAGATTCCGACCTCAAAAATGAAGTCAAACGTCTCACGGAGCAAAATAAGCTTCTCTCAAAGCGTTTTCGCGATCTTTACAAAGTCACCTCGGATAAGATCTCCCAAATCAACGTGGCGAAAATAGCGCTTGAGGAGACAATTACAGACGCCCGGAAGAAAATCGATGAGGAATGGGCCGCGGTTGATTTAGGATCCATCAACGTCGGCAAAAACGCTGGCACGCAAAAACCTCAACCGAAGAACGAGGGTAAAATTTTATCCATCAACGATGACCACGGATTTGTGGTCGTGGATTTGGGACGCGTGAATCAGATTAAGGACAATATGCTTTTTTCAGTCGAAAAAGACGGCAGCGCAATCGCGACACTGAAAGTGCTAGAAATCCGCGACACGATGACCGCCTGCAATATTCAGGATCTGATTCAGGGAAAGAAAATCGAGGTCAACGACCTCGTAAGAATCCGGAAGTAACGTAGTTCCGTCCCAGCCGATAAGCCTGCACGTTCAGATCCGCCGCCCTCGGGATACTCCGTCGTATCGTCTGCTCCACGATTTCATCATCAAAAATCTTGAGTGTCGCGTTGAGCGCCCCCAAGAGCACGATGTTGGCGCTGCGACGTTCTTTAAGCTCCGACGAGGCGAGATTCATCGCCGGCACATTGACCAGTTCGTAGCCAGCCGCGCCATTTTTAAGCTCACCACCGGAACTATCAAAAATCACAGTACCGCCTTTTTTAACAAAATGCAGTCTCTCAAGATACATCAGGGGCGTCATGCACACGAGACAATCCGCTTCACCGCTTTGAATATTGGGATTCGCAAACGGATGATTGGACAAAGTCACCGCGGCCACAGTGCGCGCTTTCGTCACCTCCGGCTCATACCACGGGGAATTATGCGCGTATTTCGTGATCCCCATCTTCATCAGGATATCAGCCAAGGACTGGATTCCTTGCCCACCCTCTCCGCATAGATAAAACCGCATCTCTTGCGCGACGGGCGCGGACACCGCGGCGGGTTCGCGAACCACAAGACCCATCGTGTCGATGGTTTTCAAAAACTGGCCGAACGCTTCTTGTATTGGAATACCTTGACCGACATTTTTTATTTCAGCCGTGATTTCCTCTAGACTCTTCGCCGGATCTTCAAAATCCTCCCCCCAGCCGACGGCCAGCGGAAATGTCTCGGGCATCACTTTCGAGCTATACTCCTTCGCTAAGGAAATCTGGTGCAACTTTTTACCGGCCGTCTTGAAAGCCTCTTGGATTTCATGCGGGGCTCTCTGATGCTCGGTACAGGTCGCGATCACCTCGATCACCGACGTGCCTGTGCCTTTCAGCTGATGCAGCATCGCTTGCTGTAAAAAGCCGGCAAACTGCTGGTTCGATTCGGGAGTCCCCAGCAGCGTGCGGCGATAGTAGGAAACCCCGTTTCGATGTAAAAGCTGCGACAGGTCAATCGGAAATCCGGTTTCCTCCGGCTTGCGGCCCTTGGGAGTGGTTTTGGAAAACTGATTCAGCGGCGTTGTAGCCGAAAGTTGTCCGCCCGTCATGCCGTAGGTGCCGTTGTTGATGATGATAAACGTGATTTTTTCGCCGCGTGAGGCCGCGTGCAAGAGTTCTCCCAGCCCGATATCCATCGCGTCACCGTCCCCTTGATAGGAGATCACAATCGAGCCCGGCTTCGCGCGCTTGGAGGCGGACGCCGCGGCGGGCCCACGTCCGTGCGGCACCTGGATATTGTGGATGCGGTCTTTTTTAAAAAAATCGTAGAGGAAGATCGAACATCCCACCGGCGAATAGAGCGTCACTTCGAAACTTTTTAGTTTATCAAAGATATTGCCCAGTGCTTCCGTGCTATGTTTGTGATCACAGCCCGCGCAGTAGTACATATTTTTATTCGTCATCGACTCGGGCTTCCGCAGTTCCCCGGCCTTCCCTTCCATACCGGCTTCGTATTCAGTATCATGCGTCGAAGACTCGATGGATATCTTCCCAAACCGCTCACCGCGGTTGGTCTTAAAAATCGGATTGAAACTGAGGGACTTTTGATGCGCCAGAAAGGCCGATTGAAATTTGGGTCTTTTAATTTCTTTCGAGAGATACTCGAGATCCTGCAGAATTTCTCTCTCGTTGGGCAGCGTTCCGCCGGGTCTTTGACAAGCGCCCACGATCGGAATATTTCCCACACACGTGCGCACGCGGGACTCGAGCTGTCCGATACTGCCCTCCATCACGTAGAGCGCTCCGAAACGCTGGACGATTTCTTTCAACTCCTCTTCCGGAAACGGGTTTAAAACTTTAAGACTCGCCTGACCCACACGCAGTCCTTGCGAACGCGCGCGGTCGACGATCGCGTTCCCGATGCGCGAAAAAATCCCGTAATTCACGAGCACGATCTCGGCATCCCCTTCGGAATCTTCCAAACGGTAGGGCGTCACAGAAAGTTTTTTAAGCACGGTGTTTCTTTTTAAAAGTTCAAAGCGCTGGAAGAGCTTCCAATTGTGCTGTTCCAGGACACCTTCGCGCACGTAGATCGAGGTGCGCACATCGTCGGATAAATGCGTTTCAACGGGCTCGACGCGATCCGGAATCGTATATTCTTCCTTCAGCTGGCCCACATAGCCGTCCGTCAAAATAAATCCGGGGACTTTATACTGGTAGGATAGTCGCATCGCGAGCCGCGCAAAATCGTACATTTCCTGCGCGGACGCCGGAGCCAACACTAAATTTTGGTAATCCCCGTGACCGCCGCCCAAAACGGCTTGATTGAAATCGGATTGCGCGCCCTGAATATTGCCAAGCCCCGGACCTCCGCGCACCACGTCCACGTACAAAAGCCCACGGCCGCCCAGTTCCATGCCCGCCGCGTAGGATATTGCCTCCTGCATCAGGCTGATGCCCGGACTCGAAGTCACCGTGACCGCCGGGACCCCGACCGACGCGGCACCGATCACCATATTGCCGCAAGCCACCTCGCTCTCACCTTGAATGAAACAGGCCCCGATTTCTTTGGAGATACGTCCGAAATATTCCGTGACTTCGTTGACCGGCGTGATGGGATAACAGGCGGCGAATAGCAGCTTTTCGTCAGGCCGAGTGTGAGTCCCCGAAGACTCGATCGCCCACGTGATGGCGCCGTTCACCAGCGCGAGATTTCCGTTGGAGATCGCTTTAGGCATGAACCTCTTTCAAAGACTGAATCACGGTCTCCTTAATTTTTGTGGGACTCAGTCCCAAACGTTCGAGCAGATTTTCGCGCTTTCCGTGCTCGATGAACCGGTCTGGAATTCCCAGTGTCAAAACCTTCACGGCCGTGGAAAACTCGGACCTGGATATCCATTCTAGCACTGCGTCGCCAAATCCGCCAACAAGTGTCCCTTCCTCGAGCGTTACGATGAGCCGCGCCTCGCACGCGTAGCGCGCGATTGTGCTCTCGTCCAAGGGTTTGGCAAAGCGCGCGTTGATCACCGTGGCCTCGATGCCTTCACGTTCGAGCAGCAATGCCGCCTCGTACGCCGTGTACACCATACTGCCGATAGCTACAAACAAAACCTCGCGGCCCTCCCTCAAAATTTCCGCTTTTCCATGCATCACGGCCTGAGGCGCCACGTTTCTTAAAACCGAAGAGCTTTCCTCCGCCACGGCCCCGCGCGGATAACGCATCGCGATGGGTCCCTGAGTGTGAGAAACAGAAAATTCGAGCATTTTTTGAAGCTCACGCGCGTCGCGCGGCGCCATCAGCGTCATGCCGGGCACTTTTCTTAAATACGCCAGATCAAACGCGCCGTGATGCGTCGGCCCATCCTCGCCCACAAGCCCGGCGCGATCCAGGCAAAAGATCACCGGCAACTCCTGAAGCGCCACATCGTGCAAGATCTGGTCATGCGCGCGCTGTAAAAAGGTGGAGTAGATCGCCACCACGGGTCTCAGAGCCACCTTCGCCAAGCCAGCGCCGAAAGAAACTCCATGTTCCTCGGCGATACCCACATCGAAAAACCTGTCCGGAAATTTTTTTGAAAACTCCATGAGCCCGGTGCCGTCGCACATCGCGGCCGTGATCGCGACGATTTTAGGATTTTTTTCAGCGAGTTCCGTCATCGCCTGGCCAAACACTTTGGTGTAGGTGAGCGTCGTGGATGCTGACTTTACTTTCCCCGTCTCGACGCAAAACGGCGTCGAAGCGTGCCACTTTTCGGGATCCGTCTCGGCAATCCCGTACCCCTTGCCCTTTTTCGTCACGACATGCAAAAGTACCGGTCCGTCGATTTTTGAAATATTGCTCAAAATCTGCAAAAGTCCTTGGATATTGTGACCGTCCAGAGGACCGAAATAGCGAAAACCCATTTCCTCGAAGATAACATTCGGGATAAAGAGACTTTTCAGACCCTCATCGACGCGCTTGGCTGTGCGCACCATTTTTTCGCCGACTTTGGGCATCTTGCGCAAAGCGCCCTCAATGTCCTTGCGCAGATGATTGTAGAGTGGACTCGAAATGATTTTGTTGAGATAACGGTTAAACGCGCCAACGGTCGGAGAAATGCTCATCTCATTGTCGTTTAAGATCACAAGAAGCTTTTCTTTCAAATGACCCGCGTGGTTCAGCGCCTCAAACGCCATGCCGCTCACAAGTGACGCGTCGCCGATCACCGCGATCACTTTGCCACGCTGTTCTTTCGGTCTGCCGATACGCTGACCCACCGCGATCCCTAAGGACGTTGAAATGGACGTGCCTCCGTGGCCTGTCGTAAACGGGTCATGAACGCTCTCGTCTTTATTGGAAAATCCGCTCAAGCCCCCCTCTTTACGAAACGTCCGAAACGCCTCGCGGCGACCCGTCAAAATCTTGTGCGCGTGCACCTGATGACCCACGTCCCAGACGACGGTGTCTTTCGGCGTGGAGAAAAAATAGTGTAAAGCCACCGTTAAATCCACGGCGCCGAGCGCCGCCCCGAGATGCCCGCCATTTTCGGAAACCACTTCCAGGATATACGCGCGCAGTTCGGACGCAAGCTTCGGCAGTTCAGACGCCGAAAGTTTTTTCAAGTCTTCAGGACTTTGTATTTTTTCTAAAAGTTCCCGTGTCACGCTTTTCTCTCCACGACAAAATCCGCGATCGCGCTCAATCGCCCGGCTTTGCTCCCCAAAAACGCGATTTCACGCTTGGCTTTTTTTGCCAGCTCTCGCGCCTCTTCCATCGCTTCGGAAACGCCAACCACTTTGGCATAGCCGTCTTTGTCCAACACATCGTCCACCACCTGAAATAAAAATCCCAGGATCCCCCCAAAGTGATGCAGCGCCTCGACCTCGCGCCGCGTGCCGCCGCCCAAAAGCGCCCCTGTTTTTACGGATACCGCGATGAGCGCGCCCGTTTTGTGCGTATTGATGTACTCGACGCTCGGTAGATCCAACTCTTTTCCCCGATACTCGATATCCATGGCCTGACCGCCGACCATGCCGAAGTGACTTACGGCTCCGGCGATTCCGTGCGCGGCTTCGAGCTGTCTACGCCAATGCGCGCCCGCATGTCCGTTGGTGGTACTCAAAATCCGGAAGGCCAACGCAAACAGCGCGTCCCCCACCAAAAGCGCCGTCGCCTCGCCGTATTTTTTATGACAGGTTGGCTGTCCGCGGCGAAGATCGTCATTGTCCATGCACGGCAGATCGTCGTGCGCCAGCGAATAGTTGTGTAAAAGTTCGATCGCGCACGCGGCCGGCATCGTGTCACGCTCATCGCCGCCCACAGCACGACAGGCCTCCAAAACCAGGATCGGCCGCAGGCGCTTGCCGCCGTTTAAAACCGCGTAGCGCATCGCCTGATGAAGTTTCGACGGAACCTCCCCTTTTTTAGGCAGATAAGCGTCAAGCGCCTTATCAATCTTTGCAGTCTGTTTTTTTAGGTAAAGATTGAGATTCAATGGCTTCCATTGTCATTGCGAGGAGCCATAGGCGACGAAGCAATCTATGCGCAAAGATTGCTTCGGCCCTTTGGGCCTCGCAATGACAGATTAACCTTTCTTCTTTTTGGCCTGGATTTCTTTCGTTTCTTCAAAGGGGACTGTCTTAAACTTTCCGCCGCTCGTTTTCATCAAAATTTCGACGCGCTTTTCGGCTTCCGTCAGGCGCTTGGTGCAAATATCGGCTAGACGCACGCCTTCCTCATAATGCTTCAAGGCCTCCTCCAGCGGAAGATTGCCCTCTTCGAGATTTTGCACGATGGATTCGAGTTTTTTTAAGGCCGCTTCAAATGAAATTTTTTCGGGTGTGTCTTTCATGGAAAAATTTACTCCACTTTACTAATCAAAAAACCTTTGGCTAACCGCGTCCGGATCCGATCGCCTGGCCGCACAGACCGCGCATCCACAATCGGCGCGCCGCCCGGCTCTTTGAGTGTCACGCTAAAACCGCGCCTCAACGTCGACAGGGGCCCCAACACTTCCAGTTTCCCCATCAACCCGGAAAGCTCTTTAAAGCTCAATTCTATCAGCGTTCGGACGGCCACGGCCAACCTTTTTTTTAGCTCATCCAGGCGCTGGGAAAACATCTCCGGTTGGGCTCGAAAAGCTTGAAAGAGCCTTTTTTGGAGCACTGCCATGGTTTCGAGAAGATCCTCCCGGCGTGGAAGCACGATTTCGGCCGCCGCTGAAGGCGTGGCGGCCCGAATATCCGCCACAAAATCCGCGATCGTAAAGTCCACCTCGTGACCGACAGCGGAAATCACGGGGATTTTCGACCGGTCAATGGCTCTCGCCACGACTTCTTCATTGAATGCCCATAAATCCTCGAGACTGCCACCTCCACGACCCACGATCAACACATCCACATTTTTATATTCATTAAAATCATCAATCGCTCGTGAAATCGCCAGCGCGGCCTCCTTGCCCTGCACCGGCACGGGGTAAATCAAAACATGCACGTCGGGAAAACGCCGGTCCAGCACATGCAGGATATCACGCAGGGCCGCCCCATCGATCGAGGTCACGATCCCGATACGTTCAGGTAAATATGGAATCTCTTTTTTACGGGCCGTGTCAAAAAGACCCTCTTTTTGAAGCTTTTCTTTCAGCTGTAAAAATGCCAGTTGCAGCGCGCCCAAACCTTTTGGCTCCATGCGCTCGACGTAGAGCTGGTAATTACCGCGCACCGCATACACACTGACACGTCCAAAGATCATGACTTTCAATCCGTCCGTGACTTCAAATTTAACCGACGCGCTGGAACCTCGAAACATCACGCACTGGATTTGGGATTCTTCGTCCTTGAGAGAAAAATACATATGGCCCGAACTGTGGAGTTTAAAACTCGAGATTTCGCCTTCGACCCACAGATTGGAGAACTTTTCCTCGAGAATAAACCGGATATTCCGCGTCAGGTCCGTTACGGTGAACACACGACGTTCTTCAGCGAGGATTTTAGTCACGGATAATTTTTACGCACGCGCTTGATGTCGATCGCCTTACCCGTACGCTCATCGATACTGACAATGGCGCCGCAGATTTTTATATCCGCCTCGGCGACCTCATTGCGGGACCCCATCTGCGTCAAAAATTTTTGAATAATTTTTTCTTTATTGAATCCGATCACCGAGTCATGCGGCCCGCACATGCCGAGATCCGTGAGGCACGCCGTCCCGCGCGCCGAGACGCGTTCGTCGGACGTCTGCACATGCGTGTGTGAGCCGACCACGGCGCTGACGCGTCCGTCGAGATGCCAGGAAAGAGCTATTTTTTCGCTGGTGGCCTCGGCGTGAATATCCACGAGAATGACCCGCACGCCGTCCGATTTAAACTTCTCAAGCTCCGCGTCCACCGCGTAAAAGGGTGAAGCGTACTGGTACCTCATAAAAACCTGCCCGCACGCGTTGACAACCCCGATTTTCATGCCCTTGAAATCCACAACGCACGACCCATTGCCCGGAACTCCGGGCGGATAATTGGCCGGGCGCAAAAGCCGCGGCTCTTTTTTAATGTACTCCTCAACTTCCCGGCGCTTGTCAAAAATATGATCACCGGTGGTGAGGATGTCACAGCCATTTTTAAAGAAGCTTTTCGCGAGCGTTTCCGTGATCCCCATGCCCATGGCGGAGTTCTCGACGTTCACGACCGCGAAATCAATCTCGCCGGTAAACTTCATCGCCGGCACAAGATGCTCCACGGCCTTGCGTCCCGGCTCCCCCACCACATCGCCTAAGATTAAAATTTTTATCACGGAAGAAAAATTTTAAACATTTCCTGCCACGGCACTATAGATACCCTGTTGAATTCCCTTCTGTGCGGAACCAAGCACACTAAATAAAGCTCCGCCCTGGGACAAATCTCGGCAAAAGACCGAAGACCTCGAGTCTGACTGGAATTCGGATTGTCTGTCGCCTTGATTTCGATCGCGCAGACCCTGCCGTTGGGAGTCTCGACGATCAAGTCCACTTCCGCATGATTGGAGCTGTGGTAAAAAGAAAACTTATAGTCCAGCTCACGGTAAGATTCAAGACGGATCATCTCCGCGATCACAAAATGCTCAAAAACCCTTCCGTAGTCCGAAGTTTTTCTTTCTAAATTGACGGATACTTTTTTCGTGAGGGCCCGGTAGACACCGGTATCAAAAAAATAAAACTTCGGATGCTTGACCAAGCGCGTACGAGTCGACTTAGAGTACGGCAGCAGCGTAAAACCGACCAGCGTATCTTCCAAAATCTGAAAATAATCTTTAACGGTATTGTACGACGTGCCTGTTTCTCGGGCGATGCTGGAATAGTTGATAATATTTCCATTTTCATCCGCGGCCAGTGCCAAAAACCGCAAAAAATTTCCCAGATTTCTGACGAGCGCCTCCTGCTGAATCTCCTCTTTCAAATAAGTTTCTACATAAGAGCGCAGCGTTCTTCGCGCTTCCTCATCTCCGCCGGAGAGATAAACACTGGGCAATGTCCCAAAATTAAGCGCTTTATCCAGATGGAATTGATCTGATAATTCCTGGTGAGTCAGAGGATAAAGATGGTAGGTCCAAGCCCGGCCGGCAAGCAGGTTGGAATGCGCGCGCTTCAGTTTTCTGGCGCTGGATCCGCTCAAGATAAAATAGGGTGGCTTTTTCTGCTCAAGAATAAAGTGAACCTCGTTCAAGAGCTCCGGAACGCGTTGAATCTCATCGACAACAATGTGAGTGATTTTTTCGTTTCTGGACAATATTTCTTCGCGAAAAGCCGAAGGGTTAGTAGACAAGCGTACGTATTCATCTGACTTTAGCAAGTCATAGTACCGCGTGTGAGACTCGTCAAATACCTGGCGCAGCAATGTGCTTTTGCCGGTTTGTCGCGGTCCAAAAAGAAAGAAACTATGGCTCTCCGGAAGTTTTATCTGTCTCTTAATCATGGTTATAATTTACATTGAAAAATATAAGTTGTCAATCCAAACACAAAGATCACTACTTGGCGGTTTCGGTAACGCGGGTTTCTCGGATGAGGGTCACTTTGATTTGACCTGGAAACTGAAGAGCTTTTTCGATTTCTTTGGAGATCTCTCGGGCTAAAGCGGGCATCGCGTCTTCGGCCACACGGTCGGGCTTCACGACCACGCGTATTTCACGTCCCGCCTGAATCGCAAAAGATTTTTCCACGCCCGGATGCTTGTCGGCTATTTCTTCGAGCTTCTCAAGCCTCTTCACGTAATTCTCGTAGCTTTCAGCTCTGGCGCCGGGGCGTGCCGCGCTCACCGCGTCGGCGGCCTGCACCAGCATCGGCCACACGCTTTTCATCTCAATATCCTCGTGATGCGCCTCAATCCCGTGGATCACGTCCGGATGCTCACCGTAGCGCCGCGCCAGCTCGCCGCCGATCAAGGCATGCGGCCCCTCCACTTCGGAACTCACAGCTTTTCCCAGATCATGCAAAAATCCCGCGCGCCGCGCCAGCGCCGGATCGAGCTTTAGCTCCCCGGCAAATACATTCATGACCTGCGCCACCTCGAGCGAATGGGCCAAAACATTTTGCCCGTAACTCGTCCTAAATTTCAGCCGCCCCACAAGCTTCACCATTTCCGGGTGCACATTGGAGAGCTGTGCTTCTAAAATCGCCTTTTCACCCTCCTCTTTTAAAATATCTTCCATCCCGCGCTTCGCCTTTTGCACCACTTCCTCGATACGCGCTGGGTTTATGCGTCCGTCTGTCACAAGCTCTTCTAAAGCGATACGCGCCGCTTCGCGCCGCACGCCGTCAAACGCCGACAGCGTCACCACCTGCGGCGTGTCGTCGATCACAAGATCCACGCCGGAGAGCGTTTCGAAAGTACGGATATTGCGTCCGTCTTTACCGATAATGCGGCCCTTCATTTCTTCGCTGGGCAGCTGCAGCGTGGTTGTCGTCGTATCCATCGTGTACTGCGCCGATAGACGCATGATCGCTTGGGCTATAATCTTCTTGGCCTTTTCCTCGGCGATGCTCCGCGCTTCGGACTCCACCTCACGGATTCTGCGACTCGACTCCACGCGAAGCTCGATCTCGATACGGTGCAAAAGCTGCACGCGCGCCTCTTCGGCGCCCAACCCTGAGATCTTTTGCAGCTTCGCGCGCTCTTCGTCAAAGAGCTTCGCCAACTCAGATTCTTTTTTCTTTAAATCCTCTTCTTTAAAATTCGCTTCCTGGAGTTTGTAGAGGGACTCTTTTTCCTTTTTGTCGGCCAGCGCTAGCTTTTTCTCGAGAATCTCTTCCTTGGAAGAAAAAAGATTCTTTTGGCTTTCAAGATCACGTTTGGTCTGGGCCACCTGATTTTCAAAATCGGCCTGGACTTTGGAGAGATAGGTTTTCGATTCTTTATCCAGCGCCTTGCGTTTTTCCTCCGCTTCGCGGCGCGCCAAAACGACGATATGATCCGCCTGTATCTCGGCTGTGCGGATACGCTTCTCAGCTACTTTTTTCCTGAAAAAATAACCGAGAAAGAAAAAAAGAAGGCCAAAGACAAGACCGACGACGGTAAGGATTAAAATGAATGCCAGATTCATGCGGTTATTACGATATTCACTTTCTGATCATGTTTTTCATGCGGTATTTTTTCCAAAACCTGAAAATCGTACGCCAATGCCACTACCGGCACACGTCCTTTCAATTTTTCCAAAAACCGATCATAAAACCCACCGCCGCGGCCCAATCGATAACCCTCTTTATCAAACGCTACGCCTGGCGCTATCACCAAATCCAGCTTTCGCAAATCCAGCCGCCTCGATTTCCTGGCCGCCGGCTCTAAAATCCCCAACACACCGGGCGTTAACTCTTTTCGACTCTTGATCGCGTAAAACTCGATTCTGTTTTCCTTGAGATTCGTTAATGGAATAAATACTTTCTTATGATCTTTAAGTACTCTATCGATAATCCGAGTGGTATCGACCTCCCTCAGCAGGGATACGTAAAGACAAAGATACCTTGCTTTCCGGAATATCTCAAGCCGAAAAAGCTTCTTTTTTAAGACAGAGTCCCGCCTAGATTTTTCTCGGGAGGACAAGTCCCGGAGTTTTCTTAGAATTTGAGCGCGGATTTTATTTTTATGATTCATAACTCATGACTATCACTTTAAGGCATGTAATCTCCTCAGCGTGTCATTGCGAGGAGCGCCAGCGACGAAGCAATCTCGTTTTTAAGAGCGAGATTGCTTCGCTCCCTTTCCGCCTGAGGCGGACCCGCCTTTGGCGGGCGGAGCTCGCAATGACAGTGCGGCTAAACGGAACAGTACATGCCTTAAAGTGATAGTCATATCATAACTATTTATAAATAAATAAGTTATGATGATTATAACACAGGCTAAAAAAGAGGCCAAGAGCTTTAGCCTTGACTAGAGTGAGAGCAGTTTGGCTGGATCGTCTTTGGCCATCTGGTTGGCAGTTTTGGAATCTTGAGCTTTTTGTTCCTCGAGCATCTGATTTTTTTGCTCCAGTTCCTGTAGGACCAAGGCGTGGGGATCGTTCGTGGGCTTCATCAAATCCTGGTAAGATGCTCCCATTGGTTTGCCGTTTGCATCGTACTTATAGGTGATGAGCGTGTGCTTGATGATTTTACCTAAGGGATCATACTCGATGACTTCGCGTGTGTTCAGGACCGTCTTGTCCTGCGACCCATTCAGAAAAGTGTAGGTATCGATTCTCGTCTTTTGGGGCACATAGACGTCCGAGCTTGAGGGGTAATAAAATGTCTCCGCTTGCTTCTGAATAAATTGTTTCCCTAAGCTGTTGTACATAAAGGTAGTTTTCTGCACGCTGGTCTTCTGGCCCAAGCCATCTGAGCTGTCCGTCACAAAACCTGTTGCGCGGCCTTTGGAATCATAGTGGTAAATCGTATCTTTGCGTTGCTTCACTTTTTGTGAAAAGACGTATCCGTCGTAGTAGCGATTGTAGGCGTCTTCGTAGATCACCTGATGCTCCTCCAATATCACATGCTTTGCCTGGCCGTCGGACCCATAGACAAAACCATACTTGCTCTCTATCGTATTTTGGATGGATCCGGAACCCGGGAAATAAAAAATTTCAGTTTGGGAGATCTTGTACGCGTTGCCGGCTGTAGTGTACCCAAGAGTCATGGCTATTGAACGATTGAGACGCCCATCGCTGTCATAAAGCTGAGTTTCTCTCGACACGACACGGCCGGCGGCATCGTAAATCCAAATCCTTCTCGACTCGATAGTCCCCGAATTTCGAATCAAAACCATGATCCGTGTCTTTTCTGCCCAGCCCGTCTCAAAATAGATTTCCTTTTTGCCGTCCTGGAGCACGCGGTAATCCGTCCACCGGGCGCTGGTGAACCCAAATTTCAACCCGGCGAGAATATCCGCGCCGGAGCTCTTCACCACAAAAGAGGAGACTTCCAAAGAATCAGCGGCGGCATCGTAAATAAAATCAATCGTGTAATCCGGCGTCGACGTTGATACCAGAAGTTGCGCTGGAAATTCTTTTAGATCATTCCGAGAACGCGCGATGGGTTCCCATATCCGAATAAAATTGTAAGCGACGCCATTCACGTGCGTCTGAGCGAGCGCCACGCTGAGCTTGCGCGCCAGCTCTTCTCTGGCGCGTGTGATCGCGGAGACAATCTGAGAATCAAATGTGATTTCTCCTGTTTCAAGATTGACAGTCAGCGCGACACTGGATGCTTTGATTGGCTGAAACGCTATCACTTGATATAAACCATACCGGCCAGTCATCATTTTTTGCAGATCGATATTGAGAGTCAAAACTCCTGCTCCAAATGACCAAGAGAAAGCATAGATATCCTGACTTTCAGGGTTTAAGAGAGCCTGCACCGCCTGCAAAGCATTGGCGACATAGTCCATACCCGTCTGGTTATTCACCAAAGACACCAGTTTGGTCGTAGACAAGTAGTAGGGTTTCTCCGGCTGCCA
>CAYJSE010000020.1:0-26065 GCA_964372765.1 uncultured Planctomycetia bacterium | reverse complement strand
CTTTAAAGCGCGCGTGATGTCCCCGGCGCGGCGCGATTCGCGGGAAACGAGCTCGACTTTCTCAAACGTGGGCTTTTTGGAATCCTTTTTTTTGGACTTGTACTTATCGAACCGATAATCCGAGAAAATAAGTCCCTCGGCCAACGCCGCCGCTGTCTCGGGCAAAGAAAAACCGCCGCCGAAGCTATCGAGATCTAATCTTGGGTTTTGCCGTTTTAGACTTTTAGCCTGCGCCAGAAACTTCGCCGCTGCGACACGCGCTTTCTGCAGAGAGTATTTTTCGCGCTTGCCCAATCCGACGCGAAATACGGTAGTCGCGCGCTTGCCAGAGGGCTTCGTGTCTAAAAACGACTCGTCCTCAAAAACACCGACGCCTAAAAGATCCGAAATTCTTAAAGAGGGCTTCGCGACCTGAAAGTTGATCTTCATAGATTAATACTCGATGCGGACTCTGAGTGAGCCGTTCGGCGCTTTCGGTAAACGCCCGACCAATTCCAGCGCTTTCTGGCGCGAGACGTGCTGCGGAAACTCAAGTTGTATTGAAATGCGGTGCTGGATCTTCACGCCTTGGCGCCTTAAGCCCACCAAAAGCTCGCCAAACGCGCGGGCGTTTTCGAGCGCCTCGCCTTCAATTAAAAATTCAAGACGCTTCACGCCTTTGACTTCTTTCAGGCGTTCGGATAAATCATTTTTTAAATCTTTAGGGGAAGAAAATTTCAGACTTTCGAGCAATGAAGACATAGACACTCCTTCTCTTAGGCATTACTATTATACAGAAGCGGCGTGGTCTCTCCAATCTCTTTATAACCGAGTCTCTTTAAAAAATCTTCGACCAGCTCTTCCTCAATTTTGACACAGCGTTCATGCTCCATTGAACTACACAGCACCTGGCCCCCCGCGATCATGCCGTGGCCGCCGGCTGTACCGCGCTTACCGATGAGACGCCTCAAGAAACTGCCGGCCTGGCCTTTCGCGTGCGTCGTACGCACCGAGACGATAATCTTGTCCTTGTAGCGCCCAAGACACATCGCCCAGGACATGCGCTCGCATTTCAGCATAAAGTCCGCGACAAACGGAACCTCATCGGGGTTTGTCACTTCGCCCAGCGTCGTGGCCAACGCGTTTTTGTACACCACGGTGTGATGCAGCGCGCGGTTTAGCGTCACAAAAAAGTCGCGCGCCAGGCGCGGGTGTGTGATCGCGGCCAAGAGCTTCTTGTTGCTTTTCGGGAAAAGCGCTAGATACGCTTCGATGTCGCGCTCGTTGGCCTCGCGGCCCAGGTCCTGGGTTTCCGAGCTGATGCCGTACGAGAGGGCGGTCGCGATGCCCGACGGTATCTCGAGGCCGCTTTCGATCAAGTATTCCGTCAAGATCGTCGCCGTGGCGCCATAGCCGGTGCGCACGTCTAAAAAATCGGCTTTCGTGGTTTTTCGCAGCGGGTGGTGATCGATGATGATGAGGGGCTTGCGGTTTTTTGGAAAAGAGTTGTTGCCGGTTTTGGGCTGCGAGTCCACCAGCGCAAACTCCACGCCCGGTTTAAAATCCGAATCCAAAAGCGGCGACACCCCAAGACGCAAAAGCCGTATCATCGCGCGATTTTCGGCGCGGCCCACGATACCGCCGTATTTCACGCGCGTGGGGATCTTGAACTTTTCCTTGACGATGTACGCAAACGCAACCGCGCTCGAGATGGAGTCCGGGTCGGGATTGTCATGCGTCAACACCACGAGACGCTTGGCGATTTTTAGCGCTTCGCCGATCTGCTCGTAGTTTTTCTGGATTTCTTCGCTCGAGGTGAGCATCAAACTAGTAACGCGGACAGGAAGGGTCGATCTCTACGGACCAGGCGTCAATGCCGCCGGCGAGATTTTTAGCCTTCTTAAAACCCATTTTCTGGAGCTGCTCGACGGCCTTGGCGCTGCGGCCGCCGAAGTGACAGTGAACCACGATTTCGTCGGCGCTGTCGAGCTCGTGGGCACGCTGAGTCACACTCCCGAGCGGGATCAGCTTCGCGCCCGGAATGCGGCAGATGTCGAACTCATTGGTCTCGCGTACGTCGATCAGCACAAATCTTTCCTTTTTATCCATTTTCTTTTTCAAATCGAAGACGCTGATCTCTGGAATGCTTCCTTTGGAACCGTTCACGGTAGCCTCCTGCCCTCGGGTCAACCCACAAAATGCCTCGTAGTCCACGAGCTCCGTGATCGTCGGATTTGGACCGCAGACGGGACATTTCGGATTTTTACGAAACTTCACCTCGCGGAAATTCATCTTCAACGCATCGTACAGCATGAGCCTCCCGATGAGCGGCTCACCTTTGCCGATGATGAGCTTCACCACCTCCGTGGCCTGGATCACACCCACCACACCCGGCAAAATTCCCAACACCCCGCCCTCGGCACAGCTCGGCACCATCCCCGGCGGCGGCGGCTCCGCGAACAAACAGCGATAGCACGGTCCACGGCTCGGATCAAACACTGTCACCTGTCCCTCGAAGCGGAAAATACTGCCGTACACAAAAGGTTTTTTCATGAAAACGCATGCGTCGTTCAAAAGATAGCGAGTCTGGAAATTGTCGGTGCCGTCCAGCGCCATATCGTAACCTTCCAGGATGTTCATGATATTGTCTTTGGAAAGGCGCTCGTTGTAAGTGATCACCGTGACGTTAGGATTAATCTCGGCAAGGCGTTCTTTCGCGGACTCTACCTTTGGTCGATTAACGTTCTTGGTACTGTGAATAATCTGGCGCTGAAGATTGGAAAAATCCACGACGTCAAAATCAATCAAACCCAGGGTGCCTACCCCGGCCGCCGCCAGATACAGAGCTGCCGGAGACCCAAGACCGCCTGTGCCGATCATAAACACCTTGGCGGCCTTCAGCTTCTCCTGCCCCTCTACTCCCACCTCAGGCATGATCAGATGGCGGCTATATCTTAAAATTTCGTCCTGTGTTAAAGCCATAACGCCTCCGTAAAGAGAAGTTATTTTACCATAAATCCCATTATTTCAATCACCCGGTCTATCTCGGCCCGGGTATTGAATCTCCCCAACCCAAAACGCAGCACCGAGCGCCTTAAGCGCTCGGGAACCCCCATCGCTTTCAGCACGTACGAGGCTTCGGGACTCGTCGAAAGGCAGGCGGAGCCGGTGGATACGGCGATACCCATCTTTGAGAGCCGTTCAGGTAGGGCCCCTGCTACATCGATACTTACATACAGGTTATTCGGTAACCGGTTATACCGGTTACCATGAAGGGTTACCCTATTACCCAATTCCTTTATTAGGCCGGCCAATAGGCGGTCCCGAAGCTTTTGGATTCGGGCGGACTCGAGATTCATCACTTTGCCGGCAATACGGCATGCCTCCCCAAACCCCACGATCCCCGGAACATTCAAGGTGCCGGAACGAAAACCCATTTCGTGACCCCCGCCGTCCATCTGGGGAACCAATACCCTTTTTTCTCGAACATACAACGCCCCCACGCCCTTCGGACCATAAATCTTATGCGCGGTGAATGATAAAAAATCCACCCCCAGTTTTTTGACATCCACAGGGATTTTTCCAACAGCTTGCGCGGCGTCTGTGTGAAATAAAACGCCCCGACGACGGACAATTTCCGCTATCCGGGCAATCGGTTGAATCACTCCTGTTTCATTATGGGCCATCATCACGGAAACCAGAATTGTCCCCCGCCGAATGGCTTTCTCCAACACCCCGAGATCCAGCAGACCCTCGTGTCGCACCGGCAAAAACGTGACTTTAAAACCTTCAAACTCCAGTCTCCGGCAGGGGTCGAGCACCGATTTGTGCTCGGTCACCACAGTGATGATATGATTTCCGCGATTTCGGCGGGCAAGGGCCGCGCCTTTTAGGGCGAGATTGTTGGATTCGGTGGCGCCGCTTGTGAAAACGATCTCTTTGGGTTGAGCGCCGATAAGCCGGGCGGCTTCGAGACGCGCTTTTTCGACGGCGCGCTTGGCTTCAAGTCCTAGCGGATGCGTGGAGCTCGCCGCGTTGCCGAACTTTTTGGAATAAAAAGGCCACAATGCCCTGAGGACTCGCGCGTCCACCGGCGTTGTGGCGTGATGATCGAGGTAGATTACTCCCAAACTTCTTCTTCGGCGACAATATTCCCTTGAGAATCGTAACGGCGTAGGATTCTTTTCTTGGGTTGCGTCGAGGAACTCTGTTGCGAAGAATACTGCGCCGGGGCCTGTTGATAGTACACCGGTTGGGGTTGGGGCTGTGACGAGCCGCCAGTCAAGCTATCCAACAGCGCGCCGCCGATGACGTTAGTGCCCGCGCCAATCAAAGCGCCCTTGCCCGCCTTACCGCCGGACGCGCTAGCCGCGATGGCGCCGGTCGCGGCGCCCAAAAGACCGCTTTTAAGGATCTTTTTATTGGGATCTTCGCGCGGAGGAGCCTGCTGGTAGTACACCGGCTGGGGTTGCGCATAGACCGGCTGAGGTTCTTGCTGCTGGTAATACACCGGCTGACTTTGCGCATAAGCAGGCTGTTGTTGCTGCTGTATGGGAGCTTGTTGGTAGTACACAGGCTGCTGTTGCGCCGGCGGTGGGGAGCTTGTGATGGTATCCAACAGCGCGCCTCCGACTACGTTAGTGCCTGCGCCGATCAAAGCGCCGGTGCCCGCCTTACCGCCGGACGCGCTGGCCGCGATACCGCCCGTCGCGGCACCCAAAAGACCACTTTTCAATACCTTTTTATTGGGATCTTCCTGCCCGGAACCAGAGTAATCCTGACCGCCCGCCATTGAAATCGATGCTGACAGTATAAACGCCGCCATTGTAAAAACCGTGACCGCTCGCCGAACACGTCTCATTTTCTGCTCTGCCCTCCCTTAAAAATATGAATGTACAAATCCCCTGTTGCTAGTATAGCACATCTTACCTCAAATCTGCACCACTTCCCGGACCTGGGGGATCACGGCGCGCAGACGATTTTCCACACCCATTTTGAGCGTCATGATAGAGCTGGGACACGAACTGCAAGAACCCTGCAGATGCAGTGTCACCACGCCATCCTTATAACCATAAAAGAGGATATCCCCTCCGTCCATCGCGACGGCAGGCCGGATCTCATTGTCCAATATCTCCTTGATCCTCTGTTCGATATCCGTGTCGCCGCAGGCGGCCCCGGCGCTCGGTGAAGCCACAGCCGCTGTGCGCGCCTCGGCGGGAAACAGCGCCTCCTCGGAACTCAAGAGCGTTTTCAGGGACTCAATGATCTTTGGGACCATCCCCTGCCAGTTCGTCGCCGGATTTTTCGTGATCGTCACAAAACCCGTGCCGACCATGACGCCCAAAACGCTTTCCAGCTCAAAGAGCCGCCGCGCCAAAAGCGACTCCTGCGCTTTCTGCTTGTCGGGGTAGTTGAGCGAACCCGACTCGAGAAGCGTCTTGTTGACGTTGAATTTTAACGTATTCGGATTCGGTGTCACTTCCGCCGTAATTTGCACAGTATCCATTTTAACCTCCTGTTAAGACAAGTTTGGGGCTGCCGAGCGGCAGGACCCGTCGAACACTACTGTTTCAATGAACTGATTTATAATCTTTAATAGCATCCTGAAGAGCGTGCCATGCTAGGGTGGCACATTTTACTCGAACTGGATACTGTTTTACGCCCTCAAAAATCTTTAACCGGCCCAGCTGATCTATCTCATCCTTCGAAATTTCGTCTTTAGTCAACATACCGACAAAGCCGCTTGTCAAATTTTGCACGAAGTCGATACTTTTTCCTTCAATCATCGCTGTCATCATCGAAGCGCTGGACTTGGAAATGGCGCAACCCTGGCCCTCAAACTTCACAGACTCTATTGTATCGCCGGGGGCGATTTTTAAATACACATGGTAGTCGTCTCCGCACAGAGGATTGTAGCCGTGCGAATAAGCGTTGGCGCCCTCCAGCTTCCCAAAATTTCTCGGCCGTCGGTTGTGATCCAGGATCACTTCCTGGTATAGATCATCCAGGCGGACTTCCGGGATAGATTTGTCCATCACCGTCATTGCGAGCGAAGCGAAGCAATCTTTGCGCAAAGATTGCTTCGTCGCTGCGCTCCTCGCAATGACAATGGCCATTGGCAGTTCATCATTTAAATATCTCAATCGCTTTATACAACGCTTTCACCAAACTATCCACTTCTTCTTTTGTGTTGTAAAACGCGAACGATGCGCGAGCGGTGGCGGCCACGCCGAAGCGGCGCATCAGGGGCTGCGCGCAGTGATGCCCCGCGCGGATCGCGATGCCCTCTTGGTCCAGCACGGTGCCGATGTCGTGCGGATGCACGTCTTCGAGCGTAAATGAAACGAGACTCGCCTTCTCGTGCGCCGTACCGATGATCTTAAGACCGGGCACTTCTCCGAGTCGCTTCGTCGCGTAGTCCAAGAGCGCCGCTTCTTCGGCATGGATTTTATCGAAGCCCAAGCCCTCGAGATAATCGAGCGCCGCGCCCAAGCCGATGGTTTCCACGATCGGCGGCGTACCCGCTTCAAACTTCGCCGGCGGCTTCGCAAACGTCGTCTTCTCGAAAGTCACCGACTCAATCATGTCGCCGCCAAACTGATACGGATGCATCGCCTCGAGGTGTTTCTTTTTCGCGTACAGGACGCCGATACCCGTCGGGCCGTAGATCTTATGCCCCGAAAAGCAGTAAAAGTCGCAGTCCAGCTCCTGGACATCGATTTTCAAGTGCGGCGCTCCTTGAGCCCCGTCCACCAGCACCACGGCGCCTGCGTGATGCGCACGGTTGACGATCTCACGCACCGGGTTCACGGTGCCCAACACATTGGAAATATGCGTAACGGCCACGAAGTAAGTGCGCGCTCCCAGTTTTTTTTGAAACTCATCGAGATCAATCTCTCCCCGATCGGTCACCGGAACCACTTTTAGAATCAAGCCCTTTTCCAGGCAGACCTCCTGCCACGGCACGATATTGGCGTGATGCTCCATCTCGGTGATGAGGATTTCATCGCCGGGTTTTAAGAGCTCTCGCGCGTAACCGGCCGCCACGAGGTTGATGGCTTCTGTGGCGCCTTTTGTGAAAATGATTTCCGAAGTTTCGCGGGTGTTTAAAAAACTCTTAAGCCGCTCGCGCACCCGTTCGCACTCGTTGGTGGAGAGCTGGCTAAACGTATACACGCCGCGGCGCACGTTGGCGTACTCTTTTTTGTAAAATTCGCTCATGCGGTCGATCACGGCGTTCGGCTTCTGCGTGGAGGCGGCATTGTCAAGATACACGAGCGGCTTGCCGTTCATGCGGCTCCCCAGCATCGGGAAATCCTTGCGCCCCAGACCTCCGTTTAACACCGCGCCACCAGTTCCTGGATCTGACCGGCGAGCACCCGCTCAAGATCGCCGCGGAGCGCCGTGTCTTTCAAATCCTCCAGGACTTCTTTCGCGAAACCATACGTCAATAGATACCTGGCCTCTCGATCCGACAATCCCCGGCTTTGAAGATAAAAAAGCTCCTCATTTTGAAGCTGGCCGACGCTGGCGCCGTGCGTGCAGGACACATCATCGGTGTCAATCTTGAGCTGGGGCCGCGTGTGGGCTTGGGCGTCATCCGATAAAAGTAGATTCCGATTGAGCTGCCGCGAATCGGACTTTTGCGCATTTCGGTGCACATAAACGAGACTGTCGAGATCGGACTGGGATTTGTCGGCCAGGATGTTTTTGAAAAATTGCCGGCTGGTGCAGTGAGGAGCTTGATGATGCACCCACACGCGGTGAAAAATCTGCGATGTATTTTCAAGCACCGAGAGGCCCTTCAAGGAACAAAATCCGTGCTCTTCTTCGAAAAATATCTCTTGGTCGTTGCGGGCCGTCCCCGCTCCACCCGCGGCGAACGTGAGCACCTCGAGATCGGCATGGCGCTTCAAATAAAAACGGCCTGTGAAAGCCGCCTCTCGCCCGGCGGGGACGCGTTGCAGCACTGTGAGATTGACACAAGCGCCCGCCGCCAGGAAAATTTCTAAAAATAGGTCTGAAGTCTGATCGACGACAATCTGGAGACGCGTCGAAGCGCCCGCGCGCACGAGGAGCTTTCCGTCAATTTCGTGCGAGGAAACACAAACTGGCTTTTCAACGACGGCTTTATCAGGAAATGTGAGCTCTCTCATAACCTTTTTCCTCGAGCTCAAGCGCTAGCTCTTTGCCGTCCGAGCGCACGATACAACCGTCGGCCAAGATGTGGACGCGGTCCGGCTGGACGTAGTTCAGAAGCCGCTGATAGTGTGTGATCAAAATAAATGCGTTGTCCGGACGGCGCAGCCCGTTGACACCTTGTGCCACGATTTTCAAGGCGTCGATATCGAGACCGGAGTCCGTCTCGTCTAAAACCGCCAACATCGGGTCCAATACGGCCATCTGCACGATCTCGTTTCGCTTTTTTTCACCTCCCGAGAAGCCGTGATTCACAGAACGGCTCGTGAAACTTGGGTCCATCTCAACTGTTTTCAGCTTTTCTTTCAAGATCTCGTCAAACTCCAGCGGGTCTACTTCCGTCTTACCCGCGTGCTTACGCTTCGCGTTGTACGCCATGCGCAGGAAACTGGCGTTGTTGACGCCGGGGATCTCGACGGGGTACTGAAACGCCAAAAATATTCCCGAGAGAGCGCGTGCATCCGGCTCCACACCCAAAATGCTCTTCCCTTGAAAGAGAATCTCGCCTTTTGTCACTTCGTAGTGAGGATCACCCGCAAGAACCTTCGCAAGCGTGCTTTTACCGGATCCGTTCGGACCCATGATCGCATGCACCTCGCCGGGTTTCACCTCAAGATTGAAGCCTTTCAAGATTTTCTTCCCGTTAATCCCCGCGTGCAAATTTTTTATTGTTAACATTTACCCAACACTCCCTTCCAATTTCAGTCCCAATAGCTGTGTCGCTTCGACCGCAAACTCACCGGGCAACTCGCGAAACACGTCCTTGCAAAATCCGTTGATGATCGCCCCCATCGCGTCTTCGGCACGGATCCCGCGCTGCTGGAAATAAAAAAGCTGATCATCGCTCACCTTGGAGGTGGACGCCTCGTGCCCCACCTGTGACGAGCGGTTTCGCACATCGATAGTCGGAAACGTGTTGGCGCTGCAACGGGGTCCCACGAGCAGCGAGTCGCACTGGGTGAAGTTGTGTGAACCCGCCGCCGATTTTTTGATCTCCACCAAACCCCGGTAGTTATTCACGGACTGCCCAGCGGAGATCCCTTTCGAAATGATCGTGCTTTTCGTGTTTTTCCCGATGTGGATCATTTTCGTGCCGGTGTCGGCCTGCTGGAAATGATTGGTGAGCGCCACGGAGTAAAACTCACCCACCGAGTTATCGCCCACCAGCACACAGCTTGGGTATTTCCAGGTAATCGCCGAGCCCGTTTCTACTTGAGTCCAGGAAATCTTGGAATTCTTTCCAGCGCATTTGCCGCGCTTCGTGACAAAATTGTAAATCCCACCTTTGCCGGTTTTGGGATCTCCCGCGTACCAGTTTTGCACGGTTGAATATTTGATCTCGGCGTTGTCCAGCGCCACGAGCTCCACCACCGCCGCGTGCAATTGATTCGAGTCAAACTTTGGAGCCGTGCATCCTTCCAGATAGCTTACGTAGGCGCCCTCGTCACAGACGATGAGCGTGCGTTCAAACTGTCCGGAACCCTCGGTGTTGATGCGAAAATAAGTCGACAGCTCCATCGGACAGCGCACGCCTTTCGGAACGTAAACAAACGAGCCGTCGGAAAACACCGCGGAGTTCAGCGTCGCGAAAAAGTTATCGGTGTATGGCACCACGGAGCCCATATATTTTTTCACCAAATCGGGGTATTTTTCGAGCGCCTCGGAAATCGGGCAAAAGATGACGCCGCTCTCCAACAGCTTTTCTTTATAGCTTGTGGCGACCGACACGCTGTCAAAGATCGCGTCGACGGCCACGCCGGCCAGTTTTTTCTGCTCCATGAGAGAGATCCCGAGCTTTTCAAAAGTTTTACGCAGCTCCGGATCCACCTCGTCCAAACTTTGGAGTTTCTTTTCTATTTTTTTCGGCGCCGAGTAATAGATGATGTCCTGATAGTCGATCGGCGGATACACGGCGTTGGCCCAATGGGGCTCTTTCATCTTCTGCCAGTGACGAAATGCCCTCCGACGAAGCTCGAGCATCCAATCGGGCTCATTTTTCTTCTTGGAGATGACGCGGATCGTGTCCTCGGTCAACCCCTTCGAGATCGACTCGGTGTCGATCTCGGTGTGGAAACCGTACTTGTACTCGGCGTTCGTTAATTCCTGCAGCGTTTTTTGGCTCATTTCATCCTCGCCTCGCTCGACATGAGATGCTGTACTTCCGCCGGAGATTTGGCCAGCATCTCCAGCGTAATCGAGTCATAAAAGTGGTCCAAAAGGTCGCGCGTCTTTTTCCAGACAGGCTTCACGCCGCATAGGCAGATATGATTGCAAACGATATCCTCGCGAACCAGCGGCTCGCAAAAGATGTCAAACGTGCTCCCCTCGAGCGCCTCAATGATGGCTTTGATCGTAATCTCGGCGGCCGGCCGCGCAAGCTTATACCCGCCTTGACTGCCGGTTTGCGAGGCCAAGAGCCCCGCGTGCTTTAAACTCTGAAGGATTTTTTCTATATAAGGAACAGGATAATGCTCTTCGTTCGCGATCTCACTCAGCGCCACCCACTGGTCGTCGGGCATCCGCGCCAGATGGCTCATGCAGATCAAACCATATTCGGTGCGTGTCGTGTATCTCATACCGCAAACGATGTCCCGCAACCACAGCTGCCGGAAGCGTTCGGATTTTTAAACTGAAACCCGCCGCCCACGAGTAGATCCTGATAATCGATCGTCATCCCTTCCAGATAAATCAAGCTTTTGGGGTCACACACCACCGTTATCTCCCCCCACACCCAGAGTTTGTCGCCTTCCCGCATCTCGGTGTCAATCTTCACATCATACGTCATCCCGGAGCACCCGCCGCCCTTCACCGACACACGAAAGACCGTATTCGGCCCTCCCTGCTTGACCAAAAGCTCTCGAACCTTCTCCTGCGCGCCTTGCGTCAACTGTATCACTAAAAAACCTCCGCTTTTAGGGACAGTCCCGGGACTGTCCCTGTCTATTAACACTACGAGTATACTATATTCGGACTAATTTTGTCTAGATTTTTTTTCGATTAACTGTAACGAGGAAAGATTCATCTGGGCTTCTCTGTCGGAGGGATCAATTTCGAGCACTTTCTGGAACAACGCCTTTGCTTCCGCGTAGCGGCCTTGCTCGGCAAAAACAGTCCCAAGATTATGGTAAGAATGAGGGTATGAGGGGTTCAGCTTTATCGCTTTTTCGTACAAAGAGATCGCTTTCGACGCATCCCCTTGACCACTATAAAAATTGGCCAGATTGTAGAGCGCGCGGATACTCTCGGGATTGTATTGCAACGTTCGCGCATAAAATGCGTGGGGTTCTCTCCAATAATGATTTTGTTGGATCGTCATCACCGAGAAAAAAATGAGTATTGCGATTGCAGGGGTCAGTCCTTTAATTCTGACAGTACTGTCAGAATTAAAGGACTGACCCCTAAGCCCAAAAGCTAACAACACAAAAAACCCTATCGACGGCATATACAACCAATGTTCAGCCATGTAAGAATTAATTTTAAACAAATTGGATACGGGAATAAGAGCCACGAAAAACCAGAGAATAGAGAATTTTATCCATTTGGGCGTGTTTGGCCATAGTCCGATAAAACCCAAGACCAAGGCAATCCCCACCCCCGCCCACACCGCGGGATCCGACCAACGGAAAAACGGCACCCCGTAATCCATGTGTAGTCCAAACGGCCACACAAGAACTTTGAAATATTCGGCCATAGCCGCAAACAGGCCCGGTAGTCTCTGCCATAAAGTGGATGGCGGCGCCTCGTATTGAATCGAAAATTTTAAAACGGTGAGACGCAATAAAACATAAGTGGCTGTAACAATCAGGTAGGGTAGTATTTTTTTGAAGCCAATTTTTATTCGAAAAGACGCGTGATAAACCGCTATCAGCCCGAGGAAAATTAACGCGTATTCTTTGGACAATAAAGCCAATGCGTAAAAAACCCAGGCCATCACCTGTCTTTTTCGTTGTCGGACCTGGTCCGCTATACACAAAATATAGGTGTTCAGCGCCAACAGCAAGAACAAAGCACACAATATATCGGCTCTACCAGAAATATAACTCACGGCCTGCGTGTGCACGGGATGCACGACCCACAATAGGCTGGTGAAAAATGAAAGCACGCGATCCTGAAACAACTTTTGCAACAAAGCGAAAAGTGCCAGCGCTACCGCGAGGTGCAGCAAAACACTAGTTAGGTGATAGCCGAACGGATCCAATTTCCAGAATGAATAGTCCAAAACATAGCTCGCCACCTGTAGCGGCCGGTAAAAGTTGGCCTTTTGCCCACTGCCGGCCATGTGGGCCTGGGTCCAGATTCCCTTCCAGTCTCCTCCCATTTCCAGAAAACGATTTTCACGGACGAGATAGTGGTCATCCATCAGAAATTCGCCGTGCAGAGAATTGAAGTAAATAAAAAATCCGGCCAGCACGATAATGAGCGGCCCGAGGTGGGTTTTAAATGACTCTTTCAAATTCTTCGACGGGGATTTTCCAGGCCGGCACGCCGCAGTAGCGCTCGCCCTCGGGACAATAAGGCCGCACACCGGAAAGGTTGCGGATGCCGCACGGGGGCAGCATGTATTTTCCAAGCTCGGGGAAAATGCGGCTGACTTGAGTCACCTCATCATGACACATATTCCAGATCTCTTCCTGCGCCGTGAAGCAGAGCCGCTTGGTCCATTTGTGGTGATGGTTTAAAAGGTCCCCCGACTCATAAAACCGGATCGGAAACGCGTTGGGCAAGAGATACATCGCAAATTCTTCCTCGACCCCCTCATTTAAAAGCGCGGTGATCCCCTGCCAGATTTTGTCCATGACTTCGGCGTAAAATTCACGCGCTTCGGCCGAAACCGTGACCAGCGCCGGTACGATATAATCCGGAGCCCCGGGCAAAAACTGCCGGTGCAGCACCGGCCTTGACGCAGGCGTCATGCGGTGACGCTGGTCCTGCGAATCGGCCGTGTGGCTCAGTTTCTTTTGAAACGTAAAATGCGGGTGTGACATCGCGCGCGTCAATTTGCTCATCGTCGTGAGATTGAGCGACTCGGCAAAATAGGGGTTTTTAGCCGGGTTTAGCACGAGATCCAGCGCGTCGGCGTCGCTCAAACGTTCCCGTGTCAAACCCAGCACGGCGCGCACCGAATCCGCCATCGTCACTACACCGTTGGTCTTAAAATCGACCAGTCTCGACGTCCACTCGCCCAAATCTTTGTCAAACTCACGGATAAACCCCTCGCGGCTTTCACGGTCCCCGGTAATCGCCTGTGTCAAAAAAAACTCGTACTCCGGCGTTTGGTCGAGCGGGATCACGTCTTCGATGTGCTTAAAAAAAAGAGGATCCGCGGCGTTGACCGCCTCGATCATCTTTTGCACCACGATTTTTTGCTCGTGCGGCGCGTCAAACTGATCGCAAAGCCGGTGGTAGCGATGCAGCGTAATCCCGCTCACCGTGTGATACAGATGCGCATGCGTCGCCACCGGTAAAACGTAGCGCGCCACTTCCTGCGCGCGTTTTTGTAAAGCGCTTTTCCAGCGCTTTTCTTCCGGACTGCGATTGGGGAAAATTTTCGCGTACTGCGACCGCACCGTGGGGCCGAGGATGTCGATCAATTTTTCATAAGCCTGCATCTCAAAACGGATCGTGTCGAGATAAATCTCCAAGGACTTATCTTCCAACGGTGGAACGGTAAAGTTCTCCGACGCCACATGCACATAACGTTGGCTGACCTGCTCGGAATTGTAGTAGGGATGACTGTGGAGAAATGACCAGATAAATTGGCGCGATACTTTATCCAGGATAAATTGAAACGTCGCGTGCTGGATCGTCGTGTGATGGCCGGCTTTGTAGATGCTCTCGGCGATCTGGTCGCGGCGCTCGCGTGAGCGCTCGTCCTTATCGACATCCTCGGACGTCACGACGCGCGGGGAGTAACAGGTGCGCGCCGTCGCGACAGCGTTGTTGAAGGCGTCGGGAAAGTAGTTTTCGAGCGTGACAACGGGTTCGGGAAAAAGGCTTAAGCTGCGCACTCGCCTTTGCCCATTTCCACTTTGAAGAGCTTGCCCGGGTCTCCCAAATCCTCGTACATCTTGGGGTCCCGTTCAAAGGAAGGAATTTCGAGAAACGGCGCTACGAGACTTTTTAGGTATGGACTCCCCACGCGCTCGACCCATTTCAAAAAAGTCTCGGTCGTGTTTTTTTCTTTTTTGTACGCTTCGAGTATGGCGCGCGCGGCTTCCGGCGTGCGTTTGGCGGGTATCTGCGCGATGCGCTTCCCGAAAACAGCCACACCCTTCACATCCGTGTACCCACCGATCATGAGCTGATAGTGCGGCACAGCCTTGTCATTGACATTTTTCGACGCGCCGTGAAAACCGATATTCGCGATGTGATGCTGACCGCAGGAATTGGTGCATCCGGAAATCTTGATTGAAATACCTTTTAGCTCCGGATCGCTTCCGAGGCCGTTGGTGAAAAGCTTCGCCATCTCATGCGCTAGACCTTTCGAGTGTGTGATCGCGATCTGGCAGGTGTCTGCGCCCGGACAGCGCGTGATGTCCGTGATCTCATTGGCGCCTTTGTGGGCAAGACCTGCCTCCACAAACCGCGCGTAGAGCGACTTCAAGGACTCCTTCGGTACCCAGCAAAGCATCATATTTTGCGCGATCGTGGTCCGAAGCCGTCCACCGCAATAGATTCTCGAGAGCTCGGCTAGTTTTCGCGCTTCCGCCGGCTCAAGATCGCCCAAGGGGCAGCGCACCGTCACCGCCACAAACCCCTTTTGCTTTTGTTCAAAAGTATTGGACTTCGCCCACTCCTCAAAACCCGGCAATACGGCCGGCGCGTCCACCGGCGGCTTTTGTTTTAAAATCGGCGCCGTCTCGAACTCGAAACGCAATTTAAAAAACGCGTCCCGCCCGGAACCCGTCATCAGCACCTGCTTTTTCTCACTGGCAAACTCTTGACGAAACGTTTCGATGCCCCACTTGGCGATGAGGTACTTGATGCGCGCGCGGTTTTTGTCTTTGCGCTCGCCGTTGCGGTCAAAAAGACGGATCACGGCCTCGGCCGTCGCGAGATATTCCTCCAGCGGACAAAACTCTTCCAGCAAATACGCCGGAAACGGTGTACTCCCCAACCCTCCACCCACATACGTCACAAACCCTTTTTCCTCTTTACCGCCCACGACGCGCTTCGTCGCGATAAACCCGAGGTCGTGAATCCCGACCTTCGCGTAGTCCTCGTCGAGACATCCCTCAAACGCCACTTTAAATTTACGCGGCAAGTTCTGGCAAACCGGATTTCTTAAAAAATAGAGGCTCAAAAGGTCGGCGTAGGGCGTGACGTCAAAAATCTCTTTCGCGGATAGCCCGGCCGTGTAAGAACAGGTCACGTTGCGCACCGTGTTGCCGCAGGCTTCGCGCGTCGTCAAACCCACTTCCGCCAATCGCCGCAACATCGCCGGCACATCGGAGCGCTTCATTTCGTGCAGTTGTATCGCTTGGCGGGTTGTGACGTGAGACAGTTTGCCGGGTGTATATTTTTCGGCGATGTCTGCCACCGCCTCTAACTGCAGCGCGTTCATGATCCCATAGCGAATCTTGATGCGGATCATGTGCTGGTCGGCGGCGCCGCGGATCCCATAGACGCCGTTTTCCAGGCGAAACCGGCGGAAGTTGTCCATATCGAGCTCGCCCTTGTCGAGACGCGCGATCTCGCGCTCGAAACGCTGTATTTCCGCCTCTTGTTCAGGCAACAGCTCTTGAACCCGTTTTTCCTCAAAAGCCAGAGGAATAAACTCCATCTCTTTTAGTGCCATAACCCCTCTTTTCGATATTCTTAATCTTTTGCGTGGAAAAAGCAAGCGGCTGAAAGCGCCAGCACCAACACGCCGATGACGAGACTTCCCAAATAGGTGAGCTCAAAACCTCCTACTCTAAACTCGATTTTTAAAAAATACCGGGCGATATGGAAAGAACCCGCGAGGAGAAAAAGGATTCCGGACAGGTTTAGGATCGCTTTTGAATTTCTCCCGCCACCTTTAGCCACGGTTGAAATTATAGCACAAGCGCCGCACCCCTTCTTCGAAAATTTGGGGCTCAGGCAAGAGACTTAAGACAAGATAACCCTCTTCGTCAAAATCGTAAAAATAGCCGGGTTGAACCAGCACGTTTTGTTGTCCGAGCAAATCGATGGCAAATTCTTCATCCGTCATTTTGGATGAAACCTTCAAAATCGCATACCACCCACCTTGAGGTTTTGAAATGTTAATTTTTCTGGATAAAAAATCAAGGTTTTCCCGACACCTATTCATAATTTCCGCCTGTACCTCGCGCCGCTTCTCCATCCACCCCGCCAACGCAAGCTGGACAGGCGTATTCACGGACAGGTATGTGTCGGCGATAATTTCCAGTTTTTCGATCGCTTGTTTTTTTAAGTCTTCCGGCCCATCGACAACAACCCATGACAATTTCATCTGGGGCAACCCCAGTATTTTGGAAATACCGTTCAGGGCAAAAACAGGGACAGTCCCCATTCCGTATTTTAACCTGGGGACTGTCCCTGTTTTTGCAAACCGATAATCCCAAAACACCTCATCGGAAATAATGGCCGTTCCCGTTTTTTCGCATAGGGTCGAAACCGCTTTCCATTCATCGTCGCTCACATAATTGCCCGTGGGATTATTGGGATTCACGAAAATCACGGCTTTCGGCTTTTCTTCCCAAATTGCTTTTTCAAAATTTTCAAGATCGATTTGCCAATCACTCACATACCGTAACCGGTAACACCCCAACCTCACATCATTCAAATCCGCCAAAAAGCTAAAAAGCGGATAACTCGGCCTCGGCGCCAAAACACAGTCGCCCGGATCACATAAAAGACGTAATAAAAAAGAATAAGCCTCGCTGGTGCTGGCGGTTAAAATAATATCTTCGGGATCTACCGATCGTCCTAGTTCGGAATAATAGCGGCTGATCGCTTGGCGGGCTTCCAATAGACCTTTGGGACGAGGATTGTATTGCGGGGGCAACGCATGTGGCCGCCCAGAATAGGCGGGGGTAAATCCACACCGTGTCGGATTGGATTCGGTGAGATCGAAAATTGCCTCGCCTTTTCGGCGCTTCTCAGAGATTAATTGAAATAAACGGTTGGGTGTATTCGCCCAACGGGTCCGGCAAGAAAACTTCAAACCAGAGAATCGACGATCGTTTTATCCGGCAAGGCAAACCATCCGTCCGTGACAAATAGCGGTGTGCCAAAAAAACCCTCGAGCGCGAAAACATTATCCTGACCGAGTCCTAAGATTTCAGAGTTGGTTAAATCAGAAAAAGAGCTGATCGCGCGACCAATCGTTCCCGCGGCTCCTCCGATGATGTTAAAGTTGTAGAGCACAAGACCTGAAGCGCCACCGCCAAACAGAATATTAAGCTCCAGACCTCGGCCGGGTTGGCCTGCGACGTTCATGAGGAGATTGTCGCTGGGATTGCCTCCGGCCGTGAGCGTCGCGGTTTGTGTCCAGTCGAGAAGAACGATATTATCAATATCCCCAATGGTGCCGTTCGTGGCTGTGAGCGAGATACTGTCGGCTCCGAGAACAGCATTGCCACTTGTCAGAATGGAGTTGCCGGCTGTTAGATCCAAAGAAGTGACGGTTCCTGGACCTGCGGTGCCGGCAGTGATGGTGAGAGTCCCTGTCGTCGAAAGACTTGTCGCTCCGGTTGAAGCCGATAAATCAATACTGGAATTTCCTGTTAGAGCCAAGAAAAAGGGACCGTTGGGATTCAAGGAATTTACCATAAGCTCCAGTGGGTCCGCCGCGGTTCCAAAACCGGTGATGGTCGTGAACGTGAGATTGTCGCCGGTAATGTTGAGCGTGGCGCCGTTGCCGTCGGTGATATTTGTGGTGGTAGCTGTCAAAATAATGTCATCATCAGAAGTAAGGGTGCTCATGACCATGCTGGGGGCTGTGAGTATAATGTCATTCGTCCCGGCGACACCGGTGTCCGAGAGAACGCTGGTAACCGTCATCGCGCCGCCGGCGGTAATCGTAATAGCGCCGTCAAAGGTATCGACGTCCGTTAGAGTGACCCCGTCGAATTCCGTCATGACAATAGCACCGGCGGCCGTCACCGATAGATCTGCGGAGGTCACCGTCGTGAGTAGCGGGTTAGCCCCCGTTCCGATACCGGTAGCGGCCGTAGCTGTGAATACACCCGCCGTGACATCGTTCCCCGACGTGCCGCTCGTGATAGCCCCCACTTGCGCCGTCAACGTCACGGCATTGGCGCCCGCGTCGATATTCCCAGCCGTGTCAAAAACGATTGCGTCGTTCGTAACATCGACGGCTCCTGCCACTGTCACGGTATTCGAAAAGGTGGTGACGCCCGAACCATCATCCGCGACAAGATCCGTCTCGGTTAAATCGCCATCCAGGTCCACCGTCGAGTTAAAATTTACGTCATGGGCCCCAGCAATCGTCAAATTGTTGATAGACCCCCCGCAGCCGCCATCTACGCCAACAGCGCCGCCAAACGTCACATCCCCGCCTGTGCCGGCATTGATCACCAAATTATCACTCTCAATAAAACCCCCGACTGGTGAATTGAAAACAACGTCGGCTCCGGCCGCCACCGCGCCGCCATTTGTGATATCAATCGTATGCGTGGTCGTACCGTTCGCCGGAAAATTCTCCGCCAAAAATGTCCCCGTGAAAGTAACACTATTTCCCGTGGTGGTGATATCGCCAGACAGCGCGATGCCCGTAGAGTCAATAAAAACAAGCGGTTTATCTTGGGTGATATTAGCATCGAGCCCGATGAGCACCCGTCCTGTGTGCCCACTATATCCGAAAGTGACTGTACCGGTGGCTGCCACATTATCCACGCTTGCATCGGTGATTTCAAACCCGCCTCCTCCAGTACTGTTAAAAGCGATGATAACACTATCTTCATTGGACCTAAAAAGCACGTCATCCGCGCTGAGCGCACCGGCAAGGGTCACTGTGGAGTCTGATCGGAACGTCACGTCACCGGTGGTCGTAAAGGAAAAACCCGCATCAAGCGTAATCGTCGTATCGTTGACCATAAAGATAAAATTTTTGGCGCCTTGCGACAAAGCTCCATCCACACCGATCGTCATAGCGCCGTTATGCAGTGTGTCTCCGATCGTGATCGTGCCGGTACTGGTGATGTTGTCTAGCTCAGCATCTGTTAGATTAAAAGTCTGCGCAGAATCTGCTACACCAATGGTCGCAGCGACATCGGCTGTTGTCAGCGCAACATTTCCCACGCCCGCGGCGATGGTTCCTGTCAAGGCAACCGCTGAAGCTATGATGCTCACAGCTCCACCGCCTGTTGAAACGGCACCACCGGCATCGTCCTGTGCGTACGTTCCCGTACCATTTCCGTCCGTATCGGCGTTAACAGTATAATCTCCTCCGCCCGTTGTCACATCCGCATCAGCCCCGGTCAAGTTCACGTTAGTGGTTGTATTGAAAATCACATCGCCGCCCATCGTGGTGACCGGCGCTAAAATTGTCACGACGCCGGTACTATCCGCGTCCGTATCGGCGTTCAGCGTGATGTCCCCTGCATTGCTCGTTAAATTGATATAGGACTCCACACTATTAATGGCGTTGGCCACCACGGAATTCGTAAAAACAGCGCTTTCGCTCGTGTCGCACATAGAACCGCAGAAATACACGTCTCCCGCAGCTTCTCCCGCGGTAAACGTCGTGGTACCCGAAATCCCGTCTGTGGAGGCCGCCGTAACGCTGGCCACATAAATGGCCACTGTGTTGCTATTCCCGATCGTGAGATTCCCGGAAGTGATATTATTCAGTTCAGCATCGGTAATGACAAAGGAATCTCCCTGATCCTCCCCGACATCGATCGTCGTCGTAGCGGCGGATGGCAAAAATTCGATTGCCCCCGCTCCGCTATTCAGCGTCCCCGTTAAACCAACATTGGACGCTGTGATCGAGATGCTTCCGCCGGCTGTGGAAACCGCACTGCCTGCATCATCCTGATTGTAAACACCCACGCCATCGTTGTTCGCATCCGCATCGACGGTATAATTTCCGCCGCCTGTGCTGATATCGGACCCAGCGCCGGAAAGCGTGATCCCAGACGCGGCAGTCAAGTTTACAGCTTGGCCATTGCTGTCAATGGAAGCGTTAGTCAGCGTGATGGCCCCCGCTCCGCTTGAATCATTATCCGCGATCATCGTAACCGTCAGACCTCCAACCGTCGAAGAGATGTTCGCGTTTTGAGAAATATCGTCATGGGCTCTCAACGTGAGATCTGCGCCAATGCCGGCCGTTTTCGCGATTGTCGCGCTGATCGTAATATCTCCGTCTTCGGAATTCCCTCCGTCTGTGGCCGTGTTTACTTCAACACTCGTATCTAAATTGAGCGCAGCGTTAATCAAGTCCACCCCCAACTGCGCGGTATCATCCGTGGAAACAAACGGCGTCGCGGCATTGATATTGACATTTCCCCCTCCGGCAACAATTTCGATATTATTGGGGTCGATCAACCACAGGCCGCCCACGCCATTGGGAGCGCTGACATCGGGCATTCTTAAAATCTCAAAACTCTCTTTGCCGGATGTCTCAATAAACCCGCCGTCACCGGATACAGCGCCGCCTCGAGCCGATAGCGTGCCATAAATTTTCGCGAGATCCTGTCCAAAGACGATCACTTTACCGCCGTTGCCGGCGCCGAGAGCATCGGCCGAAATCCGCGCATCGACGCTCACGTAAGTCGCCGAGGCATTTTGCACCTCCGGATTTTCTCCCCGGACGTCCCCGCCCACCAACACTTCGCCGCCACCCGCATCACCCGACGCATGGATAGAGGCGAAATCAAAAAGTCCTACCTTGTCTCCCAGCACGTGAACAGTCCCGCCGGTTTCACCGGTGTCGTCGCCTTTAGCATTGATCGTACCGGAAATACGCGTGACGCCTTCGGATCCTCCGTGAATCAAAACCTCCCCATTCTCGGAGCCGATCGTATTGGCTTCAATAATCCCTGAATGGTTAATCACGTTGTCAAATATTTGATCGGCGGCTTGGGCGGACAAAATGACAGTGCCGCCATTGGCTTGAATAACCCCTGAATTAGAAATCGCATCGTTTACTTGATTGCCTTGAAAATCATAGACCGGAGTATTCACAGGATTGTCTACCTGGACATTGACTAAGCCATCAGAGTCTAAAGAGAGTGTGGCTTTATTGCCGGCAGCGAGAACAGTTTGTCCGCCATCGGTGGTGATGGTCCCGGAATTGTTAACGGCTTGGCCTAAGAGGGCGATGTACCCGCCTGTGAGGTTACCCTGGTTTTCGATGTATCCGGATCCGCCTTGGGTGGACTCGAACACATAGTTTTTATTCAAAAAATCAGAATTGTTGATGTCTAAGGTTGAGGCCACAAGTCCCGGCGCATTCACGGAAGACCCTGCCCCAAAGAATATCCCGTTGGGATTGATCAAAAAGATATGGCTATTGGCGTTCAAGGCGCCGAAAATAGTCGAGGGGTCCTGGCCGATCACTCGGTAGAGAGCTGTGTGATCGGACGAGGCCTGTATCGAATTAATCGTCTCGCCTGCCAGATTGCTAAACGAGTTAAAATTCCCGATTGCCCGATCCGAGGCGTATATATTGTAGACGAGGCCCTGTTCATCGATCGAGATTTGACCGCTTTCCGCTCCGGAAAATGAGGGGTTGGCGAATGCTGCATTTTGTGACAATAAAAACGAAACTACCACGATCCACGAAGTTAGTCTGAATACCGGACTATTTTTCACGTTCAACCCCTCCTTAAAATATCTCGTAAGAAACACCAAAATAAAAAGCACTGCTCCGGTTATCCGTCGGAGTCGATCCGATCGGAAAACCCCATTCCACACGGCCGTAAAATTTATCCCACAGATGCACCCGGACCCCGACGCCGGCGCCGGCGATATCACGATTTTTTCTTTCTCCGGCCAGCGCGTGCTTAACCCCCGCGTAGCCCCCGTCCACAAATCCAACCAACTGCACCTGTTGACGCAGCGGCTCTTTCGAATACGGAAACTTCCAGTCAGCCGGGAAAAAATATGTGGGAATATGCGCTTCCACGGAACCGTAGCCGCCGTAATCCCCAAGATACTCTCCCTCGGTATAACCCCGTACGGACTGCGCGCCGCCGATGCGGATCTGCTCCGACGGACCCAGGCGATCGGGTGTCAATTGAAGCGTGCCTTTCAAAACGAGCAGGATGCCGCGGGTCAGCCAGTGATAGCGGTAGAGCGCTCCCCGGTAATACGCAAATTGACCGCCGGTGCCGGCGCGCGTCGCTTGCGCATCGACTTTATCCGAAGCGCCCAAGAAACTGCTAAAACCGATATTAAACTCATGTGGAGAGATCGTCTTGCCATACCGGTCGGTGCGCTCGAAAGTAATCCCGGGCTTCAAGATCCGATACTCATCTTTACCAGACACCACGCCCAGAGTTTTATTCTCAATGCTCTTGCCCTGAAACCCCAAACGAAGCGTCGAATCCAGATTGTCCCACAGCCAGTCCCAGGACCAGGGCTGCGTGATATACGCGCCGTAAGTCAGGGCGTCGCCTTTAATCTGGAGCGGCGCGAACTCGCCCTTCACCTCCAGGTCCGCGTAAGAAATATCCAAACCCATGCGCGTCCCCCACGCGTCGTTCAAGGGAAAATTGTAGTCCCCGGAAGCGGCGAAGGTTTCCTTTCCAAACTGCATGCGGCTCGATAGGGAATCCGCGCGGCCATAAAAGTTGTTGTGCTCGGCCAAGACGCCAAAGCGGTATTCACCGGTATTTTTAGTGCCGAGATTATTGGCGTCGACGCTCAAGTGAGCGGGCGACCTATCCTGTACCTCGATCTCTAAATCCGTTGTGCCGGTCTTAGAACCCGGCTTCAACACACTGCGCGCGTCGATATCCCGGAGTTTATTCAGACGAACGAGCCGGCTGCGGAGGTAATTATAGATGAGAGGTTGATTGGGCTGAATGTCCAGCAGACGTTTGATAAGATCGGAGGAGAAATATTTATTTCCAGAAACGCTGACATCTTCGACCGTCCCTTCTATCACTTCGATCGTGAGCGTGTCCACGGGATCCTGCAGTCTCTGCTCCGGGAGATACACGTAGGACGCGAGGTTCCCTTTTTGGCGGTAATGCTTCTTCACGCGCGAAACCGCGTCGTGGATCTCCGCCATCGTGACAGGTTTACCTATAATATCTTTCACGAGCGGTTGCAACCGTTCGGAAGATATGATTTGGTTCCCGGAGAATTTTACGGATTTGATGGTGACGGTCGGGCCGGCCATCTGGGCGTCTTCCGCGATCGGGGTTGGCCCCGCTTCACCCTCCTCTGGATCCAGTTCTTCCTTGGAGGGAGCCTTTTCTTCAAGGAAGTCTTCGGCTTTAAACCGCGCCTCTTCAGCTCCCGCTGTCGGCGCGGGTTCATCCGCGTAGCTCGTGGAAAAAATCATAGTTGAAAAAAACGTCGTAATCAGAGCTGTCTTAAACGGTTGTAATCTCATCAGTACGTCACCCATTGATCGGCCTTGCCATCCCCGTCCGTATCACTTTCCGCTTTTGTCGGCTTGCCGTTCTCAAAATATCCCCACTCATCCACTTGGCCGTCAAAATTGCGATCCGCTTCGGTGCGCGCCACCTGTCCATTTTCATAAAACTGCCAGCTATCCGGCTCACCGTCTTTATTGTTGTCCACCGCTACCTGCTTGGGATGAGTCCCTTCACCAGTCCCTTGCCCATCTTCCGCAAATAGTAAACCTGTCCACAACAATAGGCCGCTTAAAGCTAGCGCCAAAATCCCACCCATAAATCCCCCTTTTTTCGATTTAATCATATTTAATCAAAACTCACTGTAACTATACATCATTAATCAATATTTGTCAAGAGGGACAGTCCCGGGACTGTCCCTGTCGCTTAACAGATGCCAGCCATTTTCATGCGTGGCGCCGGCAACTTCGATAATTTCTCCCACGCCAAAGGATTCGGCGATGGATCGAGGAATGACTTTGTCCTTGGAACCCACATAGTGCTTTTGGGGAATGTGACTTACCCTATCGACAAAATCTCTGGGGTTGAGAGAACCCGTAAGCGGACTTACTTTGTGATGCCGGACAAAAGCATCGGTATCGAGATTGCCGGCGTAAGTGGTGATAAAGCTCACGTCGCTTTGCCGGGCCGCAACCAGCACCGCGACCGCCCCGCCTCCGGAGTAGCCCGAGAGCGTGATTTCCCGCGCGCCGGATTTCTTGACAAAATAGTCGACGGCTTCGTTCTCGGCCGCGATCACTTCCTCTGAAAACCGCCGCGTCGACCAGTAAGCGGGGTTTTTGCACAGATCATCGGTCATCAGGGAAGAGTGCTGACAAGGGCGCGCCAAATAAACGATATTCGAGGAGTGGTCTTCAGCGGCCAGTTTCAACGCCACCGGGTTTCCGGGCGTCGGATCCATGGAGAGATCGGTGCGTGACAGCCACGCTAAGCCGTCTCCTTCGATATAAAAATGAATGGGCTCGCCAGGCCTAGCTATTTTGTGATAGGAAGTCAGATGAAAATCTTGGGTCGGAACAATCTCTTTCTCAAAACCCGCCTCGCGGGCGATATTTTCGGACGTCACCGCCCGATCCACCAGCGGCCCCAGCGTCGCGCAACCGGATAAGAGCGGCACAAAGAGCAGTAGGGGCACGGCATGCCGTGCCCCTACTGTCATCCTGAGAAGCGCTCGCCAAAGCAAGATTTTTTATTCTTAGTTCGTTTTGCACGATAATCCGCATAGGAAACTACTTTATGCAGATTAGCGAGGTAACCTTTCAAAAGCTGCTGAGCGAGATGTTTTTCTTTTTGGTAGGTTTTTTCAACGAAATCCAGATCTTTCTGTGAAAAACTGTTAATCATAAAAATCCTCGAAAGAAATCTGAAATTTCTCGCGGACATGGCGGACAACCTTACGACTAACGACATCGCCCTCACTGTGACAGGTAACGAAATCAATAACAGGCCGGCCTTCGCTAACCTTCAAAAACATCCGATGAGAGCCCTTGCCACGGCTTGGTTTTTCAATCACGCCAAATTTGGCAAGTTTGGACCGAAGATCCCGGTACTTTAAAACCTTATCTCTATCAGGCGCAGGCTGGGACATCCACCATACTGAGGTATGCGGAAATTCTATTGGGGGAAGTTGCCCTCAACAAACCTTCTGGAAGTTGAGGAATAAAATGCCCAACTTTTTTCACCATTTTCAGTACTTCCCAATACTTCATGGGGGCAGGGCGCAGCATAAACTGTTCCATATTTTTTTCTATAAAAAAGCGAATATACTCAAATACCATTTCGGCGAGACGCTTCCGGGCTTGTTGTTTAGTCGTGCCTTCCGCCAAAAGGTCAAACTGCAGACAGTGGGCATAGAATTTCCCATCTTCCTGTGAAAGCAAAACGTCTAAAGCGGCCCGGAAATGTTTGTGTGTAAGCATCGATTGCCCTCGGGAGCAAGAATACCACAGAAGACCTTAAGAAACAACCCTCGCCTTAGCGGCGAGGGTTGTTTTGTAATTCCTTTGTAGGGGCGCGGTTTCCCGCGCCGGATATTAATACGTGACTCTGACCGTCGCTGAGCCGTAGTGCGCCGTGAAGTCGTCCTTGATCTCAAAGTCGTAGTTTAGGAGGAACGACACGTTGCCCCTCGACAGAAGATCAACCCCGGCGCCCACATTGGCGCTGTGCTGAGCGGGCTCGTAACCGGTGGTTTTGAAGGCCGGTCCGCCGCCGGTGAAGCTGGCTGTCGTCTGCGCTTCATCGCCGATAAAGTCATAAAGCCAGCGGGCGTGGATATTGGGAACCACGTGGCCCCAATCCTGCACGAC
>CAYJSE010000019.1:11493-28057 GCA_964372765.1 uncultured Planctomycetia bacterium | reverse complement strand
GTCGCGGGTTTCTCGTCACGCGACTGAAGCATGCGCGCGCCGACACGGTACATCGTTTTCTCTTTACGAAACGGAAACGAAATATCTCGGATATCCGCGTTAATCGCGTCAAAAAAGATGACGAATCCTCCCGGCTGAACATCATAATCAATAAACTGAAAGTGGCTGTTGCGAAGCTCCAGGTGACGCATCGACCGGCTACCGTTTGGCTTGGGAGGATCGGGAGCCGAATCCGGACCGCCCGGGCTCTCCGGGCGGGGCGACGGCCGCAGCGCGTGATACAGCTTACCCCGATACTTACGGATCGCGATACCGGCGCCCTCCACCTGCATTTCCTCGAGCACCAGTTTCTTTTGAAAAAGAGCCGGCAAAGAAACATCGAGGCGGATATGTTTGGCCTCAAAAGAAACCTCATCTAAAAAGGGCTCTTTTTCCTTGATCGCAAAGTCACCCAGCTCAAAACGCCCCGGAAAATGATACTCGATCGATCCGATCGAAACCGTTTTATCCAAAGCGCCTTCGATCGACCGGACAAACATCGCCGGTGCCTTGCGGTATAGGGTATTGATCCCTACCGCAGCCGCGACGGCCAAGACGAGAATTAAAATAATGAGTTTTCTCATGGAACTCCCAGAGTTCATGCGTCCCCGGCGTGATTTCCCACCAAAGGCGGGTCCGCCTTTGGCGGAGAACGCGCCGCGGTATTCTCTTAATTTTACGTCCCCGGCGTGATTTGAACACGCGACCCACAGATTAGAAATCTGTTGCTCTATCCAACTGAGCTACGGGGACAAACTTTTATAAAACTATCGGGACGACTGGATTCGAACCAGCGACTTCTTGCTCCCAAAGCAAGCGCTCTAGCCAAGCTGAGCTACGTCCCGCTAAAGAGCGAGAGCGGGCCTGCGGCCCGTTAAAATTTAATATCCCATTCGCATCCGCAAAAAATTCTCGAGCGAATGGGTCAACAAATACGGGTTTGTTTTCTTCTGTTCGCCTAGGGTTGCTGTCGGTTTGTCGGCGTAGTTGTGACCGGGGTAAAGAACCGTCGTGTCGTCAAACTTCATGAGCTTCTGGGTCAGTGATTCGTACATTTGCTCGGCATTACCCCCCGGCAGATCACAGCGGCCGCACGCGTTGATAAAAAGCGTATCGCCGGAAACCAGATTCCCGCGCACGTGGAAACACTGCGATCCCGGCGTGTGCCCGGGCGTGTGAATCATGCGAATCTCGACATCGCCGACTTTCACCTTTTCGCCGTCGTCTACCTTTTTGATATTCGAATGACTGATCTCAAGATACGGCACATCGTGCTTATTCACGTACACGGGGCAATCTACGGACTTCAAAAGTTCTTCGATGCCGTTCGTGTGATCAAAGTGATAATGGCTGATCAAAGCGCCCCGAATCTTCAAGTCCTCTTCTTTGGCCAGCCGCAAAATCGTGTCCACCTGCCAGGCGGGATCCACGACCAGCACCTCGCGCGTCGGTTTCGAGCCGAGAAAATAGACAAAATTTTCCATCGGTCCTATTTCAAATTGTTTAATGTAAAGATCTGATTCGGTCACGTTTTCTTTAAAGCCACGAGTTCTATTTTTAATTTTTTCGCGATATCAAACACACGCTTGTCGCGGTAAAACTCCCCGTAACAGATTCTCTTAATCCCCGTATTGGCGATCATCTTAAAGCACGGCCAGCAGGGACTCGCGGTGGTATAAATCGTCCCCCCGTCGATACAGACTCCGTTTTTAGCCGCCTGCAGGATCGCATTGGCCTCCGCATGGATCGTCGCGACACAGTGGTCGTTTTCCATCAGGTGCCCCACCTCGTCACAGTGCTCAAGACCCCGGATGGAGCCATTATAACCGGTCGAAAGGATCGTCTTGTCGCGCACGATCACGGCGCCCACAAATTTCCGGTCGCAGGTGGAGCGGCTGGAGACACCACAGGCGATATTCATGAAATACTCGTCCCAACCGGCGCGCTTTCTTTTAGCCGCGTTTACGCCCAGGCCCTTGACCGCTTGACCGCTTCTTTCCATCGGGAGTAGCTCCTTTCCAGCTTTTTTTGTTTCTTAGCCCGGGGACGGAACATTCTATCAACTTTCCTCCGGGCGTTAAACTCCTCTTTATCTTTCCAAAAACCGGTCACGAGACCCGCCAGACCCGCCGCGCCCAGCGCGGTCGTCTCGAGCACGCAGGGCCGCTCGACCGGGACGCCTAAAACATCGGCCTGAAACTGCATCAAAAAGTCATTTGCGCTGGCGCCGCCATCCACCCGCAGCACCTTGAAGCTCCGATGCGCGTCCCGGCGCATCACCTCCATCACATCGCGCGTCTGGTACGCGAGAGATTCCAGCGCCGCGCGCGCAAGATGCGCCCGTGTCGTACCGCGCGTGATCCCCAAAATCGTGCCGCGCGCGGCGGTGTCCCAGTAAGGCGCGCCTAAGCCCACCAGCGCCGGCACAAAATAAACCCCCTCATTGGAGGAAAGCGTCTGGGCAAGAGCTTGTGAATCTTGGGCGTTTTTCAAAATCCCCAGACCATCGCGCAGCCATTGGATCGCGGCGCCGCCGATAAACACACTGCCTTCCAACGCATATTCGGTATGCTTTAAACTCCCAAGCGACCACGCCACTGTCGTCAAAAGATCACGCGAGTACCGTACCGTATGGCCGGTATTTTCTATCATAAAAAGACCGGTGCCGTAGGTATTTTTCACGATGCCGGGCGCGAAGCATCCTTGCGCAAACGCGGCCGCCTGCTGGTCGCCGGCAATTCCGCAAATAGGAATCTCCCGCCCGAACAGCTTGCGATCAAGAAATCCAGCCTCGGCGCTGGACGCCACGACAACCGGCAGAATCGCGCGCGGTGTTTTAAAAACGCGACAAAGTTCCGAATCCCACGATTTTTTGTGGATGTCAAAAAGCAGTGTCCGAGACGCGTTGGAGCTATCCGTGACATGCGAACGCCCTCCGGAAAGCTTCCAGACGATCCATGTGTCCATGGTGCCGGCCAAGAGATCACCGTGCGCCGCTCGGGCACTCAAACCCGGCACATTTTCAAAAAGCCACCGGAGCTTCGTCCCGCTGAAATACGGGTCTAAACGCAAACCTGTCTTCCGGTGAATGCTTTTTTCTAGGCCGGCCCTTTTCAAATGCTGACACAGGGACGCCGTGCGCCGACACTGCCAAACAATCGCGGGGTGAACAGGCCGCCCGGTGCGCCGGTCCCACACGACGATGGTTTCCCGCTGATTGGTGATCCCGACCGCGGCGATTTTTTCGGGCGCCACGCGCGCAAACGTTTTTTTTAAAATAAAATGGACGCTTTTCCAAATGGCTTCGGCGTCATGCTCCACCCAGCCGGGGCGCGGATAAATCTGCCGAAATTCCTGGTAGCTTTTGCACACAATGCGCTGATCACGATCCAACACGATCGCCCGGTTACCGGTAGTCCCTAGATCCAGAGCGAGAAGATAGGGCCGCTTCATGCGGGAGTTAAAACCTCTAGTTTGCGTAGTTTTTCGGCCCATTCCTGGGTGGATTCGGAAAAATGAACGGCGATCACCGCGATCCGCTCTTCCCGCAGCGCCTGCAAAACCTGCGACAAAATCGCGTCCGAAAACCGCGTGGTGCGCACGAGAATCGCCACATCGACACCCTCATAACGCATCTTTTTGGCGGCTTCACTGGCCGATCCTCGGGCCACAAGCTCGGTATCAAAACAAAACGGCGCAAAGCTGTAGTGGCGCTCGGCCACTTGTCCGAGACACCGGTTTTTTTGCAGCTCGTCCAAACGCTCCAACGGAAAAAACGCCCGGTCATTGCCCAAGAGCGTGTGCGAAGGGAGTGACGCGAGGATCGCCCGGTAGCTGAAGTCGCCGTAAAATGATTTTGTGCGAAACGGGACCTGGCCTTTGGCGTAGATGCCGGCCGCCGAAACAAGCGCCGCCTTGCTGGAGCCGAGCCGCGTCCGGAGCGGTTCCGAAGCAAAAACTTCCGGCTTAAAAACCGGCAGGCGCTCGGCCAGAAAACCCGGCGCTATCCGGTAAAACAGCGCCCGGATAAAAATGGGTTTAAGAAAAAATTTCCACAAGACGTTCAATCACGCGTTGGTTGGCCGGCGGAAATTGAAAGCCCTTGAGATCCTTCACCGATACCCATTGAAACCGTTGACTCTCCAGCGGCTGCGGCTGGCCGTCCACGTGACGGCACAGATAGAAATGCAGGTCCAGCACCCGTCCGGCCGATTCCGTGCGCACATTCATAAACTTTTCCTGAACCTCGATCCCAATGCCAAGCTCTTCACGCGCCTCGCGCACGAGACACTGTTTCAGATTTTCTCCGGGCTCCCTTTTCCCGCCCGGAAACTCCCAAAACGACCCAAATGAATCGTCGGGGCTTCTCTGCGCGATTAAAAACTCCCTATCCCGCCGCACCAGCGCCACCGCGCATTCGGTTAAATAATTTCGCAAGCGCTTCGTGGGATCCATCCGCCGCTCCGGTTGGCCAGCATCACGTACACCCAGTCCCGCGAAGTATCCACGACCCGTCCCTGCGCGCCCTCATGCAGCAACGCGGCCTTGGGTTCTTTCGACGACGGCCCGTGGCGCGCGTAAATCTCTTTATCGGTGACCACCACACGCGGATCCTTCACTTCCCACCACTTGACAAGCGCCATCCCCGCCAATACGATAAAGAGAATCCCGAGCATGCTCTTGGCGGTACGCCGCACGAAACTAGGTCTGGGCCAAAAGTAGGCCACCACGCTTACGCCGAAATACAGAAAAAGGCATAGGCTGATCGCCAGGGAGATCTCGTCAAAGCTCAAATAACCCACGCGCTGTTTTACCCCGGTGATCAGTATAAATTCGTTGGCATCGTCGATGCGATCCACGAAAACGCTTTTTAAAATATCCGCATTCCACCGGATATCCGGATCCCGCGGTGACAACGCCAGCGCGCGCTCATAGTAAGCGAGTGAACGTGCGCGCTCGCCCAGGCGATAGTACGCGTTGCCGATGTTGTAAACCAAAGCGGTCGAGGGCCCGTCTTTTTCGAGCGCCTGTTGATAAAGCCCAACGGCCTGCGCGTACTCTCCGGCGTCGTAGCGCGCGTTGGCTTCCTTGAAGTCCGCCGCCTGGGCCTCGAGACACACCCATACGCATAAACCTATCGCCGCGAGAGTTTTCATGGCATCTTCACCTTTTCAAATTGGCTGATGATCCGAAACGCCGTGTCATAGAGCTCCCGGCGGCTTTGCTCCGTCTGCTCCACGTTGGCAAAGCGCCCGAGCGACAGTTGATCCAAAAATGACTTAAATTCGGCTAAAAGAGACCCGGCAATTTCCGTTTCCCTCAGTCCAGCTTCAATCCTCTCATAGCTCATTTCCGCATTTGAAATATTCAACTTGTCCGAAAAATAACCGTGGATAGCTTTCTCCAGTTCACGGTAAAATGCTTCCGTTTTTCCAGCCCCCAGCATCCGGTGAGACACGCGCAGCCTTCGCCTGGCCATCCTAAAGGATAGCCGCTGACGGTAAGCCGTCACGTCTTTCATCGCCTCTGCTTTGTTTCGCGCGAGCACCGTCCAAACAAAAGCGGCCACGACCATCAGCACATTGAGCGCCCAGTAAACCGGCTGCTCGTGGAGAGGTTTTTTCCACAAGGGCCGCGGGCCGTCCAGCGTCTTGATATAACGGATGTCCTTGGAAACCGCGGGCGCTTGTTTTTTCAGAAGAGCCTGCTCGGGGTCCGCCGACGAGTCATCCGCGACGATTTCCGTCGAGGGCTTGACCGTTAGCGACTGCGCGGGCGTTTGAAGCGTGCGGTACTCTTTGGCCAGGGGATCAAAATAACTAAACGGAAGCCCGGGGATCGTGTAGCTTCCCGCTTTTTTCGGTAACAGCACCGTCTCCGTGACTTTCTCGCCTTCCACCACACCCCGCTCTTTTGAAATATTGACCGAGGACAAAGCGTCATAAACTTTAAAGTAATCCATCGGCGGGACGGCGGGGGGTTCCACGGTGCTCACGTTACCCCCGCCAGAAATCTTGACGCGGTAGGTCACGGGAACGCCTTCTTCGACTTCCTTTTTATCCAAAGAGGCCTCGATCGTGTAGTGTCCGACGGCACCGCTAAACCCGCCAGGTTTGCCCTGCTCGGGAAGCGACTTCACCGTGAGCGCCAGCTTCTCAGTCTCGAGAAACTTCGGCACCGCCTGCGTGGCAAAGGCGGAAGGCGTGCGGCTCCGATAACCAAAAACATTGTATGAAAAAAATGAGTCGAAATTATCCTGGCTCTGGATTTCCACCACCGTGGAGAGTTTTCCGGGATCTATCGTAAACACACCCGGCTCGGTCGGAAACAGCGCCATGCGGCGCACATCGGCCGCCACGTAGCGGCGGCCGTTAAATAACTGCTCTTTTTTCTGGATCACCTTTTCGGGCGGAAAATCCTCGACCCAAAATCCCGTCAAAACCGGCTCCTTGTCAAAACCCTTGTACGTGGAGGGAAGTCTTGTGAAAATCGTGTAGGTCAGCGTCGCGGGTTCGTTCACAAAAACCTCATCTTTATCCAGCCATACGCGCACAAAGATGTCCTGATCGCTCACTTGGCCGGTCGGCAGGGCTCTCGGGGACGGCGCGCTCACGGGGCCTTGGGTATAGCTTTGGGATACGGGCGTCGAAGAGCGGGAAGAATTCGTCGTTGATTGTAAAACCTCGATCTCCACCGCGGGAACTTCGTATATCCTATTTCCCACCTTGATCTCGAAAGGTCCCAATTTTTTCTTTCCCAGGGAATTCGCGATCAGCACATAGGTGTAGGTGCTTCGGGTGCTTGATTGACCGTTGACGAAAGTATACTCCTGGGAATGCCCTTGAGAGTACGCGGTAAAACCGTCCATGCTCGACATATTGGGCTTGGAGACGGGGCCGTCCGCGTCGCTCACCGTAACGTCCAAAACGATTTCATTGCCCAACGCCACGCGATAGCTGGATACCGACGCCTCAATCGCGACTTCGGCATGGGCGGAAAAAACGGCGGTGAATAAAATAAACCCTGTAAAAAAAATAAATCTAAACATGCAAATTACCAGTCCTTATCGACCACGCGGCGCACTTTCACAATTGGGGCCTTGTCATGCGAATGCAGAATCTTAAGATACCTCGCCTCCTGCCCCTGAATCGCGCCCAAAAGCTGATCGGCGCGCCTCTGGGCGTCCGTACGATTTCCCTCACTGGTCAAAACCGCGTTTGCGTTCGCATCCGTTCCTGCCTGCCCGATGCTGGTCGCCTGCTGGTCACCGATCACCGTCGTAGACAGCGGCATGTCGGCACCAGAGTTATTGGAGCCAATTTCCGCAATCGGCATTTCCGCGCTTCCCATTTGTCCAACGACGTCTCCCTCTTTTTTCTGAGCTCGGCTATTTTTATCGGCTTCACGGCTGGAAGATTTTGACTCTTGTGTTTGAGTGTTCTGCGTGCGGTCATCTCCTTCTTGGGAAGCGGCCTTGGACTGCTCCGCCTGACCCTGGCCTGCCGCGCCGGACTTCTGCTGCAAATCCTGTCTTTTAGACTCTCCACCGGCACCCTGACTATCCCCGGTTTGCTTGTCCTGCTGCCCCTGACCCTGGCCGTCCGTGGATTTCTTTTCTTCCTGGCTCTGCCCTAGTCCCTGCTCTTTTTGACTCTGGGCCCCCTGGCCGCCCGCCGAGGACTGATTCTGCGAACTTTTTTCTTCACCCCCGCCGCCGGCCGCGCTGGAATCTACTGTCTCACTTTTATCCGACTCTTTCCCGAATTGCCCCTCGCGGCCCTGGCCGCCCGCTTTTTTAGCGTCGCTATACTCCGACCCTTTTCCTTTGCCGGCAGTTTTCTCGTCCTCAAATTCCGTGCTCTCCACGTCTTCATCTTTTCCGGATTTATCCCTGCCACCCCCGGAATCGGTCGTGCGTTGATCGTTACTGCCCAGATATTTGGCGTCGGAAATGAGCTCTGGCGAGTCTGTCTTGGGTGATTTTTTCTTCTTTGTTTCTTCGGGAGTCCCGGAACTTTTTGGCTTCTCGGTCTCCTTCTTTTCGGATGTTTCTTTTCCCTCGTCCCCTTCGGGCTTGCGGGTCTCTTTTTTCTCAGACTTTGCCTTAGGCTTTTCCTCTTTATCGCTCGTAGATTCTTTTTTTTCCTCTTCCTTCTTTTTTTCCTCTTTGCGCTTCAATAGAAACTCCAGGTTGTACTTCGCGTCCTCGTCGGCCGGGTCCAGACGCAGCGTCTCTTTGTAGGATTCGATGGCCCGATCCAGCTCTCCCAAACGGTAGAAATTATTACCCGCGTTGTAGTGGGCTTTGGATTTTAGCGTCGCGTTCGGGGAGCTTTGAGAGATTTTTTGAAATAGCTCCAGCGACTTTTCGTAGAACTCTTCCCGATGCCTCACGTTGGCCAGGTTAAACGCGATCTCCGGGGAATCCGGCTCCGCACGCAGCGCCTTTTCATAAGCGTCGCGCGCCTTGCCGACCTTGCCGTGACGATAGAGTTGTGTGCCCTCTTCACTTTTAATGTGGGAGTAAAAATCCGAGGCCACAAGAAACGGCGCGGCCGCCATGAGTAGAAAAAAATAAGCGCGCTCCATCATTCACCGCGCCTTTCCGAAATCACCATCTCGCAAAATAAAAATATCAACGCCAGAAAAAGAAGCCACTGAAAGTGCTCTTGGTACTCGACGGTCCATTCGCTCTTCAGCGCTTTTTCGGTGATCGCGTCCATTCGCTTCACGAGCGAATCGATCTCCAGCTCACCCCGCGTGGACCGGTAGTACGCGCCGCCGGTTTCTTCGGCGATACGCCGGAGAAGCGTTTCGCCCAGTTTGGAAATCACGATCTGCCCCTCGCGGTCTTTTTTAAATCCTTCCTGCCCTTGAATATTCGGCAGTGTGGAGCCGTCCGGCGTCCCAATTCCGATCGTAAAGATGCGGACGCCCTCTTCTTTGGCCCGCCGCGCGACCTGCAGGGGATCCGAGTTTTGATCTTCACCATCCGTTAAAAGAATGATCGCCCTGGATTCCTTTTCTCGGGATGTAAACCCCTCCATCGCCACCAGGATTGCGTTGGCCAGCGCCGTACCGGGCGTCGGGATGAGATTGGGCCCGATCGCTGATAAAAATAGCTTAACGGCTCCCCGGTCAAGCGTCAAGGGACACTGGATAAACGCCTCGCCCGCGAACGCCACGATGCCGATGCGATCGGATTTCAGACGATCGATGAGCGCGTTAAGCTCGAGCTTTGCCTTTTCCAAGCGACTCGGCAGGATATCTTTTGCCAGCATGCTTTGCGAAACGTCGACCGCGATCATCACGTCGATTCCTTTGCGCTCCACGAGTATATTCTTTTTACTGAAGTGCGGCTGGGCCAACGCCAGCACCATGCATAGGATAGCTCCGACGAAACAAAGCCGCTTCAGAAGCCGCTTCATGGGGTCCAGCGACGAAATCAGTTTTTCGACCAGCTTTAGGTCGCCAAAACGCCGTATCTGGTATTTTTTATAAATCGCGGACAACCCAAAGGCCACCAAAATGGCCGGGATGCTCCAGAGCCACACAAAATTTTCTGGCCTCCCCCAGTCCAATACGAGCGACTTCACGGCAGTTTCCTCGAGATAAGATTGTGAAACAGCACATCCACGAAAAGCAAAGCAAACGCCGGCCACAAAAATAGAAAATACTTTTCCTCGTAATGCGTGTACTGCTCGACCGTGATCTCGGTCTTTTCCAGTTCATCAATGGCTTTAAATATTTGCTTTAAACCCTCTGTGTCGCGCGCGCGGTAGTACACGCCGCCGGTGCGGCGCGCGATCTCAAAAAGCGTCTTTTCGTCAATTTCCGTCTCAACCTTCACGTAGCGCGTTCCAAATCTCGGATCCTGGATCGGCAAAATGGACTCCCCTTCGACGCCAATACCGACGGTATAAACCCGGATCCCGAATTGCTTGGCCAGATCCGCGGCCGTCAGGGGATCGATCTCACCGGCATTGTTCACACCATCTGTCAAGAGTACCGCCACCTTGCTTTTTGCCTCGGATTCCTTCAAGCGATTCACGGCCGTGCCCAGCCCGAGACCGATCGCGGTTCCATCCTCCATCATCCCAAGCCGAATGCGGTCCAGGAGCAAGAACACCGCTTTGTGATCGATGGTGAGCGGACATTGCGTAAAGCTCTGGCCTGAAAAGATCACGAGGCCTATGCGGTCATGCGTCCGGTCTTCCAAGAAACGCTTCGCTTCCTGCTTCGCCGCGGTGAGACGATTTTCGGGATGAAAATCAAGCGTCGCCATACTGCCCGAAACATCCATCACCAGCATGATATCCACCACATGCTCGGTGCTTTTTTGCTCGCCGCTCGAGCTCTGGGGCCGCGCGAGGCTCACGATCACGAAAATCATGACAACGAACCTGAGCAGCGCCGGCCAAAACCGCGTAAAGGTCAAACGCCGGGCGCCGGTGCGCTCCACAAGTTTGAGACTGGAAAATTTTAGCGTCGCCTCGCGTCCGATCCTGCCCCGAAGATACAAAATAAACAACACAAATGCCGGCGCGAGCAAGAGAAGAAAAAAAGGGCTCCCCAGTCTCATGCGGCTTCCCCGACCGGAACCGTGTTCTTCACGATAGTCTCTAGCTGCAATACGAGCTTATCCGCGTCCGTTTTTGGCGGCACCACACGCGCAAACTTTACAAGGTCCGTTTGGCTTAAAAAACCCTCGATCTCGGTCAAAAGCTCCTCCTCAAAACCACGCGTCCTTAAAAGCGCCCGGATTTCTTCCGTCGTCAACTCCAGCAATTCCAACTGAAACCGGCGCTCCAGGTATCGCTTTGAAATATTTGAAAGCTCAATATAAAATTCCTGGACTCGGCCGTTTTCTATATGCGTTTGGTTCTTCAAGCGGCCCAGTTCCAAAAACGCCCTTTCGTCCGGTGATTTCAAGCTTTCAGAATCCACGCGTTTCATGCGGATCCGGCGCAAGATGATCTTTGCTATCAGCGCGATCAAAAGTAAACCCGCCAACCACCGCAAGAAAACCGGGTAAAGCCAGATCCAGCCAAAGGAAACAGGCGGTTTGATCGGGCGAATATCCGTCCCATCTGTCGCCAGGCGCGCCACGCCCACCACCTGGATCGGCACTTCTTGGGTCATCACCTCGCTCGCGTACCCGGAATCCGTCGAAAACCTTAAGGGAAATCGCGGGATCGCGAGGTCCCCGAGCTCCCAAATCGTCAAAAGAAGCTCATAGTTTTCCAGGATGCGGCCCCGTTTTTCTTCGGAAGGATAGACCCGGACTCCCTTGATCTCAAACGGCGCCAAATTCTCTTGACCGGTCGGAGGGAGCACCTTGTAGGACGGATCGCGGTCAATCTGGATAAAACAGCGGATCTCATCGCCGACGGTCACCTTGACCGGCCGCGCCTGAGTCCTCACTTTTAGCGGATTGGCGGCCGCGTGAGCCAGACAAGTGACGGAAATTAAAAAAACTGTGAATAGAAAAAACTTTCTCTTCGCCATAACGCCTTCCGGATACCCGAAGCTATCTAAACCTTTTCTCTCGCGCTTTAAAAAACTTAATCATCGGATTGATGTACGGCGTGCCCGTTTCCACGTCGATATGGTCGAGACCTACGGAGCTAAAGAGTTTTTCCCTCTCTTCTTTACGGCGCGCGGCTTCCTCGCGGAAACGCTCCGTAAAACCGCGGCCGCGGGTATTAAGCACAAACGTCTCGCCAGTCTCCGCATCTTCAAGCTCGATCGAACCCGACAAATCGGGAAACTGTTTTTCCGTGGGGTCTTCGACCACAATCGACACAAGATCATGCTTTTTATGCGCGATGCGCAGAAGCTTTTCGTAACTCTCGGCCAAAAAGTCCGAAAATAAAAACACCGTCGAGCGCTTGGTCACCACATCGATCAGCGTGCGAAGCGCCGCGTTGATATTGGTGCCCCGGTGCTTCGGGGTGAAAGACAGGATTTCACGAATCACGCGCAGCACGTGCAAGCGGCCTTTTTTGGGCGGAATAAATTTTTCGACATGATCGCTAAAGATGATGAGGCCGACACGGTCGTGATTTTTGACCGCCGAAAAAGCAAGCAGCGCGCAGATCTCGGCGATCAGCTCGGACTTCGTGCGGTCTTTAGTGCCGTAGTTGCCGGACGAGCTGGCATCGACCAGAAACACGACCGACAGCTCGCGCTCCTCGACAAACTTCTTGGTGTAAGGATGCCCCGTGCGTGCCGTGACATTCCAGTCGATATCGCGGATATCATCGCCCGGATAGTATTCACGCACCTCGCTAAACTCCATCCCGCGGCCCTTAAACACGCTGTGATACTCGCCGCCAAACACGGTGTTGACGAGCCGCGAGGTCGTGATCTCGATAAAGCGGATTTTTTTAAGGAGATCTTTAGAGATCACCTCTTACGGAACCTCAATCTGATCAAAAATCTTCTTCACGACGTCTTCGGACGTCATCTCCTCGGCCTCGGCTTCGTAGGTGCAGATCACGCGATGCCGAAGCACATCCATGCCGATCGCCTTGACATCCTCAGGCACCACATACGCGCGGCCTTTCATAAACGCGTAGGCGCGCGAAGCGATGTTGAGAAAGATCGTGGCGCGCGGCGAGCCCCCGTACATGATGAGGCCTTTCAAGTCCTTTAAATTGTAGCCCTCCGGATCGCGCGTCGCCGAAACGATATTGACGATATAGCCCTTGATCTTTTCGTCGATGTAAATACTGCGCGTGACTTCTTTCCACCGCAGGAGATCCGCGGGCTGGATCACCGCCCGCACCTCACCGGGCGCGTTGCCGGACATGCGCTCCATGATCTCATATTCCTCACGCTTATTGGGATAGGTGATCTTGAGCTTCAGCATGAAACGGTCGACCTGCGCCTCGGGCAGCGGATATGTGCCCTCCTGCTCGATCGGGTTCTGGGTCGCCATGACTAAAAAGGGCTCTTCGAGTTTATAGGTCTGCCCGCTGATGGTGACTTGCCGCTCCTGCATCGCTTCGAGAAGCGCGCTTTGCACCTTCGCCGGCGCGCGATTGATTTCGTCCGCCAAAATGATATTGGCGAAGATCGGGCCCTTTTTGGTCGTAAACTCGCCCGTCTTGGGGTTGTACACCAGTGTGCCCAAAACGTCCGCGGGTAAAAGATCCGGCGTAAACTGGATACGCTGAAACTGCGTATTGATTCCCTGGGACAACGTCTTAACAGAGAGCGTCTTGGCCAGTCCCGGCACTCCCTCGAGCAGCACATGCCCGTTCGCCAAAAGACCGATCAGCAGACGTTCCACAAGATACGACTGGCCAACGATGACCTTAGCCATCTCTTGTTGCAAAAGTTTTAAAGAAGCGCTTTCTTTCTGGATTTTTTCAGCGATTACTTTGATATCCGCATTCATGACGAGATCTCCTCTTAGAGTTTACCCTTGAAAAAGACTATAACTCTTTATTATACAAGAACTAGCGGGAATTGTTAACGATTTTCAGACGCCGGATTTTCGGAGATCTTAAAGGACTTCTGCCCAAAAATACAGTCACTGACGTAAATACGGAATTCATACTCGCCGGGGTGTTCGATGCGAACGGACATAAGGTTAAAAACAAGTTCCGTGTCCGCGAAGCGGTTGCGGACGGGAAACTGCTTGATCACGGCTTTGTTCATGGTTTTGCCCTGTTCCAGGTCAAAAAGCTCCAGCTCAAAGTCAAAAACACCCTGGATGTCCCGAAACTGCACGTAGACGCTCATCGCCGGATGCGTATTCGGAAATTTTGAGGCCGAAATACGATCGAATATCCCGATCAAACTGCGTTTGTGGGTTTTCTCCTCCACGATTGTGGTATCGCATAAAAGCATGGCTTTCAAAATCGGTTTTATCTGCATAGGAATGAAACCATCCTGCCCGCGTCGTCTTTTTCTTTGCGAAACGAATAAAAGCGATCGTTCTCACATACCGTGCACCGGCCGCAATCGGCGATATTGTCCTCTTTTACGCCGCAATCGACAAGCTGTCTTTTATTTTCGGCGGCAAGATCAAAAAAATATTTGCTGTGCTTTTGGGTTAAAGGAAAATGATCTTTAAATTCTGGGCCGACCTCATAATGACAGGAGCGGATGCACGGGCCGAATGCGCACCGGACTACGTCCCGACCGTGAATCAATCCTAACGCTTTTTCAGCAATCTTTTTTTGCGTCCCCCGCCACCCCGCATGAACAAGCCCGATCCATTCCCCAGCCTGCAAAAAAATCGGCAAACAATCCGCTGTCATCACCATGAGCATAAGCCCGGGGATATTCGTGATCACGCCATCCGTTCGCGGCAACGGATAAAACCCGGGCCGGTCAAACTTTGCCGGATCATCCAGCACGGCAACTTCATCGCCATGCGCCTGGTTTAAAAATACAAATTTTTGAATCTCGGGAAAATGGGTTTTCAAAACAGCCTGATTCTTTTCGTCCAAAAGATCATACGTCGTCCGCAAAAACAGCGGAAAATCTTTGGTTGTGGTACCGGTTTTAACCGTTGTCCACGCCAGAAAACGGTAAATCGAGGATGGGATAACTTTTCGCGTCTTTATCGTCAAAGTGCCACCATTCGGTTTTTAAACCCACAAATCCTTCTTTTTCCATCGCCTCTTGCAGCGTAGCGCGGTTATTTCTTTCTTCTTCGGTGCCGCCCGAAAAATTTCGGTGCGCGCGTTCGGAAAATTCATCGTAGACAGAGGGCATCGGCAATTCTTGCCTTTCGGAATCAACGAGTGTCACATCCACAGCGGCGCCCCGGTTGTGATTGGAGCCCTTCGCGGGATTGGCGACAAACCCCTCCACCGGAAACTTTTCCCACAGCTTCTTTTGCACTGAAAGGGGACGATACCCGTCAAAAACCTTGAGCCCCAAACCCCTCGCTTCCAAATCGGTCTGTACCCGCAGAATTTTTTCGGCAATTTCTTTTCTTAAAAGACAACGCGCCTCGGGATACATCGCTTCCCCGACAAAATTATTGCTTGTCGCGTAGCGGATATCGAGGACGATGTTGGAATTTAATTTCTGAATGTCAACCAAGGGATTGTCGTTTGCGAATGATAGCGTGGAAATAAATGCCAAAAATACCAGGGGCGCACCGCTGTGCGCCCCTACGCCAAAACGTTTCGCCAACGTTATTTCACCGCCGCCGCTTGTCGCTCCTCGTACCGCTCTTTTTGTTCCTTAAAAAATGGCGCCGGATTTAAATTTTTCAACGCCTGGCCCATGTTCCATCGGCCGATCCCAGCGCGCTTGGCTTCTCTCTGCCAAAACGTCGGCTCCTTGGGAGCCGCAGTGCCCGAAGCCTCGGAGGCTTTCTTTGCCTCGCGCTCAATACGCTGTTTGTCCTTGATCGCCTTCATTTCCAAATACTTCACCTTCTGCTCCTCGCTCATTACCGCGAAAGCTTGGGTGCTTAAAAACGCAAAGCAAAACAATAACGCTACTATTTTTTTCATCGCCTATCTCCTATTTACTTAAAAAAGTCTCTTGCCTGCTGCTTGCCCGTCATCTCTTTATAATCCTCATAGTCGATAAAAGTCAAGTCGGGACGCTTGTCTTTTATCCTTTTCACCACCCCGCCGCGGCCACGGTCCATCCTGCCGGTATTGCGCGACGCGATAAAGTGGAAATCCGTGCCGCACTGGGGACAGCTGCGCGTCTCGGTCCAGTCAATTCCAAGCTGCCGGCATGCCTGGCAGTCCGCTGTGATGTCGCCGACGATCAAAAGATGCTTGCCGATATTTTCAATGTCGCAAGATTGCCAGATACGAATGTAGGTTGACATTAAAATAAACTAGTTGGAAACGAGCTTTCTTCTTTCTGCGCTTTCAGCTCTCGCGCGGCGCTAGTCCAATTCACCGGCACCTCGTGCACCTGGTAGTCGCGGTTCGAGATAAACATCACCTTGTTGTGTTTTAAACCGTACTCGTAAACGTCTTTCGTGATCCGCACATCGTCGATGCAGTAGCGCTTAAGCTCTTCCATACGGCCTTCCTTATAGTATTGGATCGCGTCCCAGCCGCTGCCGGACTTGGAGTCTTTCAAGGTCGCCTGCGCCACACTCTGTAGACTCACACGGTGTCCGCGCACCTTTTCAATCTCGACCAGGAGATCCAAAACCGGCAAGTTCTTCGCCGGTGTCACAAGATACGGCGCCAGCACCTCCATGTCAAAATCACGGATATTAAAACCGACGATCAAGTCCGCTTGTTTTAGGATCTCCTCAAGCTTGACAATCTCTTTTTCCTCAAAAGCGAGATACGAATCGGTTTTGGAATCGTGGATGCACGCGACGGAAATCTTGAGAAGATGCAGCTTCTTGCGGTCGACTTCATTGAAACCTTTTTGGGTTTCTAGATCTAAAACAATTATTCGGTCATTCATTTTGATTGTGTCGTGACGATTTAGCGAACGGGTCTCCCTCGACTTCGCTCGGGATGGCGAGCTTGTCGAGCCATCCCTCGACTTCGCTCGGGATGGCGAGCTTGTCGAGCCA
>CAYJSE010000019.1:0-11393 GCA_964372765.1 uncultured Planctomycetia bacterium | reverse complement strand
CGAGCTTGTCGAGCCATCCCTCGACTTCGCTCGGGATGGCGAGCTTGTCGAGCCATCCCTCGACTTCGCTCGGGATGGCGAGCTTGTCGAGCCACTGCCGCTCGCTAAATCGTAATAGCCCCCTCAGATGCTGAACTCACTAACTTCGCATATTTCGCTAACACGCCTGTATTGATTTTTGCTTTGAACGGTTTTAGCTTTTTGATACGCGATTTGATTTCTTTGCCGGATAGCGCCACACTCATGGATTTTTTGTTGGCATCAATGGTAATGATGTCCCCGTTTTTCAGCGCGGCGATCGGTCCGCGCACGGCTGCTTCGGGCGCCACATGACCCACGATAAATCCGTGCGAGCCACCGGAAAATCGACCGTCGGTGATCAGCGCCACCGAGTCGCCAAATCCCTTGCCGATCAGCGCCGCCGTGACCGAGAGCATCTCGCGCATACCGGGGCCGCCCTTCGGGCCCTCGTAGCGGATCACGATCACGTCGTTCTTTTTGATCTTATTGCCGACGACCGCGTCAAACGCCTGTTCCTCGGAGTCAAAGACCCTCGCCGGACCCTCGTGGCGGAAAACTTTTAAGCCCCCGATCTTGGCCACCGCGCCCTCCGGCGCCAGGTTTCCCCTCAAAACCACCATCGGCGCCGTGGGGTAAAACGGCTTTGAAAGCGGCCGCACAATGTCAGGGTTTGAAACAGGTTTTACATCTTTTAAATTTTCGGCGACGGTTTTTCCGGTCACTGTGAGACAATCGCCGTGGATCAACTTCGCGTCCAGAAGCATCCGCATCACAGCCGCAACACCCCCTACTTTATTGAGATCGGACATCACGTACTTGCCGCTGGGTTTCAAGTTCGCTAGATGCGGCACGCGCGCGCCGATGCGATTAAAGTCATCGATGGTTAATTTCACACCGGCCTCGCGCGCGATCGCGATCAGGTGCAGCACCGCGTTGGTGGACCCTCCAAGCGCCATCACGGTCGTGATCGCGTTTTCAAACGCCTTTTTAGTCAAAATATCGTGAGGAAGAATCTTATTTTCAATCAGACTGAAAACGGCCTTGCCCGCCTCGAAAGAATCCTGACGCTTCTCGGCGCTCTCGGCATCGGCCGAAGCGCTGAAAGGCAGACTCATACCCAGCGCCTCGATGGCGGACGCCATCGTGTTGGCCGTGTACATGCCACCGCAGGAACCGGCGCCGGGACAGGCGCTGCACTCGATCGCCTTAAACTGCTCGGCGGTTATTTTGCCGGCCTCGAAGGAACCGACCGCCTCAAAGATGCTGACGATGTCCACGTCTTGGCCGTTCACGTTGCCGGGACGTATCGTGCCGCCGTAGACAAAGATGCTCGGGATATTGAGCCGCGCCATCGCCATCAAAGCGCCGGGCATATTTTTGTCACAACCGCCGATCGCCACGAGACCGTCAAAGCGTTCCGCGCAGGAAACCGTCTCAATCGCGTCGGCGATCACCTCGCGGCTCACGAGCGAATATTTCATTCCCTCGGTGCCCATCGCAATGCCGTCGGAGACCGTGATCGTGCCAAACGTTAAAGGAACACCCCCCGCAAAGCGCGCGCCCTCGTCCACTTTTTTCGCCAGAGTGTCGATGTGCATGTTGCACGGCGTGAGATTGCTCCAGGCCGAGGCGACACCGATAATGGGCTTGTCAAAATCCTCATCTTTAAAGCCCACCGCGCGCAGCATCGCGCGGTTCGGCGCCCGGCGGTCGCCTTTGGTTAGAAGAGAACTACGCTCGTTGAACAAGCCAGATTTTTTCATAACGCATTAATTGTATCATACTTTCATTTAACACAAATGTAACAGTAAATTGTATTGAAGAAGCCTCTCAATTCGTGTAATATGACTCCTTTCCAAAAAGTTTGATTCGACAAGGAGACGCGAATGGTTAAAAATAACATGACGATCAAGATCGGCGGGGAAGCCGGTATGGGTGTCGAGTCCGGCGGCGCTGGATTGACGCGCGCTCTCACCCGCGGCGGATTGTATGTGTGCGCATTCCAGGACTATATGTCGCGCATCCGCGGCGGTCACAATTTCTACCAAGTGCGTATCAGCACCCAAGAGCTATGGACATTTACCGAAGACGTGCACCTTTTGATCGCGTTTACGCGCGAATGCATCGATCGCCATAAACACGAAGTCGTTAAAAACGGCGCGATCGTTTATGATGAGGCCTTGAACTACGACGCCCCATCGTTGAAAGCCCTAGGCGTTCTCCCTTGCCCTGTTCCTCTATCCAAAATCGCCACCGAAGTCGGCGGCCATCGCATCATGGCCAATACCTGCGCCCTGGGCGCCACAGCCGGCATCACCGGCTACGACTTCGCGCGCATCCAGGATATCATTGAGACCAATTTTAAAAGGAAAGGCGAAGAGATTTTAAGTAAAAACCTGGCCGTCGCGAAAGCGGGTTACGACTACGCGCATGACCACTACGCCAAAAGTTATGAGTACAAACTGGAAACCGTAAACACCGACGTCGCCAAACGCCGCGTCGTGATGCACGGCAACCAGGCGATCGGTCTCGGCGCCATCGCCGGCGGCTGTAAATTTATCTCGGCCTACCCGATGACACCCGGCACGTCGGTTTTTGAATACATCACCTCCAAAGCCAATAAATACGGTATCGTTTCGAAACAAACCGAGGACGAGCTCGCGGCCATTTTATTCGCGATCGGCGCCAATCACGCCGGTGCGCGCGCGATGACGACCACGTCGGGCGGCGGTTTTGCGCTCATGGTTGAGGCCCTAGGACTTGCGAGCATGACTGAAACACCGGTGGTTATCGCGGAAGTTCAGCGCGGCGGCCCGTCGACGGGTCTGCCGACCCGTACAGAGCAACCGGATCTTGAATTTGTAATCAGCTGTTCCCAAGGAGAGACGCCACGCATCGTGCTGGCTCCCGGCACCATCGAAGAGTGCTTCGAAATGGGCTGGCGCGCGTTTAACCTCGCTGAAAAATATCAGTGCCCCGTGATTATCTTAAGCGACCTGTACTTGTCGAGCCAGCTACGTTCCATCGACAAATCGCGTTTTGATTTTTCGAAAATAAAAATTGACCGCGGCGAACTGCTCTCCGAGGCGCAGTTGGAAAAAATCGCGGACTATAAACGCCACGCGTTCACGGACAACGGCATCTCTCCGCGCGCGATTCCGGGCCACAAGAATAGCGTCTTTGTCACGACCAGTGACGAGCACACTGAGTCCGGCTACGCGACCGAGGAGGTCGAGCTGCGCAACAAGATGATGGAAAAAAGAATGCGCAAGTACGAAACCATGCTCCACGACAATGACATCCAGGGTCCTGAGCTCTACGGAGATAAGGATGCCGAAGTCACGTTTCTGGGGTGGGGCTCTACGTACGGTTCGATCCGCGAAGCCGTGGACGTCCTGCGTAAAAACGGGAGAAAAGTAAACTTCATCCGCTTCAAGGATCTCTGGCCGTTCCCCGAAGACAAGGCGCGCCCGCTTCTCGAAAAAGCCAAGTACCTCATCACGGTTGAGAACAACTTTACCGGTCAGCTCGCCAACCTCGTACGTCGCTGCACGGGGATCAAGGTCGACTCCAAAATCCTAAAGTACAGCGGGCGGCCCATTTCGCCCGAAGAGATCATCGCCAATCTGAAAGAGGAGGTCAAAATTCATGTCTAAAATCGACGATTTTTTGAGCCCGGAATATTCAACGTGGTGTCCCGGATGCGGGGATTTCCCGATTTTAAAGTGCCTTAAAGAGACATTCGTCGCGCAAAATCTGGATCCGCATCGGGTCATGGTCGTATCCGGCATCGGCTGCGGCTCCAAAATCCCCTACTACATCCGCACCAACGGCTACAACTCTCTGCACGGACGCGCGCTTCCGATCGCGCAAGGGATGAAACTCGTGAACCACGACCTAAAAATGGTGGTCGTAACCGGCGACGGGGACGGCGTCGGCATCGGCGGCAACCACTTCATGCACGCGATGCGCCGCAATCCGGATCTAACGCATATCGTGGAGAATAACCAGGTCTATGGCCTCACGAAGGGCCAGACATCCCCCACGAGCGACCGCGGTTATGTCACGTCGACGACACCCGACGGCTCGATTGAAAATTCAGTCAATGTGGTCATGATGGGCGTCACGGGAGGCGCCACGTTTGTCGCGCGCACCTCCTCCGGCGATCCGAAACACATGACGGACATTTTCACGCGTGCGATGCAGCACAAGGGATACTCATTGATCGACGTGCTACAGCCCTGCGTCACGTTCAATAAAGTCAATACGTACCAGTGGTACAAACAGCGTGTTTACAAAATCGAGACGCAGCCCGGATACAACCCCGGAGATAAAATCTGGGCATTCCAAAGATCTCTTGAGTGGGGAGAGAAAATTCCTATCGGCGTGATCTATCAGGACACCGCGCAACCCACCTACGAGGAGCAGGTGGCCGCTTTAAAAGAGGGGCCGCTCGTGAAACAACCGTTCAACGCGAAGGTTGTGGCCGACCAGGCGAAATTGTTAGAGGCTTTTTGTTAGAAACCTGATTTTTTATATTTCGTCCGATCCACAATCCCAGCTATAAAAAACGCTTTTTTGCGTTCGGCGCATTTGTTGCACCGGCCGCAGTGGTGGGGCGCGCAGCCGTGTGCCCCTACCGGATTCATGCAGGAAAACGTGAGCTCCCAGGGCAGCTGTTTTCCCTTCTCGATCACCGCTTCTTTGCGAAGATTTTTAAACGGCGCCCTCACCGCGATTTCCGCCCCCAACCCCAAAGAAAGGACCCTCGACATTTTCTTAAAAAACGTCCCGGAGCTGTCGCTGAACGGATTGCCTTTTAAAACTCCGATTTCAATCACCGAGATTTTGCGCGTCGCGGCAAAAACGCCCGCTTTGGATAAAAGTAAAATATTGCGCCCGGGAAGATACACGGATCGGTCGTCGGATTTTAGATTGGGCACTTGGATACCCGTGACGCTCCAGTGAGCCTGGTAAACGTCCCGCATCGGAAGTGACAGGATTTTGAGCGGCCGAAGACGCTCGGACTTAAGCGTCCGCAAAAAACGCTTGAGCCAAAAAAGCTCCGCCGCTTCCCACTTCAACTCATTTTGGATATACGTCGGCTGCACTTCCTCGTAGCGCGAAAGCGCGTCCGAAACGAGCACGGAGCTCTCGATACCGCCGCTGGTTAAAACACAGGCGTTTTTATTGCTCAAGAATATGATGTTTGATATTGCGGCCTTCGACGATGAAGATCACGTCTTCGCTGATATTCGTGGCGTGGTCGGCGACGCGTTCCAGGTTGCGGCCCACCAGGATCAAATCCACGGCGCGGCTGATGCTTCTGGGGTCGCTCATCATGGTCGTCAAAAGTTCGCGGAAGATCTGGTCATTCAAGCGGTCCACTTCGTCGTCCGATTCGCAAACCTGCTTGGCCAGATGCGCGTCCCTCTGCACAAACGCGTCGAGACTATTTTTGATCATTTTCTGCGCCAGGTTTGCCATGTTGGGGATATCAATCAGGGGTTTCAAAGGCGGCTGTTTCATCAAATCCACGGCGATCTCGGCGATATTGACCGCCTGATCAGCCACGCGCTCAAGATCGTTATTGATTTTCAGTATTCCGGTTAAGAATCTCAAGTCCACACCGGCCGGTTGGCGCAGCGCCAAAAGCCGCAAGACCTCCTCTTCGATTTCAACCTCCAGGTGATTGACCTTGTCCTCGAGACTAAAAACGTCTTGCGCGATCGTCTCCTGACGCTCGACCAGGGCCTTGACCGCGAAGCCGACCATGCTTTGCGCGGTATCGGCCATATTGAGGAGCTTTTGTTTTAGCTGTTTTAATTCTTCGTCGAAGTAGCGCACCATAGTTTTATTATATCACGGGTAAAGTCAGTGTAAACGTGGAACCCTTTTCGAGCTCGCTCTTAAGCTGAATACGCCCGCCATGACGCTCGATCACGTGTTTGGTGATCGCGAGCCCTAGTCCCGTGCCGCCGGTATCGCGCGAACGGCTTTTTTCGACGCGATAAAAGCGCTCAAATACTCTCGGGATATCCCTCTCGGGGATTCCCAGTCCGGTATCCTGGATCTCGATCCGCACCTCGAGAGGAGTTTGAATGATCACTAGACGGATCTCACCGCCCTCGCGGTTGTACTTGATCGCGTTGTCGATCAGATTCGTGAGCGCCTGCTCCAAGAGCTTTTCTTCACCAAAAATTTTCACGTCGGCTTCCGGAAATTCCTTTACCACACGTATCCCGCGCGAACGCACCCTCGGTTCTTCGTACCCTAAGATTTTCAAAAAAAGCTGTTTTAAATCCAGCTCTTCTCTTTTTAGCTCCTGCCGGTCCGACTCGAGCCGCGATAAAACTAAGAGCTCGTCGATCAAATCGCAAAGCTTCTTGGAATGTTCTTCAATCACGCCCAAAAATTTCAGGCGATGGACCTTGTCGTCCATGCCCCCCTCTTTCAACGTTTCGACATAGCCCATGATGGACGTCATCGGAGTTTTCAGCTCATGCGACACATTCGCCACAAACTCGGAACGCATCCTCTCGAGATTCTTGATGCGCGTGATGTCGTGCAGCACCACGACCACGCCCAAGAATAAGGACTCCTTAAAAACCGGGGATATCTGGATCTCGAAAACGGCCTCGGATAAAAGAATCGAGTGTTCGGTTTTTACGATCGATTGATTTTTTAGACTTTCCTCAATGAGGCCGTTCAGCTTGGGATCGCGCAAGACCTCCCAAAAATAGCGGCCCTCCAGTTCCCGGCGCGCGAAATGCAGCACTCTCGCCAGGCGTGAATTAACCATCATGATGCGCTGACCGGCATCCACCACCAGGACCCCCTCGACCATGCCTTCCAAGACCGCCAACAGCCGATTTTGCTCGCCGCGCACGAGCTCCATTTCGGCTTTCAACCTCTCTTCTTTTTCAAGCGCCCGACGCTCGAATTCAGCCATCCACCGCGCTCTTTTGCGATCCGCCGCATACAGCGCCAGCCAGGACAGAAAAAGAAGCGCGACTACGGCGTATAGCATCGGTAACCCGAACCCCGCACGGTTTCGATCAGATCGCGGCGCTTACCCAGTTTCTTACGGATACTTTTCACGTGCACATCCACGGTGCGGTCCACGACAAACGCCTCTCCGCCCCAGGCGCCGTTCAAGAGCTGTTCACGCGTGAACACTTTGCCCGGATGCTCCATGAGATACGTCAAAATCCGAAATTCAAGCCGTGTGAGCGTGACGGGTTTACCCTGCAGGCTAAAGCTCTGCTTGTCTTTGTCGAGCACCGCCTCGCCCAAGCGGATCACAGCGCCCGATTCATGGACAGCGCGCTCCCGGCGCAGGATATTTTTCACGCGCGCCAGGACTACTTTCACGCTAAAAGGCTTCGCGATATAATCGAACGCGCCTATCTCCAGTCCCACGACCTGGTCCACATCGGTATTTTTCGCGGTGAGCATCACGATCGGAATGTGTCGGGTACACGGCTCGATCTTCAGAAGCTTGCAGACTTCGAGCCCGTCCACACCGGGCAGCATCAAGTCGAGCAGGATCAGACTGGGCAGTTTCGCTTTTGCGAGCTCAAAACCCTGTTCTCCGGTCTCGGCCTTCAAAACCTGGTAGCCCTCTTTTTCGAGATTGTATTGCAAAAGCCGCACGATGTCTTTCTCATCGTCGATCACAAGAACGAGGGGCTTTAAAAAAGCTGCGGGTTTAGAAACCATTTCAGCTCCCCCAGCACGCCGCGCTTCACCTCCGAAATGCTGATGCAGCAAAGGCCTCCCTTTTGCAGATCCACGGAAATACGGTCCTTGCCCGACAAAAGCTTGGAAATAAATAGACCCATGCTCGGCTGATGGCCCACAAAAAGCACGCGCGAGCGAGGATCGATCGTTTTTAAAAGAGCCTCAAGCGACTTGAAATCTCCATCGGGAACCAGCGTCTCGAGAAGTTTGGGTTTGGAGGAAAGACCGAGCCCTTGGATCACGAGATTCGCCGTCTCATGCGCGCGCCGGTAGGGGCTCGAGTAAACGCCGTGAAAGACAAGCCCGAGCTTTTTCATGCCTTGCGCCACCTTTTTAACCTGACGCACGCCTTCGGTCGTCAACGCGCGCTTCTCGTCCGCGTTAGCACGGCTCGATGCCAGTCCTTCGGCAATGCCATGCCGCAAAAAATAAAGTTCCATGATGCCCTCGGGATTGTTATGATGATACCATGAATCTAAATGGAAAAATAGCGCTCGTGACCGGCGCTGGCCGGCGTGTGGGACGCGAGATTGCGTTGGCGCTTGCCCAGAGCGGCGCGCACATCTTACTGCATTACCATACATCGGGGGACGACGCTAAAAAAACGGCTCACGAGATACAAACCTTAGGTGTCCCCTGCGAGCTCTTTGGGGCGGATTTTGAAGATCCGGCGGAGGTCCGCGGTCTCGCAAAAAAAGTCCTGAAAAATTTTCCGATCGTCGATGTGTTGGTCAATAGCGCGTCGCTTTTCTATAAAACACCCATCCAGGATGTCAAAGACGCCGATTGGGACACCCTCCTCGATGTCAATCTAAAAGCGCCTTTTATTCTTTCGACCGTCATCGGCTGTGCCATGTCTAAAAACGGAAGCGGTTCTATCGTCAACATCGCCGACTGGAGCGGCTTCCGGCCCTACCGAGACCATCTGCCCTATTGCGTTTCCAAAGGAGGTCTTCTCACGCTGACAAAAGCGCTGGCGCGCGATTTGGCGCCGCACGTGCGCGCCAATGCCGTGGCGCCGGGACCCGTGTTGCTGCCGGAAGATTTTTCTCAAGGCGAAAAAGAGGCGGTGATAAAAAAGGTGCCTTTAGGCCGCGTGGGGTCGCCCCGAGACGTGGCCGAAGCCGTGTTATTTTTAGTTCAAAACGATTACGTGAACGGTTTTATTCTCACCGTCGACGGAGGAAGAAGCATCCATGTTTAAGGTCGTGAAGGAACTTCATTTCTGCTACGGCCACCGGCTTCTCGACTACGACGGCCAATGCGCTCATCCCCACGGCCACAACGGCAAGATCGAAATCGAGCTTGAGTCCGAGAAGCTAGACCCGCGCGACATGGTTTACGACTTCGGCGATATCAAGGAGATCGTTCAAAAGTGGGTCGATAAGGAGTTGGACCACAAGATGATCTTAAAAAAAGGCGACCCGCTGGTTGAGGTACTGCGAAAGATGAACGAACCTTACTTTGAAATGAAAGAAAACCCGACGGCGGAATCGCTGGCCAAGCTGGTTTTCCAATACGCCAAAACAAAAAACCTGCCTATTTCCCGCATCACGTTTTGGGAAACCGGCAGTTCTTCAGCTAGCTATTCTGAATAATCGTCATTGCGAGCGAACGAAGTGAGCGAAGCAATCTTTGCAGCTTAGATTGCTTCGTCGCTTCGCTCCTCGCAATGACGTTTGGTTACCCTCCGTAGTGCCAGGGCGTGTCACTCATTACAAGCGGCGCTTCGTCTTTCAAGACCTCCGCCTCGAGCACTTCCCCGATCACGATCGAGTGATCTCCGGCCTCGAAAATATTCCGGACCTCGCATTCCAGATACGCCAGCGCACGATCCAAAATAGGCGTTTCGGTTTTCTTCAAGCTGTACGCAACGTCGCCAAAGCGGTTGCCCGAAGCGGGTGTGGGTTTAAAAAACTGCTCAAATATTTTTTGATCCGTCTTGGATAAAAAGTTGACCGAAAAAATGCCCGACTTTTGGATGAGCTCGAGCGAATGCGTGCCGTGGCGCACTCCCAACATCACGCGCGGGGGTTTCATCGAGCACTGAGACAGCCAACTCCCGGTGAAGGCATGATACGTGGCCCCGTCTTTTAAACCGATGATGTAAAGGCCGTAGGGAATGGTTCTTAGGATTTTACGTTTCGCGTCTTCATTCATGTTTCGACATAGTATAATAGCGCTGATGGCTTTTCAACAAAATCTTCTCAAGTGGTTTAAGCAGAGCGCCCGCCCCTTACCTTGGCGCCGACACTACCGCCCCTACGAGGTTTGGATCTCCGAGATCATGCTCCAGCAAACTCAAATGGATACGGTGCTCCCGTATTACGAGCGCTGGATGAAAACATTTCCCGATATTCACTCGTTAGCCCGAAGCGACGAGCATCGAGTCCTAAAGCTGTGGGAAGGTCTGGGCTACTATTCCCGCGCGCGTAATCTCCATCACACCGCCAAGGAGATCGTCTCAAAATCCGGCGGAATATTCCCTCGAGGCTACGAGGAAATCCTTGCCTTGAAAGGCGTCGGCCGCTACACCGCGGGCGCCATTGCCAGCATCGCGTTCAACGATAGAAAACCGATCGTGGACGGCAACGTGGTGCGTGTGCTAGCGCGTATTTTCACGATTCAAAAACCGGTCGATCAATTAAAAAACCGCGAAGAGTTTTGGAAGCTGCAGGAATCTCTGATCCCCAAAGACAGCGCGCGCGATTTTAATCAGGCGCTGATGGAGCTGGGTGCCCTCGTCTGCACCTCCGAAAATCCGGCCTGTCGCCTCTGTCCTATCCGAAAGCACTGCCAAGCATTCCAAACCGATCAAGTCGACCGCTTTCCCGTCCGTTCTAAAAGAAAAAAAATGGTCAAGGTCGAAGCCGTCGCGCTGGTACTTGAAAAAGATGAAAAATTTTTCATCCACAAACGCCCCTTGGGAAAAATCATGGGAGGGCTCTGGGAATTCCCGGAGTGGAAACTAAACGGTAGAAAATCCGTCAATTTTGAAAAAGAACTGGGGATCAAAATCGAAAATCTAAAATTCTTGGGAGAAATTAAGAGAAATTACACACACCATTTGGAACGTCTCCGGGTATTCGTAGGAGCGACCCGACGGGTCGCCCTTACGCGTGAACCAAAATCGGACTGGCCCTCCGCCTGGGCTAGCCAATCGGATTTCAAAAAATACCCATTTTCCTCAGCTCACGCAAAAATTTCAAATCTGCTCTAGCGACACAACAACGAACGGGTGACACGAGGTCGCCATTGCTTACCTAACCACAATTTTTGCAATATCCGAAAAGCTTGAGGCTGTGATACACCACTTTAAAGCTCGATTTTTTTGCTTCTAGGCTCTGTAGCTTTTCGATCGCTTCATTCTCAAACTCGATAATCTTCCCGCACTTAATGCAGATGAAGTGGTCATGATGCTTGTGCCCCAGCGCCAGCTCGTAGTATTTTTTATCCTCGCCAAAGTCCTGCTCTTCCAGGATTTTACTGTCTTTCAAGAGCGTCAGCGTCCGGTAAACCGTGGCTTTAGAAATGGTGGGGTCTTTTTTCTTGCAGAGCTTGAGAAGCTTCTCGGCCGGAAAATGCCCGCGCGCCGCGATCGCCTCGTGCAAAATCGTGCGCCGCTGACT
>CAYJSE010000018.1:28176-29271 GCA_964372765.1 uncultured Planctomycetia bacterium | reverse complement strand
TAATCATTTCTTCGAAGCCCTGCCGCGAAAGCGGACAGGGCGCAGAAGAACGGAGAGACTGGGATTCGAACCCAGGGACCAGTTTTACCCGGTCAGTCACTTAGCAGGCGACTGCAATCGGCCTCTCTGCCATCTCTCCTTAATCTCGTTCAATGCTTAGCGTTGAGCAACAAACAGAATACTAGAATTTTCTGAAAATATACACTGTTTTAAGAGGGCGTTGTGTGGATCCTGCGGACTATTTTGCGGATAAGGGCTCTCGAGCCAAACCGCTCGGCAAACACCATGATTTTGTTTTTAACGCCGGGAATCACGACCGCCTTTCCGGCCATGAGTCCGTCGAAACCGACCTTGGCTACGACGCCGGCGTCCATCACAAACGGACCACGGAATAAGTGCGTGTTGGCCACCCCGGCCCTGGACTGAAATTCGGTGCGCGTGGCACCTGGACAAAGCGCCGTCACCGTCACGCCAGTTCCCTGTAACTCTTCGTGTAGCGCCTCCGAAAAAAAAAGCACAAACGCTTTCGACGCGTAGTACGTCGCCATCCAGGGACCTGGCTGAAACGCGGCTGTCGACGCGACGTTTAAAATTTTTCCCGAACAACGCTGGATCATGCCCGGCAAAAAGGCGCGCGTCAAGCGCACCAGCGACGCCACGTTCAGCTCCATCATCTCGTTCATTGTTTCAGCCGGCATCTCGGCAAAAAATCCCCTCCACCCGAAACCGGCATTGTTCACCAGGACATCGATGGAAATCTGGGCGTCCTCGATATTGCGAAATAGACGGTCGGCAGACCCGTCTTTTGATAAATCCATCGTGAAGGGCAGGACGTCGATCCGGTGCTTTTCTTGGAATATCCCTTTCAGGGACATGAGTTTATCAGTACTGCGAGCCACGACCACGAGCCGATACCCCTCGGCCGCAAAGATTTTCGCTAGTTCTAAACCAATGCCGCTCGTAGCGCCGGTGATAAGGACGGTTTTCATCGTTTTAGCTTAAAAAATCCGGAAGGGGAAGGATTCGAACCTTCGGAGACCAAAAGGCCTCAACAGTTTTCAAGACTGCCGCATTCAACCGCTCTGCCACCCTTCC
>CAYJSE010000018.1:0-28076 GCA_964372765.1 uncultured Planctomycetia bacterium | reverse complement strand
CAAGACTGCCGCATTCAACCGCTCTGCCACCCTTCCTATTTTTTAATGACGGACAATCCACCCATGTAAGGGCGAAGAGCTTCGGGAACCACGACGGATCCGTCCGCGTTTTGAAAGTTTTCCAAAATCGCGATCACGACTCGCGGCAGAGCCAACCCGGATCCGTTCAGCGTGTGAACGAGCTCATTTTTACCGGTTGATTTTCTCTTGAAGCGGATATTGGCGCGGCGCGCCTGAAAATCTTCAAAATTACTGACCGACGACACCTCCAGCCAGCGCCCAAGTCCCGCCACCCACACCTCGATGTCGTAGCATTTCGCCGCCGCAAAACCCATGTCCCCACTGCAAAGCTGCAGCACCCGGTACGGCAACCCCAGCATCTGCAAGATCATCTCAGCGTCCTTCAACATCTTTTCATGTTCCTCGTAGGACTTTTCTGGCTTGGAAAACTTCACAAGCTCCACCTTGTCAAACTGGTGCACGCGCACAAGACCTTTCGTGTCTTTTCCGTAGGAACCGGCCTCGCGCCGAAAGCAGGGCGTGTAGGCCGTGTACTTGAGCGGCAAGCGCTCTTCTTCCAAAATAGTGTCGCGATGAATATTGGTCACCGGTACTTCCGCGGTGGGGATGAGAAAAAGATCGTCGTCTTTTAAACGGTACATGTCTTCCTCAAACTTTGGAAGCTGCCCCGTGCCCGTCATGCTGGCGCGGTTCACCAAAGACGGCGGCCAAAACTCGGTGTACCCATGACTGCCGGTATGCGTGTCCAGCATGAGATTCACCAGCGCTCGGACGAGCCTGGCTCCGGATCCAGAAAACAAAGGAAACGCGGAGCCCGTGATCTTGGAAGCGCTGGCCATGTCCAGGATACCCAGCTCCTGACCAATCTCGGTATGCTCTTTGGGCTTAAAAGTGGTCTTTTTGGTTTCCCCCCAGGTGGAAATTTGAGTATTTTGGGTAGAATTCTCCCCCATTTTCACTGATTTATGGGGTATATTTGGGATTAAAAGTAATAAATCACCCAATTTACTGTTTATATTTCCCACTTTAGTGTCTAATTCATCTATTTTTTGGGATATAGACTTCATACCGGCAATAACAGGCTTCGGATCGCCCTTTTTCTTCAAAATATCCGTGATTTGGTCATTGGCCTGGTTCTTTTGGGCGCGAAGGGACTCGAGCTCTTTCAAAAATTGGCGGTGGTCGGAATCCAACCTTAAAAAGCCGTCAAAATCAAACTTCGGCGCTCGAGTTTTCAGCGCCTCACGAATGACATTTGTGTTTTCCCGGATATAGGATAGGTCGAGCATGCTAAGTCAGATTATAACGTAAAGCGGGTGGAGAGGCAATTACAGCCGAAAGCTCACTCCCGCCTCGATGCGGGATTCCTCGAGGGATTTTTGAAGCCTTACGAAGGCTTGGCCGTCTTTACCAAAGATGTCTCGGGTGAAGATAACTTCAACCCCAAGCGACTTGCCGTGTTGGGATTTGAGGTTCACGGCGATTTGAGTAGAGTCGTTCAGCGCATAGTTTCCGCCGAAGGAGATGGCTTTTTTGGCACTCGAGTATTCTATTTCGAAGTCAAGGCCCAGGTCGCGCGAGAGTTTCCATTTGCCGAAGAGTGCGATGGTTTGGATTTTGTGCTTACCGACGACTTCAACACCGACCTGGTAGCGAATCTCTCCTTTCTTAGCCAAGATAGATTTAGTTTGAAAGGCACCGCGGAATCTAAAGGCGGAGTTTGAGTCTCTACCGATTAAATAGGTCAGACGGTTTTTCTCGGAGATATCCCAATAGCCTTTGAAGATGAGCTCCTGGACTTGCTTGATCTTGGTTTTGAGTTTGGTGGTTTTGTAGGTGTAGACGATTTCATGGCGATCGTTGACTTTCCAGCCGGCTTTGAAGGTTAGGACGTCATTTTTTCCGGATTCTTTCTCGACTTCAAATTGGATTTGGTTTTTGGTGTTGGTACACCAGGTGCCTTGGAGCTTGATGATCTTGGTGACGAGCTTGGTGTCGGATTCTTTGGCCGTCATAGATAGCACGAGCGCGTCTGGCTCTGCTGCTACAAGCGAGCCTTTGTACGAAACTTCTTTGGTTTGGTCTTTGGATTTAAACTGAACTTCGTGATTGGGGGTTAGTTCCCAAGAACCTTTTTGGGAGTTGGGGTCGTCTATGAGGTCAGAGAGTTTTGCGGGTTTGAGGCTTGGAGCCACGGGGGCTATTCTATCATAGAGCTCTCGGATTATAAAATTTCTTCGAAACTGCCGCACGCAAGTGACGGCAGCGAAAAAGAATGAGCCGACTGGGAGTCGCCGCCCTACGCGCGCGATCTAAAGGTCGCACGCTTCGGGTCGGGCATTCGCGTGCCTGACGCGCAAGAGTGCGCTTTTCCGACATTTAGTCGGCGGCGTGCTCTATTCGACTCCATTAGACTCTTGGTTTTTCATCACAGAGACCTCTGTGATGAAAAACATGAGCCGACTGGGAGTCGAACCCAGGACACCTGCCTTAAAAGGGCAGTGCTCTACCAGCTGAGCTATCGGCTCTAATTCTGCATCAATTCTTGTTCTTTGGCGGCTTGGGACTGGTCGATCAGTTGAATGTAGCGGTCGGTAAGCTTTTGGATATCGGTCTGGGATTTAAAGCTTTCGTCTTCGGTGATCTTTTTTTCTTTTTCGAGCTGTTTGATACGTTCGTTGGCGTCGCGGCGTAGAGAACGCACCGAGACACGGCCGTCCTCAGTCGTCTTCTTGGCCACCTTCACGAGCTCCTCACGGCGCTCACGGCTTAAAGGCGGCACCGAGATCCGTATCGCCTTGCCATCCACAATCGGCGTGATGCCAAGATTGGCCTCGTTGATCGCCTTTTCAATCGCCTTTAAAACCGAGGGGTCCCAAGGATTGATGAGGAGTGTCTTGGGTTCAGGAACCGTAATGCCCGCCATTTGCTTCAGGGGCGTCAACGTTCCATAGTAATCCACGCGGATATCGTCCACCATCCCGGGATTCGCGCGGCCCGTGCGAAGCGCCGCGAAGTCTCGGTGCACCACGTCGAGCGACTTTTTCATCTTGTCTTCGACTTCGTTAAAAACAGTTTTCGTGTCCACTAGCTCGTTACCACAGTCCCGATTTTCTGGCCCAAAATGACACGGCGGATATTGCCCTGTTTCAAAAGATCAAACACGATAATCGGCAGACGATTGTCCATGCAGAGGGTGATGGCCGTCGCATCCATCACTTTTAAACTTTTCTTCAAGACGTCGATGTACTTTAGCTTTTCGAAACGCTTGGCGTCTTTGTGTTTCACAGGATCCGCCGAGTAAATCCCGTCAACTTTCGTGGCTTTCAGAATCACTTCGGCGCCGATCTCGATCGCACGAAGCGCCGCGGTGGTGTCCGTGGTAAAGTAGGGATTCCCGGTGCCGCCGGCCAGGATCACGATGCGGCCTTTTTCGAGGTGCCGGATCGCGCGCCGACGGATGTACGGCTCGGCCAGCGCCTCCATCGTGATCGCGGTTTGAAGCCGGGTAAACACGCCTTTACGCTCGAGAGAGTCCTGAAGCGCCATACCGTTGATCACGGTGGCAAGCATCCCCATGTAGTCCGCCGCCGAGCGATCCATGCCGCTCGAGGCGGCCTCTAATCCACGGAAAATATTGCCGCCGCCGATCACCACCGCAAGCTCCACACCGAGACTCTTGATCTCTTTAAGCTGTAACGCGATGGAATCCACCACTCGGGGGTCAATCCCGTAGTGACCCTTGCCTTGCAGCGCCTCGCCGCTTAATTTAAGAAGCACACGCTTATATTTTGTCGTCGTCACGACTGAAGCGTTTCTCCGAGTTGTAGCCGCGCAAATTGCCGGACTTGCACCGCGTCACCGATCTTTTTGGCCGTCTCGTCGATCAGACTTTGCACGGACTTTTTATCGTCGCGAATGAACGGCTGTTCTAAAAGACACACCGTTTGGTAAAATTTCTCAAGCTTCCCTTGGATGATCTTATCCACGATATTGGCGGGTTTATTCTTCACCTCTTCTTTATAAATTTCCTTCTCGCGGTTGACGAGCGCGCTTGGCACCTCCGCGCGCGTTACGCACACGGGGTTCGAGGCCGCGATCTGCATCGCGATATTTTTACCCAGCTCCTGGAAAGCCGCCTCTTTGCGTGAAGCGGGTTTCGAAATAGAAAGCTCGACCAACACCCCGAGCTTCTGGTTTGAGTGAATGTACATAAAAAGCGCCCCGTCGGGGCTCTCCAACACGCGGCCTCGGCGCACAATGATCTTTTCACCGATTTTGCCGGTGGCCTCGGCCACGCGCTGTGTGATCTCGGACGACTCGACAGCCGGTTCGCCTTTCGTGTGAACGACTTCCAGCGCCCAGAGCGCTAGATTTTTAAAGTCATCCGTGCGCGCCACAAAATCGGTTTCGCAGTTGACTTCCACGATCGCGGCCTTGTGAGTGTCCAAACGCGCCACCACCATCCCGTCCTTGGCCTCCCTGCCAGCGCGCTTGGCGACGGCCGCCATTCCCTTTTTACGCAAGAAATCCACAGCCTGCTCCACATCGCCCGCCGACGCCTCGAGCGCAAACTTACAGTCCATCATGCCGGCGCCGGTGCGCTCTCGCAGGGACTTGACTTGGTCGGCCGTGACGACGCTCATGCGCGCTCCCCAGCCATGGCCTCGGATGTCTCAGCCGCGCCGCCGGCGCGATCAGTTTTTCGCAATCCTTCCAACAAACTATCCACAAGAATCGAGGTGATCTGTTTGATCGAGCGGATCGAGTCGTCATTGCCGGGGATCGGGTGCTGGATAAGATCCGGATCGGCGTTGGTGTCCACGATCGCGATTACCGGGATCCCCAGACGATTGGCCTCTTTCACGGCGATCTCTTCCTTCACGGAGTCAATCACATAAAGCGCCAGCGGTAGCTTCTGCATTTCGACCACGCCAGAGAGCGCCTTCTCGTGCTTTGTGATTTCCTTCTCGATCTCGGCCACTTCTTTTTTCGTCAGCGCTTCAAACGTTCCGTCCTCGCGCATCTTGATCAGACTGCGATAACGCGCCACGCTTTTTCGGATGGTCTGATAGTTGGTCAGCATCCCGCCCAGCCAGCGATGGTTGACATAGTACATGCCGCAGCGTTGGGACTCGGACTGAATGATCCCTTGGGCCTGGGGTTTGGTTCCCACAAAGAGCACGGGCCCGCCTTGCGCGCCGACCTGGCGCATAAACGCGCACGCCCGGGTTAAAAAATGAGCAGTTTTCTCTAAATCAATGATGTAAATCCCGTTCTTTTCCCCGAAGATGTAGGGTTTCATTTTGGGATTCCACTTTCGAGTCTGGTGGCCAAAATGAACGCCGGATTCGAGCAATGACTGGATGAGTTCTTTCGACACGGATGGATACTCCTTTACTATTTTCAGGGACACATAAGTCTATTTATTTGAATCACTTATGCACGACCTCGAGGCCGTTCTCCCATCCCGGTTACAAGACGGCTATGGACGCCTAAACCGGACATTTTCTGTCTCCAAAGCCATAGCGGTACAAACGGGGGATTATACCAAACCTAGGCCTTAAATTGCAATTCATAAAGCCGCTGGTAAACGCCCTGCTGTTTCATCAGCTCGTCGTGTGTGCCCCACTCGACGATACGCCCCTCATTCAAAACGACGATCCGATGAGCGTCGCGGACCGTGGACAGCCGATGCGCGATCACAAACACCGTGCGGCCTTTCATGAGGTTGTGGATCGCCTCCTGAACAAGGATCTCGGATTCCGAGTCCAGCGCCGACGTGGCTTCATCCAGGATCAATATCGGCGGGTTTTTTAAAACCGCCCGCGCGATCGAAAGCCGTTGACGTTCGCCCCCCGAAAGCCGCACGCCCCGGTCACCGATCACAGTCTCGTACTGATACGGAAGTTTCGAAATAAAGTCGTGCGCGTTCGCCACGCGCGCGGCGCGTTGGATCTGGTCCTGCATGGTGCTGGAACGGCCATACGCGATATTCGCGGCCACCGTGTCGTTGAAAAGCACCGTCTCCTGCGTTACGAGCCCAATCTGCTCCCGCAGTGACCTGAGCTCCACGTCCCGGATATCCACGCCGTCGATGCGAATCGCGCCGCTTTGGGGATCGAAAAATCGCGGCAAGAGATTCACGAGCGTCGTTTTTCCGGTGCCGCTTGGGCCCACGATCGCCACAATCTCCCCGACGCGTACCTTTAAATGAATGTCATTCAAAACTTTTTTGTCGTCGTAGCCAAACGCGACGTTCTCGAACGAAATTTCTTTTTTTACCGGTAAAAGACGCGCGGCGTTTTCTTTTTCCTCGATCTCGTTCGGGGCGTCTAAAATTTCAAAGATCCTCTCGGCCGCCGCGAGCGCATGCTGGTTGATCCCGTGCACGCGGCTCAAGCGCTTAAAAGGCCGCAAGAGCGAAAAAAGCGCCGCTAAAAACGCTAAAAACGCGCCCGGAGACATCTGCCGTTCAATCACCTCGCGGCCCCCCAGCCACAACACGATGCCAAAGCAGATAAACCCCACAAATTCGGTCAAGGGACTCACCAAGATCATGCGCCCGATCGAAAGCATCATCGTGCGGTAAAACCCCTGATTTTGACGCTTGAAACGCTCTGTCTCGTAGTGTTCCATGCCGAAACCCTGAACGATGCGGATGCCGGAAATCGTCTCGATCAGCGTTGAGTTGATATCCGCGATCTGCCCTTGGGCCGAGCGGCTTATTTTTTTGAGCCGTCGACCAACTTTCATCACGGGATAGATGATCACGGGCAAGAGAAACATCACGGCCATCACGAGCGACCAAGGGATACTAAAAATGTAACGCAGCGCTAAAAGCAGCGTGAGATGCACCAAAAGCTGAACGGGCTGAAACAAAAAGTCCGTCAGGCCTTCCGAGATCGCGTCACGCACGACGCCGGTGTCGTAGGTGATGCGCGAGACAAGCGTTCCCGTTTGTGACTGGTTAAAAAAGCGAAGCGGCATGTGAATGATCTTTTCATACACGGCGTTGCGTAAATCTCGGATCACCTTTTGGCTCACCTTGTTCATGTAAATCGATTGAAAGTACTCAAAAAAACAGCGCCAAAAAGACGCCGTGATCACGGCTACGATAAGAAAATTTAAGATTTTCCAACGCGACATCGCGTTGATCTGATGGACAAAATCAACGATCAATAAAGGCAGTTGTTCCTGGTGAGGCACCACGATCGGCTTGCCGGCCAGCACCATGTCCACGAACGGGATCACAAGACCGATCGGAAAACCGCTGAAAAGAGACGTCATCGTCATCGCGAAAAACGCGACTCCGAGGTCCCCCAGATGCGGCCGCACATAGCGTATAAGCCGCGGATAATGGCCCTGGATTCCGGGTGTTTTCATAGGAAAATCATCTTAGCACAGGGGCATGATATAATAAATGTTTATGAATAAACTGGTCAAAGTCGCTGTTATTGGTGTGGGATCTCTCGGCTCTCGCCACGCCGCTATCTATTCCAAACTGCCTGGCGTGGAGTTGGTCGGGGTCTGCGACATCGTGGAACACCGCGCCCAAGAGGTCGCGCTGGCCTGCCACACCAGCGCGTTCAAGGACTACCACGGTCTCTTGACCCAAGTCGACGCGGCGAGTATCGTGGTGCCCTCGCACGATCATTTCTTGATCTCGAAGAGCTTCCTTGAGCACGGCGTTCACGTTTTGATCGAAAAACCGATCACGACGACGCTGGCGGAAGCTGACAAACTTTTGGCGCTCGCGAAAAAAAAGGGACGCATCATTCAGGTGGGTCATATCGAGCGTTTCAACCCGGCGATCCGCGCGATTAAAAATATCATCCACACGCCGCGCTTTATCGAGTGTCACCGCCTCGGGCCCTATCAACCGCGCATGCAGGACGTGGGGGTAACGCTGGACCTGATGATCCATGACATCGATATCGTGTTGGACCTGGTCCGGTCGCCCATCCGATCCATCGACGCGATCGGAGCGCTGGTGCTGTCCAAAACCGAGGACATCGCCAACGCCCGCATTCGGTTCAAAAACAACGCGGTCTGCAATCTGACAGCCAGCCGCGTCATTGCCGAGCCCCAGAGAAGAATCCGCATCTTTCAGGACGGCGCCTATATTTCTTTAGACTACGTGACTCAGGAAGCGCACATCTTCACAAAAGAAAACGGCCATATCCAGCACAAAAAAATCGACATCACCAAAAGCGACTCTCTGAAAGAAGAACTGACAGACTTCATTGACTGTGTCCGTTCTAAAAAAAGACCGCTGGTGTCGGGCGAAGAGGGCCGCGCCGCGCTGGCATTAGCGCTTCAGATTTCAGCGCAGATCCATAAACAGCTCTTATAGTTTATGCCTAAAAAAATCTACGTGATCGCCGGAGAAGTGTCGGGCGACCTGCACGGCGCCAATCTCATCGAAGCATTGAAGCGCGAATCCAAGGAAGCTCTCGAGATCTATGGTGTCGGAGGCGACAGAATCCGCGACACCGGCGCGCGGGACTTTTTGGACTTGGCACACGTACATGCAACCGGCTTTGTAGAAATTTTGCAACACATCCCGTTTTATCTAAAGGCCCGCAAAAAAATCCTAGAGTCGATACGGCACGCAAGACCGAACCTTGTGATCATGATCGACAATCCGGGCTTCAATTTGAAACTGGCGCAAAAAATCCACGCGCTCAATATCCCTCTCTGCTACTACATCACGCCGCAACTCTGGGCCTGGGGCCGCCGGCGCGTTCATGCGATCCGACGCTTATTTTCAAAGGTGTTTGTCGTTTTTGAGTTTGAAAAAAAGCTCTTTCAAGATCACCGGGTGCCCGTTTCCTGGGTCGGACATCCTTTGAAAGACGTGCTCGCCAAAAATCTGCAGTTCCCCAAACCGCAGGCCCAGCGCCCCACGATCGCGTTGATGCCGGGCTCCCGCAAAGCCGAGGTCGGGACACTGCTTCCCATTTTCCTTGAGGCCGCGCGAATGCTTCATGGGACAAACCCCGAAACCCAGTTTTTGCTCTTTAAATCGCCCTCTATTTCAAGAGACTTTTACGCGCGGTTTCTAAAAAATTTGGAGCTTCCACTGCGCTGGATCGAGCGTGAACCCTACGACGAGTTGCAGACCTGCCACTTGGCGATCGTCTGTTCCGGTACCGTGACGCTGGAGTGCGCTCTCTTAGGCGTGCCGATGATCATCACCAACAAAGCCAATCTGCTGACCTATTGGATCGTCAAGCGGCTCATCACGGTCCCCTACCTCGGACTGCCCAACTTGATCTTAAATAAGCCCGCGTTCCCGGAACTTCTGCAGTACGACTGCACGTCGGAAAAGATTTCTACGGCCGCCCGTACTATTCTGACAAAAAAGGATCTGTGGAATGCGCTGAGGAAAGATTTGGAGAAAGTCTCGAAAAGTCTAGGGGAAAAAGGGGGCAGCCAACGGGTTGCGCTGGAAATTCTACAACACCGCTAAATATTTTTCCAACTCGTAATTTGTGATCTCCGCGCGGTATTTTTCCCATTCAATCTTCTTGTTTTCAACCAGAGAATGAAAGATGTGCTCACCCAAAGCGTCTTTCAGAAACTTGCTACTTTGAGCCACCGCGATCGCCTCTCCGAGACTCTCCGGGAGTTGACAGATCCCCCGTTTTTTACGGTCGGCGTCGGATAAAAGACGCACATCCTGCTCCATGGCGTCCGGCAGTTCGTACTCGTTCTGGATCCCTTCTAAGCCCGCGGCCAGCATCACGGAAAACGCGAGGTACGGATTGCAGGCGCTGTCCGGCGAACGAAACTCCGCGCGGATGGAGCGCTCGTGGCCGGCTTTATACATCGGCACGCGCACCAGCGCTTGGTTATTCTGCTTACCCCAGAAAACAAAACAAGGCGCCTCGTACCCCGGGATCAGTCTTTTATAGGAGTTGACCCACTGATTCGTCACGATGCACATCTCAGCCGCGTGTTTCAAAAGACCCGCGATGTAGTGCTTGGCTGTTTTGGAGAGGTGATTTTTGTCGTTCTTGTCGAAAAACGCGTTCTTGTCCCCCTTGAAAAGCGACTGGTGCACGTGCATGCCGCTGCCGTTTTGATCTTTCAAGGGTTTCGGCATAAACGTGGCGTAAACGCCATTTTTTAAAGCGACTTCTTTCACCGCCAGGCGATACGTCATCGTATTGTCCGCCATGGTCAAGGCGTCCGTGTAGCGCAGGTCGATCTCGTGCTGGCTCGGAGCCACTTCATGGTGACTGGACTCCACACCGATGCCCATTTCTTCCAGCGTCAGCACCGTCTCACGGCGAAGGTCGGAGGCCACATCCAGCGGCGTCAGGTCAAAATAGCCGCCCTGATCCAGCGGTTTTGTTTCGCCGGAGCTTTCAAAATAAAAATGTTCGATTTCAGGTCCGACGTAAAATGTAAAGCTCATCTCTGAAGCTTTTTTTAGATTTTTCTTTAAGCAAAGCCGTGGGTCGCCCACAAACGGCGTACCGCTGACGTTGTGGATGTCAGCAAACATGCGCGCCACCGCGTTGTCTTTGGGCCGCCAGGGCAGGATCTGAAACGTCGCTGGGTCAGGCATCGCGCGCATGTCCGACTCGTGGCTGCGCACAAAACCCTCGATTGAGGAACCGTCAAAGCCGGTCCCCTCCTCCATCGCCTCTTCCAGCTCATCGATCGTGATCGCGAAACTCTTCAAAAATCCTAGAATATCGGAAAACCAAAGACGCACAAAACGCACGTCGTTGTCTTTGGCCTTTTTTAGGATAAATTCTTTGTCGCGTCTTGGCATAGTTGGAAAATTACAACCCCGCCCTCCCTCTTTGGCTGGAACCAATTTGGAAGGGCGGGGTGAATTAAGCACTCTTTTTGAAAACTAGAGAGCCTTTTCGCCTTTTTCGCCCGTACGAATACGGATCGCTTCCTCGACCGGGGAAATAAAGATCTTGCCATCACCGACATTGCCGGTCTTGGCGGCCTTCATGATCTCCTGGACGATTCGATCCGACTCAGTGCTAGGCACCACAATCTGGATTTTAATTTTAGGCAAAAGCTCGATCCGAAACTTTTCGCCTCTCCAGACCTGCTCGATTCCCTTTTGCTTACCGTGGCCTTCAATGTCGGTCAGCATGATACCGGGATAGCCGCACTTATCGAGCGACTGACGCACCGCGTCAAAACGCTCAGGCCGAATAATAGCCGTGATCTGTTTCATGATTACTCCTTCCTGCTTGCGGACGCTCGCCCGGCATACGAGTAGCTCTGTCTACGAGTGGTCATCTCGGGGTAAGCTTGATTGCCATGTTCACCGATATCGAGACCTTCGATCTCTTCATGCAGGGACACACGGATACCCATCACAGCCTTGATCACGAGCCACGCCACCAGCGCCACCGAGAACGTGTACGCTCCAACCGCCACCACGCCGGTCAACTGGGCCATGAGAAGCTTCGTTCCACCGCCAAAGAGAAGTCCATTGCCCGTCGTGCCGGGCATAAACTGGTCCTGGGCAAATAGGCCGACCGCTAAAGTCCCAAAGATACCGTTCACCAAGTGTACGGAGGTAGCGCCCACCGGATCGTCAATCTTTAATTTGTCGAAAGACGTAACAGCCAGCACCACGAGCACGCCAGCAATCGCGCCGATAATGAACGCGCTCTCAACGCTGACATACGCGCACGGAGCCGTAATCGCCACGAGACCCGCTAAACATCCGTTCAAGGTCATACCGAGATCCGGCTTGCCCATGAGAATCCACGACGTGATCGTAGCGGTCAAAATCGCCGCCGCGGCCGCGCTGTTGGTCGTGACACAGATACGCGCAATGTCGCCCACCGCCGCGGCCATCGTCGAACCTGGGTTAAATCCGAACCAACCGAGCCATAGGATAAAGCAACCAATGGTGGCCAGTGAAAGATTGTGTCCCGGGACCGGATGAATCTTGCCGTTTTCATCATACTTACCAAAACGTGGCCCCAGCACCAGAATACCGGCCAAAGCCGCCCAACCGCCGACCGAATGCACAACCGTGGAGCCGGCAAAATCCCACATGCCCAATGTTGCCAGCCAACCGCCACCCCAGATCCAGTGGCCGGTTACCGGATACATGATTCCGACCAGCACAAATGAGAAGATAATAAACGCAACATACTTGATTCTTTCAGCCACGGCTCCCGACACAATCGTCGCCGCGGTTCCTGCAAACACGAGCTGAAAGAAAAACTTCGCCAAAAACGGCACTGTTGCCCAAGAGATCGCGCCATAGACGCCCTGATAAGCGTCACCCGTCGCGGGACTGTTGTCCGCGCCATGGAGCATAAACAACCCCTGCAAACCCATAAAGCCGTTGCCGTCGCCAAACATCAGGCCCCAGCCGATAAACCAAAACGCGACCGAAGACACCGCGAACACGATGAAATTCTTGGAAAGAATATTCACGCAGTTCTTCTGTCTCGAGAAACCCGCTTCGATGCACGCGAAGCCGGCATTCATCCAGAACACGAGCATGGCCGTGATGAGCGTCCATATCGTATCCAGTGCTACTTTTGTATCCATGCCTGTCTCCTTTTCGTAAATTGCTTTTCCCTACAAGTATAAAAACCAATGTTACGGTCGTGTTTCGAAACCGTAAATCGATGGGTTTTTTATTCAAATAGAAATAAAAAGAGATCTATAAAATTGATTAAAAATGTTAATCTTCGGAAATAAATTTATAGCCGATATTGCGTACCGTCTCGATGAAGCTTTGGGACTTTCCCTCGATCTTGGACCGGAGGCGGCGGATATGCACGTCCACGGTGCGGGTACCGCCATAGTATTCATAGCCCCATACTTTGTTTAAAAGCACGTCACGCGTAAAAACAGTGCCCGGGTTACTGCAAAGGAACTTTAATAGTTCAAACTCCGTGTAGGTTAAATCAATCTTTCTATCGCCGATCCGCACCTCGTACTTCGAAACATCGATCGAAAGCTTACCGCGCTGAATCAGATTTTTTTGATCCACCTTGTGCAGACGTTTAAAAAGAAGCTGGACGCGGCAGACGGCTTCCGGAATGCGTAAGGGTCGGTACAGCACCTCCTGAATCCCGGAAGGCAGATCGGCTGATTTCATCTCTTTCTCGTCCAGCAAAAGCACGATGGGCACATCCTGCATGCGCGACTCTTTTTTTAGCTCATAATAAAAATTGATCTCCTGGGCATAACTCTCCTTCGGGCTTAGGATCACAAGGTCCGGATCTTTTTGGGCCACCGACGCCGCGGTGCTGCCGTTGCGGGGCAGCACATGAACGGAGAAATGCGTCTGGCTCTTCAGCGCGTCTTTTAAAAGCGCGCCGTCCTTATTTTGATCGCCGATGATTAAAATATTTCCAACCATTTTTAAAGCCCTACCACGGTGACGCGATCGTGATCCGCCTTTTTTAAAAACTCTTTCCGGTCCAACATGATCGTCTTTCCGGATTCCACACCCAAAACACCGGACTCGGCGACTTTGAGAGAATCAAGCGTGTTTAAACCCACGCAAGGGATATCAAAACCCATATCCTGCTGGGGTTTGGCGGTTTTCACCACCACCACGCCGCCGCGCGCCAGCTCCGCCCCGCGGCGTATCGCCGCGTCCGTGCCCTCCACCGCCTCTACCGCCACCACCACTTTATTTTTCACGACCACAGTCTGCCCAATATCCGACCGACCGATCTCTTTAGCCACTTTAAAACCAAACTTTAAGTCCTGCCATTCACTTTCCGTCGGCTGCCGTGCCGTCAAGACACCTTTCGAAACCAGCGCTTCCTTTAAGAAGGGCCGGGAGTCCAAAACATCCACACCGCATTTCAACTTCAAAAGGATACGCAGCGCTTTTAGGAGGTGATCATCCCCGCGGTTCGCCACCCCTGCCACGAGATTTTGCGCGGCGCCATCGAGCCGCACGTCGGGATTGTAGATCTCCGCTTTCGGCAATCCTCCGCCGACAAGCACGCTTTTTATCCGGCTCTGTTTTAAAATCTCAAGCACCCGCCCAAGACCCCCCATCGGCACGTAAAAAATCTGGGAAGCGTGCGCCTCGATGCGCCGATCCGTAAGCCCCTCCACACCCAGCACCATCGGTTTCTCCCCCAACGCTTCGGCGGCAGCCCGCGCCAGCACGCCCGGAAATTCGCCCCCACCCGCTAAGATTGCCAGCGGTTTTTTCACTTTAAGCGCGGGAAATCCCACGCTCGCATTTTTCTGTAAACTGGACAAGATACTGGACGTCTTTATCGCCCGGGTATTCACGTTTGACTTGCTCAATCGCGTGAGAAAGGCCAAGACCCGACGCGAACAAGATCTTAGAAGCGCGCTTTAAAACCTGCATTTGGCCTTGAGCATAACCGGCTCTTTTCAAACCCACCATGTTGATCCCGTAAAATTTAGCCGGATGACCGTCACAGATCGAAAAGGGCGCGATATCCGAGACGACCTTCGACGCACCTCCCACCATGGCGAGCTTCCCGACGCGGACAAATTGATGCACCCCGGCAAAACCCCCGATCACGGCCCTGTCCTCAATCACGGAGTGCCCACCGAGAGCTGATAAGTTCGCCATCACCACGTCATGCCCCACCGTGCAGTCATGCGCCACGTGACTCGACACCATGAACATGTTCCGGTCCCCGATCTCGGTGGATTTTCCCTCTCCGCTTCCGCGGTGAATCGTCACATACTCGCGGATGATATTGTCATTGCCGATCTTGAGATACGCTTCCTCTCCGTCATCCTTCAAGTCTTGCGAGGCAAACCCTAGACAAGCGCCGGTAAAAATCTCGCAATGCTCCCCGATCGTCGTCCATCCATCAATCACGACATGACTAAAAATCCGCGTGTCACGGCCAATTTTGACATTTGGGCCGATCACACTGTAAGCACCGATCGTGACACTAGAGTCGATCTCGGCGCCTTTCGCCACAATCGCTGTCGGATGAATCTGCGATCCGGATTTCATCTTAATCATCAGAATCGGCATCCACCAGGGAGTACATGATCTCACCGCCGCAGACTTCCCGGCCCTCGACGGTGATTTTCCCCCGCATCACGCCGACTTTTGATTTCATGCGTGTGCCTTCCATTTCAATGCGCAGCTGATCGCCCGGCACCACAATCTTCCGAAACCGAAAATCGTTGACCGCGATCAAGTACACCATTTTCCCTTTATTGGCTGGTTTGGAGAGCACCAGACACGCCCCGAGCTGCGCCAGCACCTCGATCAGTAGCACGCCCGGCATGACGGCTTTCCCTGGGAAGTGCCCTTGGAAAAAAGGCTCATTCGCGGTCACGTTCTTTAAACCGACAGCCTTTGTCTCGTGCATTTCTAGGATGCGGTCCACGAGTAAAAAGGGATAGCGGTGTGGCAAAATCTTTTTGATGGCTTCGGCATTCATCACACTTTCTCCTTTTCGGATAAAATCTTCTGCACCAGCATCCGGTTTAAATAGTGCCCGCTGCGTATCCCCACCACGCGCCCTAGAAGAGCTACCCCCAAAAGCGCCAGATCCCCAACAAGATCCAGGACTTTGTGTCGCGCGCACTCATCCGGAAAACGCAAAGTACCGTTCACGCATCCCATGTCAGCCATCACGACAACATTATCAAAAGAGGCCCCCAACCCAAACCCTTGTTGTCTTAAAACCTTGGCTTCGTCCTCCGTGCAGAACGTGCGCGCCGGAGCAATTTCGCGCTCGAAAGTCTCCTGTGTGATCTCGAAATGCACCGGCTGATTCCGGAGCTGCGGATGGTCGTAATCCAACACATACGCGACGCTGAAGCGCTCCGCCGGATACACGACGAGAGCACTCGTGTTATCGTAGCAAAAAATAGGTTCGGCCGGCTTAAAAAAATCTCGGGGTTTCGATTGCTCCTCGATCCCTAAATTTTTAAAAAAACGCACAAACGGAGCCGCGCTAGAGTCCAGCGCCGGTATTTCCGGACCCTCCACGTCAACGCGAAGATTGCAAACGCCTAACCCCGCGCAAGCCGCCAGTAGATGTTCCACCGTTAAAATCTCATCCCTACCAGGCGTCCCCAGTGCCGTGCACCGGCGGTTCTCCCGCACCCACCCCTCCACACGCCGCCCCTGCCTGTAAAACTGAATGCCGGAACCGGCCCCGAGAGGCCGCGCGTCCATTTTTGAAATCTTGCCGGAATGAATCCCGATGCCCTCGAGCCCGCCGGAGCGGGCGACGGTTTTCTCGAAAGCTCGCATCTTAGGAAGACGTTTTTTCGACTTTTTTCTTGAGAGCGGCAAATTCCCTGAACAGCTCCGGGAGTCTCGAGATCGCGGCAAATATCTTTTTTTGTTCGTGAATCGGCCGCGCCGGACCCCCCAACAAAATCGTGTCTGCCGGAAATGATTTCGTGACGCCCGCGCCAGCGCCGACAATCACGCGATCCCCGAGCTTGACATGATCCACGATACCGACACCGCCGGCTAAAATCACGTTTTTCCCCAGCTCCGCGGAACCCGAGATCCCAGTCTGTGAAATGATAACGCAGTTTTCGCCGATCACGACGTTATGGGCTATCTGCACCAAATTGCCTATTTTCGTGCCTTTTCTCACAATCGTTTCCTTGAACTTCGCGCGATCCACGCACACACAGGCGCCAATCTCCACATCTTCCTCGATCACGACAGTGCCGATATGCGGAATGCGAAAGTTCTCGCCGTCCATCGCGTTATACCCAAAACCTTCACCGCCGATCACGGCACCGCTGTAGATCACGGTACGGTCACCGATACTCGCGTTCTGAACCGAGACGTTCGCGTAGATGCGCACATTCCGGCCGATCACGCAGTCCTGGCCGATAAACGCATGGGCGCCGATCCGCGTACCCTCTCCGACCTCTACCCCACTCTCCAGCACCCCGTGGGGACCGATCGTGACGCCGCGGCCCAAGCGAACGCCGGGGTCCACAACCGCGCTTGGGTGAACGCCTGAAAACAATGGCCGCTCTGATGAAACAAACTGTTCCACGACGCGCGTAAAAGCCACAGTAGGATTTTCTGACACGATGAGGGATTTGGATGAGGCCAAAGCGGCCTCTTTGGGAACGATCACGGCCGAGGCCTGGGTTTCGGCCAAAAGCGAGAGATTTTTGGAGCTTGCTAAATACGCGATATCACCGTCGCCGGCTTCTCGTATCCCCGAAACGCCGGTGATAAGCGTCTCGGGATTCCCTACAACTTCGCCTTGAACAAGCTCCGCAATTTCTTTTAAACGAAAATGTTTACCGGCGCCCTTATTTCTTTTTGACGTAAGAGTCATTCAACGCCTTGATAACCTGAAGGGTCAAGTCATTCTGCTCGCCCTTATAGAGAAGTACGCGGTCGTTAAAGATAAACGAGAAGCCTTCTTTTTTGCCGAAATTCTGCAAAACGCCGTCAATCTCTTTTAAGATATCGCGCACCATCTGGTCGCGTTCGCGTCTTAGAGAGTCGCGTGCGACGCGGTCAAATTCCTGAAGCGACTTTATCTTTTCGTCGATCACCACCTGCTTATCGTCTTTGGCCTTCGCGCTTAAAAGCTCGGCCTCATCCCGGAGTTTTTTCACTTCCGAAACGATCTTCTCACGCTCGGCCTGTTTCTGAGCGCCCTTGGCTTCCAGTGATTTGTCAAAATCCTTGGTTTTTTGGTATTCGTCAAACGCGCGTGCCAGATCCACATAGCCGATCTTTTCGCCCGCGGCCTCGGCCATACCAAGCCATGAACCCGTTAAAAGAATGGCTAAAATCCCTATCACAACTCTCTTCATTCTATTGTCTCCTCCTTTTTAAAATCCTTGACTGATATCGAAGTAAAAGCGAAGTTTCTTACCCTCGCCCGGCACTTCATCGAGCGGATAACCCGCGTCGAGCTTCACGGGCCCGATCGGTGTTTTGATACGCACGCCCATACCGACCCCGGAAAAAATATCCCCGCTTCCAAAGTCGTCGACTTGGTCGTACAGACTGCCCGTGTCAAAAAATGCGGCGCCCTTAATAAGATCCGGGTAGATCGGAAATGTGTACTCCGCATTGGCGACCCAGTAGGTCTCGCCCCCGATCGGCTCATTGTTTCCCAAATCCCGCGGGCCAATGCGCCGTTCCTTGTAGCCGCGAATCGTGTTGGCACCTCCCAGAAAGAAGCGCTCGTAGATCGGAACCTTGAGGGAATCGCCGTACTCGTCCACCCAGCCGCCGCGAATCTTAAGCTCTAAAATCTGTTTGCTCAAGATTTCATGATTGGAGCTCGCCACAGCGTTTAGTTTATAAAAATCCTTGTCGCCCGCAAGCACGCCGCCCGCCAACTCGGCCGTTCCGGAAACCAGATACCCCTTCGTCGGATTGTAGATGTTGTCGCGTTCGTCGTGCGTCAATGTGAGCGCCGCGCTGGAGGTGACATTGACACCGATTTCGTCCTTCAGATCTCGAGAGGCCCCTTCCGGGATATCGGAAATCTTCACTTCTTCCAGCTTGTACATCAAAAGACCCTTGTCGTATTCGTTAAATTCCTTGCCCAGACGCAAATCACCGCCGGTGCGGCGCTGGCTGTAAAAGTACCCGGAACTGCCCGAGCGGTCAAACCCGCGCCGGAAAAGATCAAAACCAAAGGAATACGGATGGCCAAACACCCATGGCTCCGTGAAGCTTAAAGTCGCGTTCTGACGCACTTGGCCCAGCTCCAAACGCAGCGCCAGATCCTGCCCGGCGCCGGTGAAGGTCTTCCAGTTTTGCCAATCAAAATTTTTCTGCCGCACCTGGATAAAACCGAGGATCTGGTCGATCGAGCTGTAACCGCCGCCGAAACTGAATTCACCCGTCTTTGTCTCTTTTACGCTCACCACCAAGTCACGGGTGTTGGGTGAGGAACCGCCTTCGGTGTCGAACCGCACCTCTTCAAAAAATCCCAGATTGTAAAGACGCTCTTTCGAACGCTTCAGCTTTGCGCCGTCAAACGGCTCGCCCGGATACGCGCGCAGCTCACGCCGGATCACGATATCTTTTGTCTTCATGTTGCCCTGCACGCGCACCTTGTCCACATAGGTGATCTCGCCTTCCGTGATCGCGTAGCGGATATCCACGCGATCCGCGGACTCGTTGTACAGCGACTCGGAACGGATATGCGCCGAAAGATAGCCTTTCTCAAAATACGCATCCTGGATACTGGACACATCCAGCCTCAAGCCGCGCCGCGAAAACGGCTTGTCCGTTTTCATTTCTATTTTTTTCAGGATCTCATCGCCGGAAAGCACCGAGTTGCCTTTAAACTCGACGCGGCCCACGATGTATTTTTTCCCCTCTTTCACGACAAACTCCAAGAAAAGGTCCCCCTCATCGTTGATCGAGTCGGTCCGAGACGAGACCTCCACGTCGCTGTACCCATTTTCGTCGTAGTACGCCTTGATGCGCTCCAAGTCCTCGGCCAGCGTTTCTTCGTTGAGGAAACCTGAATGAAACCATCCCCAGAACGAGCTCTTCTTCGTGCGGATTTTTTTCAAAATATCGCCGGACTTCAGGGCCTCATTGCCCACGATCCGTATGTCGCGGATGCGCATCTTGACGCCTTCGTCGATCGTGACGCGCAACGTCGCCTGGTTGGTGGTGGTGTCAATATCGAGCGTGTGCTCGATCGTCACGCTGGAAAAACCCTTTTTCTCGTAGAGCTTCCGGACGGCGTCCACATCATCGCGCATACGCTTTTGGTCCACAAAGTCTCCCACCACCGAGAGCATTTCTTTTTTGATGGGGTCCGTTTTGATCCGATGATTGCCCTGAATCTCGACTTTTGAAAGAACCGGCTTTTCAGCCACGATAAATACCACCTTGACGCCGTCCTCGAAATCTTCCTGTTCGATCTTCACGTCGGTAAAAAACCCTAGACCGTAAAGGCGCTTCAAATCCTCGTTTAGAACCGTGGAAGACAACGGTTGACCCACTTGGGTTTTGACTTTGGCGAGCATTGTCAGGCTGGAAACCGTGAGATTGCCTTTGACATCGATGGCTTTGACAAGCTTGCCCGTGTCCTCGGCCCAAAGAGTCGGACTTGAGAGCAGCGATAGGGCTAGAAAAACAAAAAGGAAGTTACGAAATTTCATAACAATCCGATTAATCTAGCACAAGCACCGTGATCAGGCAATCTCTTCTTTCCTCAATAGTTCCGCATTCTCAAAGCGCGTGTATTCGTGGATAAACGTGAGCACGGAAGAGCCGATGGGGCCGTTGCGCTGCTTGGCGATGATCACCTCGGTTTTACCGCGGTTTTCGGGCGCGGGGTTGTAAACTTCCTCCCTCAAAAGCATCACGACCACGTCCGCGTCCTGCTCGATAGCGCCCGATTCACGCAGGTCCGAGAGCTGCGGCCGGTGATCTGTTCGGGACTCCACGGCGCGTGAAAGCTGGCTAATCGCGATCAAGGGGACGCTCAGTTCGCGCGCCAGCGACTTCAAGGAACGCGAAATCTCGGAGATCTCCTGCTGGCGGTTCTCGCTATCGCCGGAACCGCGCATGAGCTGCATATAGTCCAAAACAAGAAGCTTGATGTCAAACTGGGACTTGAGACGCCGCGCCTTGGCGCGTAGCTCAAGCGCGCTGATTCCCGGCGTGTCGTCGACAAAAATCGGCGCCTCGGAGAGCTTGCCGGCCGCATGGGTAAGCTTCGGCCAGTCGGCCTGCGCCAAAAATCCCGTGCGCACCTTGTGCGCGTTGACGCGCGCGAAAGAACAGAGCATTCTCTGAATCAACTGTTCTTTGGACATTTCCAGACTAAAGATCGCGACCGGCTGTTTCAGGATCACGCCCACATGCTCGGCGATACAGGAAACGAGCGCGCTTTTGCCCATCGAAGGACGCGCCGCCAAAACGATCAAGTCCGACGCCTGCAATCCGGCCGTCATCGTGTCAAACTCGTGAAAACCTGTCGCGATACCGGTGATATTTTGTTTACGCTGATAGAGACGGTCGATGGTCTCGATCTGCTGACGCACCACCTCTTTAAAAGGAACCACGCCGCCCGTGAACTTGCGGCTCGTGATGTCAAAGATCTGCTGCTCGGCCTTGTCGAGCAGCGAATCCACGGCCTCCATACCGTCGTAGCAGTCTCTCACGATCTGTGTGGAGGTCGCGATTAAGTTGCGCAGGATATACTTTTCTTTTACGATCTTCGCGTAGTGGCCGACATTCGCCGAGGTTGGCATCACCGTCGTGAGATACGCGAGGTACGTGACTCCTCCGACGTCCTCCAGCATCTGGGCCTGGCGAAGATAGTCGGTCAACGTCACGAGATCAACGGCCTTGTTTTCATTGAAGAGCTTCACGATCACGCCGAATAGCTTGCGATGAGAATCTTTATAGAAAGATTCCGGCATCAAAATTTCCACCGTCCGCAAGATCGCCTCTTCGTCGATCAGCATCGACCCAAGAATCGCGGCTTCCGCGTCCAGGTTCTGCGGCGGAATCTTTTGATTTTCGATGATTTCTTCTAGACCCAGCACTATTTTTTACCCGTGACGGTGAGTTTCAAAATCGCTGGCACCTCGCGGTGCAGCTTAATCGGGATCTCAAAGCTTCCCAGTTTTTTGATGGGCTCCAACAGCTGAATATCCCGCTTTTCGACCAAGACACCCTTGCCGGTCAACGCACGGTGGATTTCTTGAGAGGTCACCGCGCCGTAAAGTTTTTCGCCCTCACCGATTTTGGCTTCCAGGTTCAGCGTCATGCCGCTTATTTTTTCGGCCAGGGACTTGGCCATCTGTAAGCGGTCTACTTTTTTGCGCTCTTGGCGCTCGGACTCGGCTTGAAAAATTTTCAATGTGCTCGGCGTGGCGAGCTTAGCTTTGTTGTTGGGAAATAAAAAGTTATTGGCAAAGCCGCCGGAGACCTTCACGACTTGGCCGCGCTTGCCCAATTTTGGATCATCGTGGGTGAGAACAACCTCTACATCCATCTGTGTTTTACTCTGCCACAAACGGCAGAAGTGCCAGCTGGCGCGCGCGTTGGATCTGGCGCACGATAAAACGCTGGGATTTGGTGCTGACGCCCGAAATGCGGCTCGGGATAATCTTACCGCGTTCGGTGACAAAATTTCTCAAACGACTGATATCTTTGTAATCGATCGTTTGAATCTCCTCTTCCGTAAACTTGGCTGTCTTTTTACGAAAGGGTTTTTTCTTGCGATCCGCGTCTTTAAACTTTTTTTTGACGAACGTTTTTTTCTCAAACATTTTATTCTCCTGTTGTTAAAACGGCACGTCGGACGGGCGCTCTTGGCTCTCCGGCGTCTCCTCCAGCTGAATCTCTCCTATCGCTTCCTCGGCCGCGGGCACCCGCTCGCGGTTAGCCGTGCTGCCCGAGGCGCCGCCGAGTCTTAAAAACTGCACGCTGGTCGCGATCACTTCCATCGTGCTGCGCTTTTGGCCGTCGGGACCGTCCCAGCTGCGCGACTGCAGACGCCCCTCGACAAACGCTGGGCTTCCTTTCTTCAGATACTCGTTGCAGTTCTCGGCCATCTTGCCCCACACGACCACGCGGACAAACGAGACCTCTTCTTTTTTTTCACCGCTCTGAAGGCGATACACGCGGTTCACGGCCAGTGAAAATGACACCACGGCCGAACCGCTCGGAATATAGCGCAGCTCCGGATCACGCGTCAGATTGCCGATCAAAAATACACGGTTGAGACTGGCCATCAGATGTTTTCCTTATTGACGAGTAAAAAACGTATCAAGTGGTCGTTCAGTCTAAACGCGCTTTCAAGTTTTTTTGTCTCGGACGGACTCAATTGAAAATTGAAAAACACGTAGTGGCCGTCCTGCTTTTTCTTGATCTTGTAAGCCAAACGTTTCTTGCCCCACTCCTGCACGCCGTCGATGCGGCCGCCGTGCTTTTGAATCAGACCGTCGATCTGGCCCACCGCGCCCTTGGTCGCGTCCGGCGACAGATCCGGATCAATGATGAAAACGCCTTCGTAATTATTCATTTCCTATCTCCTTTTACTGATTTCGTTTTGCGCGGCTTGGAAACCCTGTTCGGTCCATATTCGGCAGACCTTCGCCGCTTTTTCAAAAATTTTATCCAAACCCTTTTTTTCTTCGGCCGTGAAGGGCTCCAGCACAAACGGGGGTAAATCTTTCGGCATCGACGCGTTGCGAACCCCGACGCGCAATCTCGCGAAGTCCTGCGAGCCCGTTTGGTCGATCACCGACTCTAATCCGTGGTGCCCGCCCGCGCTGCCCGATTCCCGAAGTCGGAGCTTCCCAAAATCAAGATTGACGTCGTCGCAAACAACCAAGATATCTTGGAGCCGAACCCCTTTCCGGATGAGCGCCAGAATCGTTTTACCGGTATTATTGACATAATCATCCGGTTTTACCAACGAAATCTTCGGGTCCAAAGACACTATTTTTTGAATCTCATCGATCACGCGAAAACCGACGTTGTGACGCGTTTTTTCGTACTTTTTACCCGGATTGCCGATACCGACGATGTACTTGATTATTTTTTCTCTTCTTTGGCTTTCGGCTCTTCTTTGCCCTTAGCCGTAGGAGCCGCGCCTGCCTGCCGGCCGGGCAGGCCCGGCTCTTCCTTCTTCTCGCGGATCACTTCCAACTCCGGGGTTTCACCGGTGGCCGCGGCCGGCGTTTCCTCTACTTTCTCCTCGTGAAGTTTCACTTGGAAAAGCAAAACGTCTGGATCCGTCAGCACCTTGATTTTATCAGAAAGCTTCAAGTCCCTCACGTGAACAGAGTCGTCCAGTTTGAGCTCCGACACGTCCACGTCGATATGGTTCGGGATATCCGCCGGCAGACACTCGATCTTGATCTGACGCAACGTATGGTCGAGCACGCCGCCAGACTGCTTCACGCCGACCGGCTCTCCTTTACCGATGATCTCCACTTCCACGGTGATCTTCTCGGTCATCGAGATTTCGTTGAAATCCACGTGCAGGATATGCTTCCTCACCGGATGCTGTTGGATTTCCTTGATAATCACGGTGCGGCCTTTGGGATTCTTGTCTTTTTCGATCTTCAAGCTGATCAGCGTCTGACCGCCGCCCACTGCGTGGATCAGCGACGTGATCTCCCGCGAAACCACCGCGACCGGAATGGATTTCGTTCCGCGGTGATAGACGATACCGGGCACAAAACCTTTGTTGCGCAATCTCTTCGCGGCCTCTTTACCGGCCTCGTTTCTTAAAACTACTGTCAATTCGCGTTGTTCCATTTTATTTCCCTTTTTATTGGGCGCGATAAATCGCGCCCCTACATTAATTGAATAAACTGCTGACCGATTCTTCGTTATGAATGCGTTGAATCGCTTCGCCCAAAAGCGACGCGACCGATAGTACTTTCAGTTTCGAAATCTTCTTTTCAGGCGTCAAAGGGATGCTATCGCTGAACACAAATTCCTCGATGATTGAGCTCTGCAGCTTTCCAATCGCGGATCCCGATAAAACCGCGTGCGACACCGCGGCAAAGATCTTGAGCGCCCCGGCTTTCTTAAGCGCCGCAGCCGCTTCCACAATCGAACTCGCCGTCGCCACGAGATCATCTACGATCACGACATTTTTGCCCTTTACGTCGCCCAAGATACTCATCACCTCGGCCTCGCGGTCGCTGATACGGCGCTTGTCTACGATCGCAAACGGCGCACCCAGGCGCTTCGCGTAAGCACGCGCCATCTTGATACCACCGACGTCGGGTGAAGCCACGACGAGATGCTTCATCTTTTTCTTTTTGAAATAGTCCACGATCACATTCACCGCGAAAAGATGATCCATGGGGATGTCAAAAAAACCCTGGATCTGGCTCGCGTGCAGATCCATCGTCAGCACGCGGTCGGTGCCGGCTACCGTCAAGAGATTGGCGACGAGCCTTGCCGTGATCGGCACGCGCGGTTGATCCTTGCGGTCCTGGCGCGCGTAGCCAAAGTACGGCATGACAGCCGTGATACGCCGCGCCGACGCCCGCCGCATTGCGTCGATGATGATCAAAAGCTCCATCAGATTGTTGTTGGTCGGTGGACACGTGGATTGCACGATAAATACGTCACGGCCGCGCACGTCTTCATTAACCTTGATCCGGATCTCGCCTTCGCTGAACGTGCTCACCAGCATATCGCCCATGGGCACTTTCAAGTACTGGGCGATCTTTTTCGCCAACTCCGGATTGGAATTTCCCGCAAAAACTTTTAGTTTACCGTTCATAGCGCCCTCGCTGGTACCCCGACAACGATTTTTCCCGCGGGTACATTCCTGCCCCGCGTCACCACAGCCCCCGCGCCCGTCTTCGCCCTTTCGCCCACCGTGATCGGCGCCACGAGAATAGTCCCGCTGCCGATCTGGGCGCCTTTGCGGATCACGGTCTTATGTTTTTTCTTTCCGTCAAAATTGGCCGTGATCGTACCCGCGCCGATATTCACGTCTTCACCGATTTCGGCATCGCCGATATAGCTCAAGTGTTTGATCTGGGTCCCGCTGCCTACACGGGAACGCACGATCTCCACAAAATTTCCGATCGTGACGCGATCAGCCACTCGCGAAGCACCGCGTAGACGCGCAAACGGCCCAATCGTACAGTTTTTCCCGATCACGCACGTATCTTCGATCACCGTGTTCGGCAAAACCGTGGTACCCGACCCGATCGTGACACGCGCGTCAATCGTCGTGGTCCGCGGATCGCGGATACGCACGCCACTTTCTACCCATCGCTCTAAAATTTTCTGCTGCATTAAGCTCTCGGCCCTGGTCAAACTTTTTCGCGAATTCACGCCCATGACTTCGTCCGGATTGCCGGCCTTGACGGCCTCCACGCGCCCCCGGCGGGCAATTCTCTCTACCACGTCTGTCAGGTAATACTCTTTCTTCAAGGGATTCTCACGAATCTCGAGAATCGCCGACCACAGTTTCCGGTTTCGAAACACGTAACAACCGACATTGATCTCGCGGATCTTTTTTTCCCGGAGACTGGCGTCGGGCTCCTCCACGATGCGTCGGACGACACCTCCCGGACCGCGCTGGATACGCCCGTAACCTTGCGGATTTTCCAGATCCACGGACAGCAGTGTGCCATCCGCGCCGCTATTCTCGTGCTGTGCCACCAATTTCTTTAAAAGAACGTCCGTCAAAAGCGGTGTATCGCCGTAGAGCACCAACGTGTGCCCGCTAAATCCGGACAGGAGCTTTGCGGTCTGCATCACGGCATGGCCGCTGCCTAAAAGTTTTTTCTGCTCGACGATCCGCGCGCGGGAAGCGACTTCGCGGCGCACGGCTTCAATCCCAAATCCCGCCACCACGTAAATATCCCTGGGCTTGAGCGCCTCGGCGCGGGTCAACAGACAGTCGATCATCGTCGTGCCGCAAAGCCGGTGCAGGACTTTCGGCAACTCGGAACGCATCCGTGTGCCCTTGCCCGCCGCCAGGATCACGACGGCCAAATCACGCAATCTTTTTCTTCCGTCCGCGCTTATCCACGAGCATCGGAAAACTGCGCTGTTCCACGCAAGACCCGTCGATCACGCACTCCTGGATCTCCTCCATCGTCGGGAGCTCGTACATCACCTCAAGCATCAGATCTTCCAAGATCGCTCTCAGGCCCCGCGCGCCGGTGCCGCGCTTGGAGGCCTCTTCGGCGATCTTGTCCAGCGCCTCGTCGGTAAATGTGAGTGTCACGCCTTCCATCTCAAAAAACTTTTGATACTGCTTGGCCAGCGCGTTCTTGGGCTTCACGAGAATATCCACGAGATCCGCGCGGCTTAAAGAATCCAGTGTCGAAACGACGGGAAAACGCCCCACAAATTCAGGAATCATGCCAAACTTAATGAGGTCCTCGATTTGCACGTAGGGTAAAAACGATGCCCCATCGGGTACCACACGAGCGACGGTGTGCGGGGTGTGGTTCGCGGCGTGCGAAAAATTAGTTTTGAAACCGATCGAGCGCTGACCCATGCGCTTTTTGATGATCTCATTCAAGTGCGTGAACGTGCCGCCGCAGATAAAAAGAATATTTGTCGTATCCATCTGGATATATTCCGCCTGCGGATTCTTGCGCCCGCCCTGCGGCTGGACATTCGCGGTCGTGCCCTCTAAAATCTTTAAAAGCGCCTGCTGGACGCCTTCCCCCGACACATCGCGCGTGATCGAAACATTGTCGGTGGTTTTACCGATCTTATCGATCTCATCGATGTACACGATGCCCATCTCGGCGCGTTTTGCGTTGAAATTGGCGCTCTGCAACAGCCGTAACAGCACGTTTTCGACGTCTTCGCCGACATAACCGGCCTCGGTCAGCGTCGTGGCGTCACAGATCGCGAAAGGCACCTGAAGGATTCGGGCCAGTGTCCGCGCCAGAAGTGTCTTTCCGGAACCGGTCGGACCGACGAGGAGCACATTGGACTTTTCAAGCTCGACGTCTTTAGTGTTCACATCGGACGCGATGCGTTTGTAATGGTTGTAGACGCTCACCGAAAGCTGACGCTTCGTGCGTTCCTGACCCACAATGTATTCGTCGAGGACGCGCTTCATCTCAGCGGGCTTCGGGATATCTTTTAAAAGAAGCGGTTTTTGTTTGGCCTCGTCAGACTCGCGCTGCAGCATCTGATGACAAAACTTAATGCAGTTCTCGCAGATGAACACACCCGGGCCTTGAAAGATTTTATTCTCAACGCGTGCGTATTGTTGGCAAAACGAACATTTTTGCATAATGAATATAGCTAATCCCTGGATTTACTCAACAGCTTTAGATTTTCATAATCGTGCTTTATTAAAGCCATTTTTTTAAGACGACTCCAGCGTTTTATCTGTTTCTCTCTGTCTTCAGCCAAGTCTCTGCTCTCAAACATTTCAGAGTACACAATAGCGATAGGCTTAGAATAGCTTGTATAGTGACCACCATGACCTGTTCGGTGTTCCTCAAAACGTCTATCTAGGTCATCTGTAATGCCCGTATAAAACTGACCGCTACTACTGCACTCCAGAATGTATACGTGCCACATCTTTGTTGTATCCTTCGACGCGTTCCTCACTTCGTTCGTCACTTGCTCAGGATGGCTCTCCGCA
>CAYJSE010000017.1:0-30131 GCA_964372765.1 uncultured Planctomycetia bacterium | reverse complement strand
CATGCGGTCATTATAGCATGCGCTACTAATTATTTTCGACGACTTGAGATAGGAGTTGGTCGGATTTAGTCCACTGTATCCAGCGCTCTTCGTTAAAAAAACGCTTGATAAAGTAGGCCGCTAACCCAAGATAAGCCGCGGTTAGCAGCAAAAGAAGCACGCACTGGGTCGCCCATGAAACGGGCAGCAGGAGCACGATTGCCAGCGGAAGCGCCACGACCGATACGGCCGCGGTGACGAGACAAAACACTAGAGCGGAAATCGCCAAAATCTGGCGGCGCACTGCCCTCACAGCCTGCAGGTACAGCGTCGCCGCCTCGATTTTAGCCAACTCGACGGATCGCTTCTGTTGCTCAAAAAAGAAATCGACGAGTGTTTTAAGCATCGCGTTTACTTATTTCTTCCGAGCAACCAGCCGATCACAAGCGCGCCGGCCGCCACGCCGCCGATATACGGCCACGGATTCTTGTGAACCTGACGGTTCGCTTCTTGGGCCTTTTCCTTCACCCTCTCGGCGCTTTCCTGGATCGCCTCTTTCGTGGCCATCCCGACGCGCTCAATCGCCTCGCGATTGCGCTCGGTGATATCCGAGAATGCTTCCTTGAAGTCACCCAGTTTTTCCTTGACGGAACGCTGCAGCGCGTCTTTCTTGTCACGGGCCGCTTCGTTCAGAAGCTGAATCGCCTTGTCGATCTTACGGTTTCCATTGGTGCTGACGTGTGTTGCCATGTTACATCCTCCTGTTATGAACACCTGTTATTCTTTAATATGTTCTCTTTGATTAAAAATATACATTATTTATTATAAAATGTCAAATTTGATAATTATAAATAAGTTTTGTTAATAATACGATAGGTACGTTGTTAATAGAACAGGGACAGTCCCGGGACTGTCCCTAAACAAGGTTTTTTAGGGAATCGTGTAACTTATTGAAATTAAATGAGAAACCGCTTACTTGGGCTTTTCTTGGGAGAACCTTTTGGCCGGTTAGAAGCATCTCGGACATCTCTCCGAGGAGAATTTTGAGGGCAAAACCGGGAACGGGCATGAAGGCCGGGCGGTGAAGCGCTAGCCCCAGAGCCCGGGCAAATTCCTTCATGGTTACAGGATTCGGGGCTGTGGCGTTGACCGGACCTCTGAAGCCCTCCTCGAGAGCCACGTACTCCATGAGCCGCACGAGATCCTCGATATGAATCCAGCTCATCCACTGGCGGCCACTACCGAGGGGGCCGCCGATAAAGAACCGAAACGGCGGCAGCATCTTGGCCAGCGCCCCACCCCCCTTGCCCAGCACAATCCCGATCCTCAACAATACAACGCGCGCGCCAAACTTTTCCGCCTTTCGGGCCTCATTTTCCCAAAGCCCGCACGTTTTCGCCAAGAAACCCTCGCCACGCCCGGCGGATTCATCTAAAATCTCGTCGCCCCGCGGTCCATAAAAACCGATCGCGGAAGCGTTGATTAAAACTTTTGGCTTTGGGCTGGATTGCGCCAGCGCCTCCACGACGGCTTGCGTAGCTTGAAGCCGGCTTTGGATAATCTTTTGTTTTTGGATTTCTGTCCAGCGCTTGCCGGCGATGGGCTCACCGGCCAAATTCACAATCACATCCGACGCCGCATCCACATTCCAGCCGGTGCGCCGGCTCAATACCTGCACGCCATGCCCCCGGCCGATCAGAAAACGCTGCAATTCCTTGCCGATAAATCCGGTGCCGCCGACGATTAAAAATCTCATTTTAGATATTCCAGGTATAAATTTTTGATTTTAGGGTGCAGCCCGATCGGGGGTTTTATCCGAAACCGGATCTTGGGATATTTTTTCTTGGCTGCATGGACGATCGCGGGAATATCCTTCAGCACATGATTTCCGGAGTTTAGAAAATTCTGCAAAATCACGACCTCCGTGGCGCCCTGCCGCGCACACGCCTCAATCCCTTCGAGGATCGAGGGCCGCGTCACATCCAAAAACGCGTATTCCAAAACCCTTAAACCGCTCTGTTTCTTTAAAACTTGTGCCAACCGAGCCACTTCCCGCGTCGACTTCTCCGATCGACTCCCATGCGTCACGAGTAAACCCGCTTTCATTGGATGTCCTTAAAGTGTCGGTTCATTTTTCGAATTAGGCCGCTGACATCCAGTCCTAGCGCTTTGGGTTGGTATTTCTCCAAATATTTGAGACAGCTTTTGTAAAGCCCAAGCGCGCCGCTCATCGGTCCCCGTTTTAGCAGGTACAGAGCCGCGGCGGCCTGGATCACGCCCTGGTAAAGATCGCGGTAGCGGTCGCTTCGCGGCGTCTCGAGCCAAAGCTCCTCGATCACATCATGCGCCTCGAAATATTTTTTCGCGCGGAAAAGCTTTAGGCCCTCTAGAAACCTCTTGTCTACCATCGCTTTAATGTTAAACTATTTGCAAATCCATTGCAAACCCATAAGCCAAGCGGAGGTTTTTCATGCACAAACATTTTTGGGTCGTTTTTTATTCCCTGATTCTGACAGGTCTAGGTCTCGCCGCCTTCGCGTCCGGTCTCTACGCCGACAAAATCGGCAAATACTCCCCCAACCCCGAGATGATCGATAAAGGTATGACGCTCTGGCAGCTCATCGTGGCTGGCGGAAGCTGTATGATCTTTATCGGCCTTTTATCGGTCGCGGGCGCGGCGATCATCATCTACCACTTTATGCACGTGCGCCCCGACCGCCTGGTCCCGCAGGACTTCGTCGAAACGCTTCTGTCTCTGCTCGAAAAATCCGAAATTGAAAAAGCGCACAATCTATGCAAACAGCAGCCCAGTCTCATCTCAGAAATCATCGGCGCCGGCCTAAAGAAAGTCTCTCAGGGCAAAGCCGTCGTGGAGGAAGTCATCGTCCATGAGGGTAAGATACGCATCGAAAAGCTCTGGCAAAATCTAAGCTATCTCGGTGACATCGCCGTCATCGCTCCGATGATCGGTCTTTTGGGAACGGTGCTCGGCATGATCCAGGCGTTTAATTTTGTGGCGTTTCAAGCCGGCATCGTGAAACCGGTGCTGCTCGCCAATGGTTTGGCCAAGGCCATGATCACGACGGCTTTTGGCTTGATCGTCGCGATTCCGATCATGGCCTTTTACGCGTATCTGCGCGGCTGGATCAGCACCATCACCACGACGACCGAACGCGTTGCCTCCGAATCGATACAGCTCATCGGTAAGTCCAAATAAGGCGGTCCCCGCATGCGCTCCCTTCAACCCTCGGAAACGATTAGGCAACGCCCGGCGTTTCAGATGACGCCGATGATCGACATCATGTTTTTGAATCTCATTTTTTTCATGTCGCTTTTTGTGTACTTTCAGTTCGAAACCGAGCTCAACATCTCGGTGCCGAAAGCCCAGGCCTCCGCGCCGTCCCAGCGCTCGGCCGGGGAAATCGTGATCAATATCCTGCCCAACGGTTCCGTGGTCGTGAATCAAAAAAAGCTATCGCTGGAGGGTTTGGAGAACCTCTTAAGAAAAACGGCCGAGTGGTATCCGGGTCAGTCGGTCATCTTGCGCGCGGACAAAAAGACTTTCCACGAACACGTGGTGCATGTGCTGGACGCGTGCGCAAAAGCCAAAGTCTGGAATATCTCCTTTGCCACCACCAAAGAGTAATGGAACATGGCGACGGGTCCTGTTGCCTCAATTAACCATGTTGTATCTATTGATTTTGAGTCTGTTGCCAATGAGCGCGCTGGCGTATGCGGATGATCCGGGGCTGGATTTCGCCAATGGCCTGTATTCGCGCAAAATGTACGCGCCAGCTACCAGTGAGTACGAAAAATTTATTCAAACAAATCCCGGCTCTCAAGACCTCGCCACCGCGCGCTTTCGCGCGGCGGACTGTTACTATTTCCTAAAAAAATATTCGGACGCCGTATTTTATTTCAGGGCGTTCCTGCAGGATTTTCCCAAAGACGCGCGGGTGACGCTGGCGGAGTACCGTCTCGGCTCCTCGCAGTTTCACTTAAAAAACTGGGGCGAGTCCGCCGCGCGCTTCACCAAGCTGGCTCACCGCGCCGAAGACACGGGCGTCCGCAGTGGTTCGCTTTTTTATCTCGCGAAAATCCGCGAGGCCCAAGGGCATCCGGGCTTCGGTCTCAAAATCTTAAAACGCCTCCTGAAAAGCTACGCGTCGAGCGAGTACGCGGCCTACGCGGGACTCGCGATCGGCGACAACTGGGCGAAACTGAAAAATGACGCCGAGGCCTTGAGGGCCTATCGCCAGGCGGCCGAGCCCCCGGCGGCGCTGGAGATTCGCAAAGAAGCCGCGCTTAAGATTGCCGGGATACACTTCCGCAGCGGAAACCTGAAAAGCGCCCGCGCCTACTATGAAAAGGTGCTCGCGACACCGGCCGACTCCAAAACCAGGTTTGAAGAGTTTAAAAAATCGGCGCTGCTCGGCCTTTCACAAATCTCATTTTTGGAAAATGATTTCGCAGGCGCGCTGTCTTTTTTGGACCGGATCATCCCCGCCACGGACTGGCCTCTCGCCGATCAATACTATCTCCAAAAAACCAGCGTTCTGGAGGCGCTGGGCCGATACCCCGAGGCGCTTGAAAATGCGCGGACGCTCATCGAGCGCTTTCCTCAAAGTGAGCTTTTGGATGAGGCGCGTTACAAAAAAGCGCTTTTCGAAATGGCCGAGCCAGGCATCTCCATCGCGGCGCTGGAAAATTTTGTCCACAGCTACCCCCAAAGCGCGTTTTTGGACATCGCCCACTACAAGTTGGGTGTCGCGCTGACAGCCGAAAACCGTCCGGAAGAGGCGCTCGCACATTTTGAAACAGTGATTCAGAAATTTCCCGACTCGCAAGTGTTCCCTGAGTCGCTTTTCGGCGCCGCGGTTTACTATGAACAAACAGGCAACGCCGAGAAAGCAATCGCTTTCTATGAGCGTCTGGTACAAAACCACCCTGACCATTTCCTGATTCGGGATACGTTGGAACGGTTGGGCTACCTCTATATGCAAACCGAGCACTACCCGAAAGCGAGCGCGCTCTATCAGGATATACTGCTGAAGCATCCCGACTGGGACGTGGAGTCCGGCATAGCGTTGTGGTTGGTGCGTTTTTGGGTGGATGAGAGGCAGTTGGAAAAAGCCCAGCAGGTCCTTGCGGTTTTCCCCGAGCGTTACCCAAAAGAAAATCTGACGCACGAGATCACGTTTTTCAAAGCCGAGTGCGCGCTGGGGCTTGGAGATTTCGCGAAAGCGTCTGAACTTTACGCCGACGCAATCGCCCAGTCACCGGAGGGCCTCTACGTGCCCTACGCGCATCTCGGTCGTGGGATCGCCTATGCCGCGCAAGACGACAGCCCCAACGCAGCCGCCGAATTTAAAGAAACGCTGCGTTACGACTCGGATACCAAAATCGGAGTGCGTGCGCGCTTTGAGCTGGCGAATCTTGAGCTCAAATCCGGAAATCTACTCGAAGCCGCCAAAGCGTTTATGCTGGTCGCGATCCTGTACGACGACGAGAAATACGGTTCAGCCGCGCTTTACAAGGCGGGCGAGTGCTTCACGGCCTCACAAAAACCCGACGAGGCCCAAAAAGCCTGGAATGAATTGAAAATCCGTTACCCCAAGAGCGCGTGGGCCCTAAAACTGAAAACCTCATGATCACGCGTCACCGTCTTTTTTGGCCGATCACGCTGGCGCTTATCCTGCACCTACTTTTGATTCTGCTGGCCCTGCTGATCCGCATGCCGGGCCTGCAGGAAATCGCCCAAAAAGCCACGGCCTCGTTTCGTCTCGAGTCCGTCGATATCCGCCCTCCGGCCGCCAAAACACAAGGCATCGTCAACACACGCCAGTTGGCAAAGTCGCTGCAGTTTGTCGGCGAAACTTCGAAGCGCCCTTCCAGCGCCTTGAAGGACGTGACGGCCGAATCGTTTCTCAAGTCCACAAAATCCCGCGAAGAAGCGCGGTCGCTTCCGACGATCCAAAAAAATGAGCCCGTGGAGTCCGTGCTGGACTCGTCCAAGGAGCTGGAAACCATCCTCTTGGAAACCGAGGAAAAAACTCTAAAAGAGCAAATTCAAAAAACTCCCACGCGCGTGGAGGATTCGTCGCTGCCCAAGCTCCGTCAAGGGGCGAGTCTGCCCACCACGCAGGTGCTCGAAGCGCTCAAGAAACCTCTCGAATCCCTCTCGCTGTACAGTCCCAAGGACGTCGTGATGGACTCCGAGGAAGGCATGCCGGGCTTTACACCCACGCCGGGCGGCGTCACCACCGGCGATTGGGAGGGCGCTCTTGAAAGTCACGGGCCCCGCGAGCAATCCGGCGAGCTTGGAAAGTACGAGTCGCTCGACGATTTCCTCGATATCGCGGTGTTTACGTATGAAGAGCCGACGAACCCCGAAAAATATTTTATGATCAAAATCTTTGCCAAAAAAGGAGCCCGGACTCTGCGGGTGATGCCTAAAGAAATCCTGTTCACCGTCGACTGCTCGCTCAGCATCTCACTCGACCGTCTTCAGGAGTTTAAAAAAGGCATCCGCGACTGCTTGACCCGATTTAACGAGGGCGACGTGTTCAACGTCGTCGCGTTCAAGGACTCGGCAAGCTTCCTTTTCTCCGCTTCGATGCCGGCAACGCCGCAAACCATCCAGCGCGCAGAAAAGTTTGTCGAAATTCTCACTTCAAGCGAGCGCACGGACGTCTTTGGCGCGTTTGAAAAAATAGTCCAGCTCCCGCTCGGGCGCATACCCTCCAATATTCTCCTCATTTCGGACGGGCGGCCCACCTATGGAGTCATCAACTCCCGAGATCTGATCAACTCCATCACGCGGATAAACCGCAAAGCGCGCCCCGTTTTCGCGTTCAGCGGGGGCAGCAAGGTCAACCGCTATCTCCTCGATTTCATCGCGTATCAAAACCGCGGCTGGTCGCAGTTTATTAAACGCACATCCGATATCGACACGGGGCTGCTTGAGTTTTACGACAAAATCAAGGATCCGATCTTCCTCAACCTGCGCTACCGCCTGAACAACCTCGATGAAAAAGACGTGTACCCGAAATCGTTGCCGGATTTTTACCGCAACGCCGAGTTTACGCTGTACGGCACTTACCGAGAGGAGGATGTTTTTTCGATGCAGCTTTTGGGGGATGTGGCCGGGCAAACGAAAGAGCTCATCTTTACGCGCTCGCTAAGGAGTGCGCCGAAGGGTTCCAGCGACATCCTACGCGGCTACGCGTTTAACAAGATCTACCACTTAATCGACCATCTCACCGAAAAAGGCCAGGATCCGAAAACCTTCGAAGAAATCAAGCGATTAAGTGCGCGCTACGGAATCCTGACGCCGTATTCGGAAGAGATAGAAAAAATCGATTAGGCGTGAATCAATTCCTTTTTATAGGAATTGGAATTTAGTCGCATCGCGCGCGCCGCGGCCACCATATTTTTTAAAGCGATGGTCGTCTCTTCCCAGCCGCGCGTCTTGAGGCCGCAGTCCGGATTCACCCACAGGTTGCGCGCAGGCAGCACTTTCACGGCTTTCTTTAGAAGCGTCGTCATTTCTTCCACGGACGGCACGCGCGGCGAGTGAATGTCGTACACGCCGGGTCCGATTTCATTCGGGTAACGGAATCGCACAAACGCGTCCAGCAGCTCCATCTGCGAACGGGAGGTCTCAATCGAGATCACGTCCGCATCCATCGCGGCGATCGCCTGGATGATATCGTTAAACTCGCTGTAACACATGTGCGTGTGGATCTGAGTATGGTTTTCGACACCGGCTGACGACAGGCGAAACGCGTCCACCGCCCACTTTAAGTAGCTCGGCCAGTCTTTTTTGCGCAGCGGCAAACCTTCCCGGATCGCCGGTTCGTCGATCTGGATCACTTTGATGCCGGCGGACTCAAGATCACGCACCTCGTCGCGGATCGCCAAAGCGATCTGCTTGGCCGTCGCCGAACGCGGCTGGTCATTGCGCACAAACGACCACTGCAAAATCGTGATCGGCCCCGTGAGCATCCCCTTCATCGGCCGCTCGGTCAGGGACTGCGCGTACTCGCTCCACGTGACCGTCATCGGCCTCGGACGGCGCACGTCGCCAAAGATCACCGGAGGTTTGACGTAGCGCGAACCGTAGGACTGCACCCAACCGTTTCTCGTGAACGTAAATCCATCCAACTGCTCGCCGAAATATTCGACCATATCGTTGCGCTCAAACTCCCCGTGCACCAACACATCGAGACCCATCTCGATCTGGCGATTCACGGCGTCTTGGGTCTTTTCCTTTAGAAAATCGTTGTACTCCTCGAGCGTCATTTCGCGCGCTTTAAATCGAGCGCGCGCGGCGCGCACCTCGGCTGTTTGAGGAAACGAGCCGATCGTGGTCGTCGGAAACGCCGGCAACCCCAGACGCTCACCCTGGATCGTTTGGCGGATCTTAAACGGACTTTTACGCGAGAGATCCTTTGCGGTGACTTTCGCTAGACGCCGTTTCACGTCGGCCAAGTGGATCTGTTTGCTTTTCCGTCGGCTGGCTATCGCGCTTGAGTTTTCTTTGAGCGCCTTCGCCGCCTTTCTTTCGCCTTCGTTCAATACCGTGCGAATCACGTTTAGCTCTGCCAATTTCTCCTTCGCGAACGCGAGCCAGTTTTTGATCTCCTTATCGAGGCCTGTTTCAAGACTCAAATCCAGCGGCACGTGCAAAAGCGAGCAGGAACTGGCGATGATCACACTGCAGCAGCCTCTCGTTTTGAACGCCGGTTTGGCGGCCGCGATCGCCGCCTTCAAATCCGCCTTCCATATATTGCGGCCGTCCACAAGCCCAAGCGACAAAATTCTGTCTTTCGGCCACGCGCGTAAGATCGCCGGAAGCTCTCCCGATCCCTCGCGGACCAGATCCACATGCAAACCGCTGACCGGCAGGCCCTTGACCAAGCTCAGGTTTTCATGGAGCGGTCCAAAATACGTCGTCAGCATAAGATCCAGCCCGGGCACTTCTTTCGCCAGACACGTGTATGCTTTTTTAAAAGCGCTCTTGGCAGCCGGGGAAAGGTCGAGGATCAGCGATGGCTCATCTATCTGTATCGACTCTGCCCCGAGACCTTTTAGCTTTTTTAGAATCGAAACGTAAACAGGCAGCAGCGCGTCGATGAGGGAAAGCGGCTGAAAACCCTTTTCTTTCGACTTGCCGAGCAAAAGATACGTCACGGGCCCGATCAGAACCGGACGGGTTTGGATACCGAGCGCCAGCGCTTCCTGAAACTCAGCAAACGGCTTGATCGAGGCGATCTTAAACTTCTGCCCTTTGTAAAACTCCGGCACGATGTAGTGGTAGTTGGTGTCAAACCACTTGGTCATTTCCATCGCCGGCGTCGACTGTACCCCGCCTGTGATGAGCCCCGCCGAACCACGGGCCATCGCGAAGTAGGTCTTCAAGTCCACCTCGCCGCCGCTCCAGCCGTAACGCGCCGGAACCGCACCCAAAAGCGCGGTCATGTCGAGAATCTGGTCATAGAAAGAAAAATCGTTGGACGGAAGAATGTCAGTGCCGGCAGACTTCATGGCCTGCCAGTTTTTAGCGCGGATATCTTTGGCGGTTCTTTGCAGCTGGCTTTCGGAAAGCTGGCCCTTCCAGAAGCTCTCCGTGGCCTTCTTTAACTCGCGGTTTTCACCGATACGCGGAAATCCCAATACAGCTGTCTGAATCATTGTTTCCCCCTTTAAATAGATCGGGCCAATATAAACAAAACACCCTCAAAAATCCAGTTTTATTTATATGCTTATTGAGAGGCTTACCAACCCATTTTTTTAAGACGTTCCCAGATCTTTTTGCTGCGATCGGGCATCGCTTTAGCAAGAAAACGCATCATCTCTTCGAGGTAATCCAGCCTTTGTCTGGGAGTCATCGATAAGGAAATTTTTATTCTTTCGTCATCTACTTCATAAGAAAAATGACTATTCCTTTTCACATCGAATCCTTTTGATGTGTTCGAGCGCTTCTATGTCCACTTGGTCACGCTCACGACCTGCTTTTTTCTTTAAACGAATCAGCGCATCAATCGAAACTACGTTTATTCGTATAACATAGCAGGATTGTATCATCAACGGGTGTTTTTTGGACGTTCTTCCGGCGGCCGGATATGCCGAAACTCGCGGTACAAAATGAGGTCATAGATGATTTTGATCCCGCCGCCGGTCCACAGAGGCGCCGACAGCGACAACCCCGCCATCAGCGGTCCGGCCATCGCGGGCGCCGCGGCCCAGGCAAAACTGCGCGTGAGATTCGTGAACCCCGCGGCGAGCGTTCTTTCATCTTCCTTCACGATCGCCACGACGTACGACTGCCGCGTCGGCACGTCCATCTCCACTAAACTCTCGCGCAGCAAAAATAAAAAAACCGCCAGCCACAAATGCGAGGCAAACGGAATGAGCAGCAATAAAACACTCGACGGCAGATGCGTAAACACCATCGTGCGCACGAGCCCGATGCGCTTCGCGAGCCATGCGGCTCCGAGATGCGAGAGGCCGTTGGCGACGCGCACGACAAAAAACATCGGCCCCAAAAACGCCTCATCCACCCCGAAACGCTTAAAAAACCAGTAGCTCAAAAGCGTCGTGCTTAAAAACCCCCCGCCAAAGCTGTCGAGGCCGGAAATCAGCGCGAATTTTCCGATCACGGACCTGGACTCCGGCGAAAGCGTTTTTGGGGCCTTGGGATCGCGATGCTCCACTTTTTTGGACAATCTCAAGGCGAGTAGACCCGAGACAACACAGAGCGCGCTGTAAAACCCCCAGGTCCACCGGTACGAGGCGAGCGCCCCGAAAGAAAACTGACCTCGCAAAAACGCCGGCGTAAATGCGAGCAGCCCACCGACGGCACTGGACACGTCCACCACCACGTTGTACCAGGCGAAGGTCTTGGTTCGATGAGCCGCGTCGGTCACCTGCGGCAGCATCGCCTGCTCGACCGTGAGACACGCGCCGCGGTCGCGCCCCATGCCGTTGACCATTCCAACAAACATGCTTAGAAAAATAAAATGCGGCTGTGCCGTAGCCCCAAGCGCGATACCGCCCGCGGCCATCAAAAGCGACACCGCCGCGATGGCGAGACGCCGCCCGATGCGGTCAGAGAAGAAAGTGACGGCGAGAGTTCCGAAAGCACAGCCTGCTAACCCAAGCGCGATCGCGATCGTGATGTAAAAGGGGTCAAACCCAAGCGTCGCCAAGTGCACAGCCAGCACGACGCTGGCCATGCTGATCGCGGCGGCTCTCAAGCCCGCCTGAAAATAAATAAATGCCCTGTCCAAAAGTTACGGCGCGCCGAGCTTGGAAAGATCGGGATTGAACCCGGACTCTTTCAAGCGAGCCAAAATATCCTTTTTATCCGGAGCGTTTACGTACGCTTCCACCGGATCGATGGTTTTAGCTTTAGCCAGATCCAACAGCACGTCGTTTAGAAGCATCATACCTAGATTTTTACCGATCTGCATCGCGGAGACGATTTGGTGCGTTTTGGCCTCGCGGATATTGGCGGCGATCGCGGTGTTGACGATCAACACCTCGCGCGCAGCCACACGCCCCGTCGGGATTTTTTTACAGAGCACCTGCGCGACCACGGCTTTCAGCGTCGATGCCAGCATCGCGCGGATCTGGTTTTGCTGTCCCGCCGGAAACTGATCGATCACGCGGTCCACCGTGGACGCGGCCGTATTCGTGTGCAGTGTGGCAAACACCAGATGCCCCGTCTCGGCCGTTTCCAACGCGATCTCCACGGTTTCCAAATCGCGCATTTCTCCGATCAGCACCACATCGGGGTCCTCACGCAGCGCCGCGCGCAGAGCTTTTTTGAAACTTTCGGTGTGATGATGCACTTCGCGCTGGTTAATGAGACAGTTTTTATTTTGATAAACAAACTCGATGGGATCCTCGATTGTGATCACGTGGTCGTGACGAACTTGGTTTACATAATCAATCAACGCCGCGAGCGTCGTCGACTTTCCGCTCCCCGTCGGACCGGTCACCAGCACAAGACCCTTTTTTAAATGACAGAGGTCCACCACCGCTTTGGTGAGACCGAGCTGTTCGACGGTCGGCACCTTGGTAGGGATGAGACGAAACACACCCCCCGGACCGTTTTTGTCCATAAAAACATTGCAGCGAAAACGTGAATCGACCCCGAGCGCGTAGGCAAAATCCGTATCGTGTTTTTCCTCAAACTCTTTCCAGTTCTCGAGAGGCGCTATTTCCTTTAAATACCCTTCCAGCTTGTCGGAAGGTGTCGCCTCACACCCGGGAATCGCCTCCAGCTCCCCGTGCAGACGGAGCATCGGCTTCGTCATCGACGACGCGTGCAGATCCGACGCGCCTTTGTCCACGATCATCTGAAACCATTTATCCAGCCAAGCCATGCCGCCTCCTTGTTCTTAAGATTTCTTCCGAAAGATGAGAGAATCCACGTTCAGTCCCCGCCGTCCTCACAACACCTTCACTTAAGGCGTCTGGCCCGTGAGACGAGCATCTGATCGCGGCTCGACTTCGCGGAGATCACGAAATCATCCGTGATCGAGAGAATTTCCATTTCGTCGCTCGTTGTTTGACCCACCGCGCGGATCACGCGGGCCGAGCTCCAGGGGCTGGGGTTTGTGGGGTCGGACACCAGCTGGCGCTGGATCTGGAAAACGGTGTTGTCCGCTTTGATCTCACTGGATTTATGATCCAGGATTCTCTCTTTGACCACAGTGTCGCCGTCGAGGTAGTACGTCACCTGGTATTGGCCCTCAAAACGCTTGGATTCATTTTTAGTAAACAAATAGGATTCGATTTCGTCGGCAACGATGGTGTTGGACGATTTTCTTTGAGCGCTTTCATCCGGCGTCTGAAAGAAAGGAAAACCGCTTGTGAGCGCGGCGGCCATAAAAATGGCGGCAAAGAAAACGTACCTTCGCATGGCTAGCATTGTACCACAGCTTTCAATTTTTGAATCTCCTCAGGCGACAGCTCGCGGCGCCGGCCTTTTTCGAGACCGTTTAAATTGAGCGGCCCAAACTCGACGCGCTCCAAATCGCGCACAAAATGCCCCGCTTTTTCGAACACGCGCCGGATATGGCGCTTTTTACCCTCGCGCAGCGTGATCAAAAATGCGGTCGCCTCGTCCGCGCGCTCAAGAATATGGATTTTACACGGCGCGGTGGAGCCCTCCTCTAAAAAAGCGCCTTTTTCTAGACGCCTGGCCGTGGCGTCCGTCACTTCTCCCTTGACCCGTACGCGGTAAGTTTTTTCGACACCAAATTTGGGATGTGTCAACCCAAACGCGAGTTCGCCGTCATTGGTCATCAAAAGAAGCCCCGTGGTGTCACGGTCCAGACGCCCCACGGGCACCAGCCGCTCCGGAACATCGCGGAAAAAATCCGCCACGGTTTTTTCGGCATGCGGGTCCTGCATCGTGGTAGTGACGCCCTTGGGTTTATAGAATATAAAGTAGCGGTGCCGGGGACGCCCGGACGCGATGGGTTGACCATCCGCCTCAATCACGTCTTTGCCGGGCTCAACACGAAATCCCTTTTCGCGCACCACGACGCCATTGACTTTCACGTTGCCGGACTCAATGAGCGCCACCACACCTCTCCGGCTCGCCAGGCCCTGGCGCGCCAACACCACCTGAAGCCGTTCGGTTTTGTCGCTCATGCTTGGGTATCGCGGCGGATGCGCTTGCGCTGCAGGGGATCCAGCATTTTCTTGCGCAGGCGTATGCTTTTGGGTGTCGTTTCAACGAGCTCGTCGGGACCGATGTATTCGATCGCGAGCTCGAGTGTCATTTCTTTGGGGGGTGTCAAGACGATCGCCTCATCGGAACCGGAGGAACGCATGTTGGAAAGCTTTTTGGCCTTGCAGGGACTCAAGTCCAGATCTTCGTCGCGGGAATTTTCGCCGATGATCATACCTTGATACACTTCCAACCCTGGCCGGATAAAGAGCGCCCCTCTTTCCTGGGCGTTGTTCAACCCATAGGACGTCGAAAGTCCGGACTCGCTAGCCACAAGTGACCCGTGCGACTCTATGGCAAAAGCGCCCGTTTCGGCAGGTTTGTACTCGTCAAACACGTGATGCAGGATCGCGGTGCCGCGCGTTTTGGTCATCAGCGCGCCCTTGAGACCGATCACGCCGCGTGTGGGGATCTGGTATTCGAGATGCAGTTCGTTGGTCGGAGTCTGCTGCATATTGATGAGTCGTCCTTGACGTCCGCCGATTTCCTCGATCACTGTGCCCTGATATCCGCCCGGCACGTCCACAACCAAAAATTCATAGGGTTCTAGCTTCATACCGTCTTTTTCATGAAAAATCACCTCGGGCTGAGAGACTTGCAGTTCATAGCCCTCGCGGCGCATCGTTTCGATCAGAATCGCTAGATGCAGTTCGCCGCGGCCCGCCACCAAAAAGGTGTCGGGACTATCGGTTTCCGTGACACGCAGCGAGACATTAGTCTCAAGTTCTTTAAAGAGCCGGTCGCGCAAAACACGTGAAGTGACAAACTTTCCCTCGCGGCCGGCAAAAGGACTGGTGTTGACCCCAAACGTCATTTGTACTGTCGGCTCGTCGATCACCAGCGGATCCAGAATACGTGGCTGCGAGGGGTCTGTGATCGTCTCCCCGATACCGATACTTTCAAAACCAGCCACCGCCACGATATCACCAGCGCCCGCGGTCTCAACCTCCACGCGTTCTAGGCCCTGATAGACCAAAATGGCCGTCACCTTGCAAATAACCTGACTACCGTTCCGGCGCGCCAGCATCACATTTTGATTTTTCGAAATTGAACCGCCGGAGATCTGCCCGATTCCCATCGTCCCTTTATAGGCGTCGGCGTACAGTGCCAGCACAAAAATCTGCAATGGGTCGTTCACGTCCGCCTTCGGGGCCGGAACTTTAGCCAAGATCGTTTCCAAAAGTGGCTCAATCGTGTTGGACGGATGCTTGGGATCCAGCGTCGCGGTTCCTTTCAGGGCCGAAGTGTATACGATCGGAAAGTCGAGCTGGTCGTCGGCGGCACCCAGCTCCACAAAAAGATCAAACGTGCGGTTAACGACGTCGTCAATCTGGGAATCGGCGCGGTCGATTTTATTGATCACGACGATCGCGCGGTGCCCGAGCTCCAGCGCCTTTCTCAAGACAAAACGCGTCTGCGGCATCGGGCCGTCCTTGGCGTCAATCACAAGCAGCACACCGTCCACCATGCGCAACGTACGCTCCACCTCGCCGCCAAAGTCGGCGTGGCCCGGCGTGTCGACAATATTGATTTTCGTATCTTTATATTGGACGCTCGCGTTTTTGGCACGGATGGTGATGCCGCGCTCGCGCTCCAAATCCATCGAGTCCATCACGCGCTCGCCCATTTCCTCGATATTGCGGTGCACATGCGTCTGGCGCAGGATCGCGTCAACCAGCGTCGTCTTGCCATGGTCCACATGGGCAATAATAGCAATATTTCGTATTTCCATCCCTCTTCCTCCACAATATATTGTTGACCCCGGACCAGGTCCGAAAGCGACGCGAAAACTGGCAGTTTAGCACAAAAGTGCTAGAATGGCGCCATGATTAGTCGCATTATCCAGTCGCCCATGGCCGGTTGCACGGATTTGGCGTTTCGTCTCCTGGCGCGCGCGCATGGTATGAAATTTGCCTTTTTGGAAATGGTGTCCGCCGAGGCGCTCGTGCGCGACAACGAAAACACCGAAGAGCTCATGAAAACTGTGCCGGAAGACAAGCCGCTGGGCGCCCAGATTGTCGGCTGGCGGCCAGAGGCGATGGCCGAGGCCGCGCGCAGAATAGAGGATGCGGGTTATGATCTTCTCGATCTCAATTTCGGTTGCCCGGTGCCCAAAATCGCCGGGCGCGGCGCCGGCGCGGCGCTTTTGTCGAAACCGGAAGAGGCCAAAAATATTTTCTTGGCTGTCGTCAAAGCCGTGAAAAAAATCCCCGTCACCGTGAAAATGCGAAAAGGGTGCGACGATGAGTCCGGCTGTGAGGCCGTCGAGATCGCCAAGATCGCGGAAGGGTGTGGTGTGTCGGCCGTGGCCGTACACGGCCGTACGCGCAAACAGGGCTATTCCGGCCTCGCCGACTATGAGGCCATTGGTCGCGTCAAAAAAGCCGTCAAAATTCCCGTGATCGGCAACGGCGATGTTTGTTCAGGAGCGGATGCCAAAAAACTTCTCGAAGTGTCCGGATGCGATGGGGTCATGATTGGCCGTGGCGCGCTCGGGAATCCGTGGATTTACCGGGAAATTGAAGCCGTTCTGAGCGGTGAGGCTGCGCCTCTGCCGCCCGGTTTGGAAGAAAAGAAAAAAACACTGCTGCGCCATTTTGAGCTGGAGCTCGAGCATCGCGATGAGTACACGGCCATCCTCATGATGCGCCGCATCGCCTGCTGGTACGTCAAAAGCCTCCCCGGCTCGGCTGAATTCCGAGGACTACTCAATACCTGCGACACGACCGCCGACATGCGGCAAATCATCGAAGATTTCAGCGGGAAATCTTTAGAACTTTGTACTTGAGGAGTCCGGCGGGGATTTTGATTTCGGCGAATTCGCCGACCTTTTTGCCCAGTAAACCTTTCGCGATCGGTGAGTTGACAGAGATTTTTCCATCGTCAAAATTGGCCTCTTCGTCGGAAACGAGTGAGTAGGAAAATTCATCCTGAGTTTTTAAGTCTTTCAAAAGCACCGTGGCGCCGATCAGCACCTGATCTTTCGCAACCTTGGACTCGTCGATGATCTGGGACCGTGAGAGCTTATCCTCGAGATCCATGATGCGCTTTTCATTCATGGCCTGGCTATTCTTAGCGGCGTCGTACTCGGCGTTTTCCTTTAAATCTCCAAACGCCCGCGCGCGCGCGATGTCGTCGGCGATCTCTTTACGCTTGGTGGTTTTGAGGATTTCGAGCTCTCTTCTTAGCTTTTCAAAACCCTCTTTGGAGAGAAATATTTTGTCACTCATTGTTTGATTATATCAACTATTCTCTCGAGCGGCAATCCTACGGCGTTGGAAAACGAGCCCTGAATGCACTCAACAATCGGGCTTCTGTGGGCTTGAATCGCGTAAGCGCCGGCTTTATCGAGAGGACTGATCTTTTTGAAATATCTTTTGACTTCAGGAGCCGTCATCTTCCGAATCAAAACTTTTGTTTTCTCGGACAACAAGACGCGTTTTTTCGTCCTGGCGTCCACCAGCGCCACGCCCGTGTAAACGGTATGCCAGCGGCCCTGAAGTGAACTTAAAATCTGAAAAGCGTCTTTTAGATCTTTGGGCTTGCCTATAATCTTTCCCCCAAAATAAACGATGGTGTCGGCACCAAGCACGAGGCCCTTTTTTGGAAACGGCGACGCGCCGAGCGCCTTGCCGAGAGCATGTTGCTTGACATGTGATGCGGGGATACTCCCATGCAATTCTTCCTGATAGGATGAATGTAGAACCCGGAACCGAATCCCCGATTCCCTCAAAAGCCTTTTTCGTCTTGGAGATGTCGACGCCAAATAAATCATGCTTGCAAGCTTTTCGCGGCGCTTTTCCCAGCCACAGCCCCCGTCGACCAGGCCCATTGAAAATTAAACCCACCGATACGGCCGTCAATATCCAGAATCTCGCCCGCGAAATACAGTCCCGAAACGGATTTGGACTCCATCGTGCCGACTTTCACTTCTCTTAAATCCACGCCGCCGGCGGTCACCTCGGCTTTTTTGTAACCGACAACGCCGGTGACGTTCAAAGGATAACGTAAAAGGTTGCGAACCAAACGATCACGTTCGGCGTGAGTCAGGCGACCCAATGTATGGACGCCCCCATTGATTTTCTTCAAAAACACCTCGCAGAACCTTTCCGGCAGACATAGATCTTCGGCCAAAAAATTTTTAACGGTTTTTTTTGGGTGCTGGGTAGCACTGGATAAAATATCCTTTTCTAAATTTTCGGGTCTATACGAAGGCAAAAAATTGGCGAAAACCTGGCCTTTCGGCGCGTACGCCACAAATCGGCTAATATTGAGTGCGGTTGGGCCGCTGTACCCAAAATGCGTGAATAAAAACGGTCCTGTAAATTCGGATCTTTTCTTTCCGTTTTCGTGGAAGGATAGCGTCACATTCAGCGATACGCCGGATAAATCGTGCCAGCCCACTCCCGTTAGTGGCGTCAACGCCGGCGCCGTCGGCACGATCGTGTGGCCAAGACTTTCGGCGATGCGCAACCCCGTGCCGTCACTGCCGGTTTCGGGGTAAGAAAGCCCGCCGGTGGCCAAGATAACACGCTTTGCCTCTACCCCATTCAACCGAAACCCTTCACCCATTTTCCGGATCTCGGTAATTTTCATCCCCGTCACCAGATCCACCCCCACGCGCGCGGCTTCCTTTAATAGGGCTTCCAAAACGGTTTTACCCGAATGGGTAGTCGGAAAATACTTACCCGTTTCTTCTAAAACAAGTTCAACGCCTATCTTTTTAAAAAAATCGATCGTTTCGTCGGGAGTGAACGCTTCGAGCGCATGCCGGATAAAGTGCGAAGGCCCGCCTTGATAATCTTTCTCGGAGACAACACGGTGTGTGACGTTGCAGCGCGTGCCGCCGGAGACGAGAATCTTGGCGCCAACCTTCACGCGGGAATCAAAAAGCACGACGGACGCTCCCGATCGCGCCGAAGGCCCGCCGACGTTTTGATGGCGGGCGGCAAAAACCGCCGCGGTCAGTCCGGCGGCTCCAGCGCCGACTACCGCTACATCCGCGGCCTCCAAGCTATCGCCCCGAACGCGCGGCGGGATTTGTTAAGGAAAAACCAAACGTGGCAAGCTTTTCGATGTCGTTCCAGGGCTTGCGCGAGTGAAGCATCGCAAACACGATTTCTTTTTGCTTGTCGTAGTCCATGCCGACAAACGTGTGCTGGGAGGCGGATGTCCAGCCTGTTTTTCCCTTCACAAATTTCGGCATGCGCCAGAGCATCTTGTTGTGACTGCGGATCGAGAGGGTCTTCCCGTCACTTCCACGAAACTCCGCGAACGTGATTCCCATGATCTCGTCAATACGTTTGTCACGCGCGGCGTGGCGCATTAAAAGACCCAAATTCTGCACGGTCGTCTGCTGAAGACCCTTTTTATCCGGCAGCCCTGTCGCGTTGACAAAATACGTGTCCTTCATGCCGAGCTTCTTCGCCTTGGCGTTCATGAGCTTCGTAAATTCCGCTTCGGAACCGGCCACGGCTTCCGCCAACGCCACCGCCGCGTCGTTGGAGGATGCCACCAGTGTGGCGACTAGAAGCTCTTTCATGCGATACGTGGCGCCCACCGTGAGATTCGCTTTGCTAGGAGACACATTGCACGCGTTTTGGCTGACGAGGATTGGTTGATCCATTTTCAGTTTTTCAAGGACAAGGATAGCGGTCATCACTTTCGTGGTCGAGGCCGGTGGCAAGCGTAGATAGGGATTTTTGGTATAAAGGATCTTGCCGGTCTTGGCATTCATCACAATCGCCGCGCGCGCGTTGACCTCAGGCGAACGCATGGCCCAGGCGGGGATTGAGAAAAAAACAAGGATCAGAAATACTTTAATACCGCGTACTAAAAGCTGGTTCGCCATCCTCGGTAATGACAACCCCCCGATCCTTGTCGCCCGCCAAAACAAATCTTGAATCTCCCCTTTTTTTGTCGTCATTCAAAGAAAATGGCTCGAGATCGCTGCTATCCACGGTCACCGTGGTCAAAAGCAAAGCTAAAATCAAGAGACTAACGCTCTTCATCGTTTTTTCGGAAAACTTTATGTTTTTTGCCAAAACGATCCTGGGAATAGCCGGCCACCGGCTCCTCGGACTCGGTCCATTCCGCGAAATTGTGAATACTCATGTGGGCCTTGCGTTCCAGTTTGTTGAGCGACCGATGCATCGTCATAGTTTTTTGATTATAGCATAAAAAATGTTAAAATATTCCCACTATGCTGGACAAAGTTTGCGACGTGTGCGGGACAACCAAAAACGTCGATATAGAAACCGTGACCAACGTTCATCCTCAGCCGGAAGAAATGTTCCCGGTGCTGCTCTGCGCGGAACATAAACGCGCTTTGCAGGATAAGACCCTCGACATCGTGCTCGGCGCCGATGGAAAACTCGGGTTTATCTTAAAGAAAAAAAACACCTAGACGCCTCCGAGGTAAGCATCCCGGATCGCGGGGTTGTGCTGAATCTCCGACGCTTTCCCTTCCAGAACGATCTGTCCTGTTTCCAAAACATACGCGCGATGGGCGACTTTCAAGGCCATGCGCGCGTTTTGCTCGACGAGTAAAATCGTTTTGCCCCGCGCGTGGATTCTCTGGATCATCTCAAAAATAGCGGAAACAAGAAGCGGCGCCAACCCGAGCGACGGCTCGTCCAAGAGCAGCACCTCGGGGCGCGACATGAGGCCGCGCCCCAACGCCAGCATCTGCTGTTCGCCGCCCGAAAGTGTGCCCGCTATCTGGCAGCGGCGCATTTTTAAAATCGGAAAAAGCGTGAAAATCTCCCCCAGGTCCCTTTCAATCTCCAGTGTGTCCCGGCGCAAAAATGCCCCAAGCTCCAGGTTTTCCAGCACCGTCAGCCGCTGAAAGATCTTGCGTCCCTCCGGCACATGCGCCACACCCAGCCCCACGATCTCCTGTGGAGAGCGTAGCTGAATGGGCTTTCCTTTAAAAAGAACCTCGCCCGCCGAAAGCGGGATTAGTCCGGAAATAGTTTTTAAAATCGTGGTTTTCCCGGCGCCATTGGCACCGAGAAGCGCCACGATTTCCTTGGCACGCACCGTAAAACTGATGCCTTTCAGGCACTCGACTTTTCCGTAGCGGGTGTAGACGTGTTTAAGTTCAAGCATCGCCGCTACCCTTCTCCTAAATACGCGCGGATCACGCGCTCATTTTTCTGGATCGCCTCCGGACGGCCCTCGGCGATCTTTTCACCGTCGTCCATCACGATCACACGGTCCGAAAGAGGCATCACGACTTTCATGTCGTGCTCGATCAGAAGCACGGCCACGCCGCTTTCACGGATCTGACGAATTAAGGACATGATCTGGTCTTTTTCCGTGGGATTCATCCCGGCCACCGGCTCGTCCAATAGCAGCAGTTTCGGCCCGCAAGCCAGCGCGCGCGCGATCTCAAGACGCTTCTGACTGCCATAGGGAAGATTCGCCGCGATCTCATTGCCATCAGTCTCCAATCCCACAAAACCCAGAAGCTTGAGACTTTCCCGCGTGATTTCCTTTTCTTCGCGCAGCGAACGCGGCGTCCTCAAGATGGAATCCCAAAAACCGGAGTGCGTACGGCTATGAAAACCCACCGCCACGTTTTCCAAAAGCGTCATATTTTTGAAAATTCTTAAATTTTGAAACGTGCGCGCAATGCCGGCCTTCAAAATCCGGTGCGCCGCCAACCCCTGCAGCCGCAATGTCGCGTCCTTAAAACAAATCTCGCCGCTGTCTATCCGGACCAGTCCCGTGACGCAGTTGAAAAATGAGGTCTTGCCGGCGCCGTTCGGACCGATCAGCCCCACGATCTCGCCTTCATTCACCACAAGATCCATCCCCTTCAAGGCCACCACACCGCCAAAGCGTTTGGTGACGGCGCGCGTCTCAAACAGCGCCACTGGTTTCCTCCTTGGGCTTGGCACCGAGCTCGCGGCGGATGAGTTGGCTGCCCAAAATCCCCTGCGGTCGGAAAATCATCATGAGAATCATGATGAGACCAAAAATCAACATGCGATAATTGGCGAAACCCCTTAAAAGCTCCGGCAGTAATCCCAGCGCCAAAGCCCCGAGCGCCGCGCCCCAGATATTGCCCATACCGCCTAGCACCACCATCGCCAAAATGAGAACCGACAAGATAAAATCGAAACTGTCCGGCGTGACGATCGTCTGCTTCGACGCAAACACGGCGCCGGCCAGCCCCGCGATAAACGAGCTCAGGCCAAACGCGCAGAGCTTCACCTGAAGCGCGGGGATGCCCATGCACGAGGCCGCGAGCTCATCCTCGCGGATCGCCACAAGCGCGCGGCCCATTTTGGAATCGCTCATGCGAAATAAAAGATACGCGGTCACCGCCACGAGCGTCAGCACAAGATAAAAATAAGGCGTGGGATTCACGGAAAAGCGAAACCCAAAAAAGTTCGGTCGGTCTATCCCCAAAAGCCCGTTCGGGCCGCCGGTCCATCGGTCCAGATTGTTGAACGCGATGCGGACAATCTCGCCGAAACCCAGCGTCGTGATCGCTAGATAATCCCCGCGCACGCGGATCGACGGCAAACCGATCACAAACCCAAACAACATCGCCACGAAACCTGCCGCCGGTAGTCCGATCCAGAAGGACCAGCCAAAATTCAGATTAAGGAGCGCGTACGTGTACGCGCCGATCGCGAAAAATGCCGCGTAGCCGAGATTTAAAAGCCCCGTAAAACCCACGGCCACGTTCAAACCCATCGCCAAGAGCGCATAAATCCCGACCGTGGTCATGAGGTCGATGTGGTAGGTATTGGTGTCCAAAACCGGCAAGAGAGCGAAGGGTCCAAGAATCGAAACGACCTTAAAAAATTCAGACCTTTTCAGGGACGTTCTCTCCAAGAATGCCGGAAGGTTTAAAGATAAGCACGACCCCTAAAAGAATAAACGCGAATACATCTTTCCACTGGGAAGAAACGTAACCCGCGCCGAGCCCCTCAAATACTCCAAGCAACACACCGCCGATCATGGCCCCTGGGATACTGCCGATGCCGCCGAACACCGCGGCCGTAAACGCCTTCAAGCCTGCGAGGTACCCATCGTGAAAGTTGATACTGCCATAGTACAGGCCAAAAAGCGACCCGCCGACCGCCGCCAGCATCGAGCCCATCACGAAAGTGTTGCGGATAATCCGGTCCGATGAGATGCCCATAAGCGCCGCAGCTTCTTGGTTTTCAGAAACCGCGCGCATCGCTTTTCCGGCCCGAGTATTTTTCACAAACCATGTGAGAAATACCATGAGCCCCACAGATACGAATAAAATGATCATTTGTAAGAGCGACCATGACACACCGCCCGCGCTAAAACGCACATTGGGTACCATCTCTGGAAAGCTTTGCTCTTTGTAACCGTAAATGAGCATCACCGCGTTTTGCAAAAAAAATGAGACGCCGATCGACGTGATAAGCGCCGTGAGCTTCGGGGAGCGCCGGAGCGGCCGGTACGCCACGCGTTCCACCGTGGCGCCCAAAAGCGCCGCCCCCAAGATCGAAAGAATAAAAATCCCGATAAGCACCGCCCAAAACGGCGCGCCCGTAAACACCGACGCCGATATCCAGATCGCGGTCAGCCCGAGATAGGCGCCCACCATAAACACCTCCCCGTGCGCGAAGTTGATGAGCCCTAAGACGCCGTACACCATCGTGTAGCCGAGCGCGATCAGCGCGTAGATGAGGCCGATGGTGAGACCGTTTAAAATCTGCTGGATAAATAATGTCAGGATTTGACCTCTTCTATAAATCTAAATTTTCCATTTTCGATTTTGAATATCCCCAAGCTCCTGCCCACCGCGTCGCCTTTGGCATCAAAATTTAGGATCCCCAGAATCCCTTGGAAATCTTTTGTTTTCTTCACCTCTCTCAAGATCATCGCGCGGTCCTTACTGCCGGCTCGGGCGATCGCCTCGATCAAGACATTCGCGGCGTCATAGCCGTACGCCGAAAAAGAACCGAGCTCCCCATAGCGCGCTTCGTAACGCGCCACAAAATCTTTGGCGCTCGGAAGCTCGTGCGGATCGATGCCCAACATCGTGGCATAGCTGCCTTCGGCCAGCTCCGGCGAGACAAGCTGGATCAGCGTCACGTCAAATACCCCGTCACCGCCCATCCACGGCACCGAAAATCCGATCTTGGACGACTGCTTGATCAAGAGCGCCAGCTCGGGATACACGCCGCCGTAAAAGATGAGCTCGGGTTCCAAGGATTTCAGCTTCGTCAAAAGCGGCGTGAAATCTTTTTCTCCTTGCGTGATGCCATCATGCCGCAATACCGTGCCCCCGAGAGTCTTAAACGTTTTTTCAAATTCATCCGCGAGGCCTTTGCCATAGGTGGTCTTGTCATCGACGACCGTCACTTTTCGCGCGCCCAGCTTTTCATACACAAACCGAGCCGCCGACGGTCCCTGCACATCATCTGTCGTGCACACCCGGAAAAACGTGTCAAACCCCTGCTTGGAAATTTCAGGATTTGTGGAAGCCGGTGTGATCTGTACCATGCGCGCCTCGTGATAAATCGCGGACGTTGCCTTGGTGCAGCTCGAGTTAAAATGCCCCACAACGCCGACCACATCGGGATTGGCGATCAATTTATTGGCCACCAAAACGGCCTGTGTCGGATTGTGCTGGTCATCCATGGGCGCAAGCTTCAGTTTTGTATTTCCAAACACGGGCCCACGCACGTTCGCGTCTTCCACGGCCATCTGGGCTCCCTGCAGCATACCGGTCCCGACATACGCCTGGTCCCCCGTAAGCGGCGCCGCCAAACCTATCAAAATCGTATCCTCTTTATCCGCCGCCCAAATCCGACCTGTGATTCCAAACATCGCCAAAAAAATTATCACCAAAAAATTTTTATTCATTTTTCCTTTATCCTCTCCCCTTTTACCTTTAACCTCACGCTATCCCACCATCTTCGGCAGCTCCATCCGTAAATAGCCGCTCGATAGATCGTTCAACTCGTGCTCAATGAACACCTTTTGAAACTGCCGGTCGTCGCGGATAGCCGAAACACCCATGCCCAATAGGGCGATAACGAGCGCGCCGGCAAAAACCATTTTGTGGCTCTTGGCTCGCACCAGCGATAAAATCGATACGAGACCGTAACCCGCGAAAAGGTAAATCGAAACGTAAAGCGGACTGATGTAGCGCAGGTTCTTCAGGTAGTGTGGAATGGCGGCGGCGGAAGTAAAAAGAATAATCACAAAGATGAAACCAAAAAGTACATTCAGGTGTTTGGTTCTGGGTGAGCGACGCGCGCGAACTAGAACCACGCTCATACCCAGCAGCGCCAGCGCCGCCGGGACAGGGCTTAAAATCCAAAAACCTTGGATGAAAAAATACCACGGCGCTTCCTGGTACACCACCGCGTACTCATTCGTGGGCATCGCTTCTTTGATGTGACGGGCCATCTCGAAAAGACCTCCCCATCCTCCTGTGATGCCCGCGATCACTTGAAATGCGCCCAAAAGCGTCCCGAGACTCACGAAACCCACGACCAGCGCTTCCCGGATCTTTTTTTCTTTAAATAAAAAATACGCCGACACCCAAAAAACACAAATGCCGTAGATCACAAAACCTGACTCCTTGATCAATACACAGTAAAATCCGCACAACGCGTGAGCCGCGATCCACGGCCATTTTTCCTTGCGCACGATGAGCTCCGCGCTCAAGTAAATCAAAAGCGCGCCGAAAAATCCCATGACGCCGTCCTGCCAGGCGCGCCGCGCGATGACAAGCTCGATCGGCGACGTCGCCATAAACCCAAGCGCCGCGACGCTCACCCAAGGCCCAAAAAACCGGTGCCCGACCCATACCAAAAGAAGAAGTGATAAAAAACTAAAAAACCTGGACAAGTACGCCCCCGCCATGGCATCAGTGGAGCCCACAAAATCCATCGTCCCCGCCAAAAGAAAAAGATGGCCCACGCGCGTGGGCGGTGGATATATCCAGAACGCCGGATTGGCGATATATTCCTTTACGGCACGCTGTGCGCCGATAAAACCATCGTTAGCAATAGCTGCGGCATATAGCGTGTAAATCCCTTCGTCCGGCGAGCGGTGCGGCACTTCGAAAAACCGGTACCGCAAACCCACGCCTAAAATAAAAAATAAAGCCAGCAGGCCAAACGCAACCCGTTTCTTATTCATGCTTTCTAAAAATGAAAAGAAAAAGACATGCCACCCAGATCCCAATATCCAGCGCCAAAATCTGCGATGGCTTCAAAGTCACGAGTGCCCCGAAACAGCCGCACTCCCCGATGGGAAGCTTCCGCGCGAGCGCCTGCCCCACCACTCCCACAAAACTGCTATTGAGCGCCCAGACGACGATCAGCGCCGCGTTTGGCCATAGTCCGAGCACCAAAAAAAGTCCGGCGTAAAACTCAATCCACGGCAGCCCTTTCGCCAGCCATACGGCTGCTGGCCCTTCGAGAATCTGAAACTCGTGAATCTCCGCCAAAAAGTTTTCATACGGCGCGATAAGCTTCATAAAGCCCGAAATCACAAACACTGCTCCTACGATCACTCTTAAAACGAGTAAAATCTTGCTTTTCATGTGTCTTTAAACGTCTCCGTCATCCATTGCTCAAAATCCTTGTAACCAACGATCAATTTTCCGTTGACGTAAATACTGGGGGTGGCTTTGATGCCGTGGCGCTCGGCTTCCTCCCCCTCGGCCTGCACTTTCTTTTCCACCGTCGGATCCGCGAGACACGCGTCCAGCTCTTTGCGATCGAGGCCCGCCAGATCCGCGTAGGTCCTGAAAAGCGGCTCGACCTCTTCTAGGTTCACCCAGTCGGGTTGCTTGCCGAAAATGATCTCATAAAAATCCCAGAACTTCCCCTGCCGGCTGGCGCACTCCGCGTACACCGCGCTTCGGAGGCCATGGAGATGATTGGGCAGAGGGCGGAAACGCACTTGCAGGTAAATTTTTTCGGGATATTTCTCCATCGTGTCGTGAAGAAGCAAGCTGGCCCGGCCACAACTGGCGCACTGAAAATCGATGTACTCGATGATCCAGAACGGCGCCGTGGGGTTGCCCTTCGCGCGTAAGGGGCCTGAGCCGGCCGGTCCGTTTTCCGCCGCGGGTGACAAAACTAGAAACCGTCCCGCAGCCACGCTGAAATACCCGGCGACCAGCACAGCCAGCGTCCAGACGACTTTACGCTTTTTTGGACTAAACATGCCGGGCTTGGCGCAGAATCTCGCGAATCTTCGCGGGCTGAAGCTGAAGCGAGCAATATCCTTTGGGGTTTTTCTTGAGATACTTTTGGTGGTACTCTTCCGCGGCGTAAAACTCCTGGACCGGCGCAATCTCCGTGGCAACCGGCTTTTTGAAAATTCCGGACTGGCTTAAAAGCGTCTTGGTGCTTTCGGCGAGTTCCTTTTGCTCCGGGTGATGGTAAAAAATCGCCGAACGGTACTGCGTGCCCACATCGGGGCCTTGGCGATTGACCTGCGTGCTGTCGTGGTGCGTCCAAAAAATCTCCAAAAGATCCTCGTAGCGCGTTTTTGAGGGATCGTAGGTCACTTCCACGGCCTCCGCGTAGCCCGTGCGGCCCGTGCAAATTTCTTCATAGGTCGGGTTTTTTGTGTGCCCGCCCGTGTAGCCCACGCGCGTAGCCATCACACCCTCTAAATCCCAAAACGATTTCTCGACGCCCCAGAAGCAACCCGCGGCAAATGTCGCTTTTTCGGTTTCAGCGGCCATTCCTAAGTCCCCTCCCACAAACGCGGTGACCATTAAAAAACTAGCAAGAAACCGGCGCATCCAAAATACACGTGTGGATCAGTCCATCTTCGACCCAGCGCCCAAACCACGCGGCGACAGGCAGGTGCTCGGAACCTTCTAAATCCGACAACACCTCTAAAGTCCTACCTAACGTTTTACCGGACAAAAGCGCCTCCAGAAGTAAATAGGGCGGCTCCTCCAGCCGTTCACAGCGCACTTGATCATTTTTACGTCCGATGAGAATACGCTGCTCGTTTTTTGCGAAGAAAGACTTTAGATCCTCCTTAGATTTACGCTTGAGCCACAGGTCCAAAACCGGCCACTCGGAGACCACGAGCGACACCGACGGCTGAAACTGTATCCGCGCACGCTCCCAATCCTCAAGCGGGATTCGCGCCAGCTCCTCTTTCCGGAACGAACGCTCTTGGAACGCGTGAAACGCCTGCCACACTTTCCACTCGAAAGCCGCGAGTTCTTTTAAAAAAGGAAATTCACCGAGCAGCGCGTGATTGGCCAGAAACTCCGGCAAATGCCGGCCGACGTAATTGAGGTTGTAGTCGTGCGACGGGTAATGCACCGCGTAAGTGTCGCTTAGATCCCAGAAACGCTCTTTGTCTACGACCCTGCGCACCGCTTCGAAACACTCGGCCAACGCCTCATGGATGCGGGCACGGTAGCCGTGGGCGTAGACGCCCAGTCGCTCGGCATGCACGAGATATCCCGTATCTTCGGGTGTCACGACGGCCGGTTGAATCAGAGATTTAAAGGAAGACTGCAGCTCGGTTAAACGCATACAACCATTTCCTTGGCCTTCTTTGTCTCGCTAAAAAGCTCCTCGAAAGGCGGGATATCCTCATCCCACTCGATCAAGGTCGCCGTCGGACCGTTCAGCCGAAGATATTCGCGGTAGAGGTCCCAAACCTCCTCGATCACCGGGCGGCTGTGCGTGTCGAAAAGATAACCGCCCATCGGCGTGTGGCCGGCCAGGTGGATCTGTCCGACCAGCTCGCCCGGCACCGCCCGCAGATACTCGTAGGCGTCAAAACCATGATTAAACGCATTGACGTAAATATTGTTTAAATCCAAAAGAATCCCGCAGCCCGCTCGGCGGGCCACCGCGACTAAAAACTCCCACTCCTTCATCGTCGATTCGCGAAACGCGACGTATGTCGAAACATTTTCTAAAAGAATTTTTCTGCCTAAAAACTCCTGAACCCGGCCCACGCGTGATACAACGTGGCGGATCGATTCTTCCGTAAGCGGAAGCGGCAATAAATCATGCAGTTGCTCACCCTCGGTGCCCGACCAGCACAAATGATCGGACACGACAAAAGGGTTCACGCGATCGACGAGTCGTTTGAGACGTTCCAGGTAGGAAATATTAAGAGGATCCACGGAACCGATCGACAGCGCGGTGCCGTGTAAAGCGATGGGGTAGCGTTCGCGGACTTTTTCCAGCACCTGCAGAGGACGGCCGCCGGTGTCCATGTAGTTTTCGGTCAACGCCTCAAACCAATCGACGCGCGGCCACTCCGATAAAATCACCGGATAGTGCTGGGCTCGCAGGCCCAAACCGACTCCGGGATTCTGATGCTGATTTTCCACAAACACTACCCCCGCTTGCAAATCTAGCTATTAATGAGTAACCGTTCCCATCGTCCCGCCGATCTTCTCGCAGGCGGATTTGGACATCATCACAGAACCCTCACCCTTGCAGGCATTCATACCGGAGCAAGAATGACCCTTGCCACCGCAATCGCCCATGCCTTTGCAGGCATTGACGCCCATGCACGCCACATCCTCGGCATACACATTTCCGGAAACCGCCACACCCGCTAGCGTCAAAAGACCCGCGACGGACGCGGCGAGCAACGCTTTCTTTTTACTAACCTTCGCCATTATCGTCTCCTTTTTGTAAAATAATTACTCTGTTGACTGGATCCCTTCCAGCTCAATCGTAATCGACACGTCTTCCCCTACCAGCAATTGACCCGTCTCGAGCGCCTTATTCCACGTCAGGCCAAAATCTTTGCGATTGATTTTTGTGGTCACCGTAAATCCGGAGCGTGTGTTTCCCCACGGATCCTGCGCTACCCCGTGGATCTCCACATCCAGGATGATCGGCTTTTCCACGCCGTGAATATTTATCAGGCCTTCCATTTTGGCGCTTCCGTCGGTGGACTCCAGAACCTGGGTTGTCTGAAACGTAATCGTCGGGTACTTTTCCGCGTCAAAAAAATCGGCGGACCTCAAGTGATTGTCCCGGCCGGCGACGTTGGTGTCGATGCTGGACACGTCAATCGTGCCGCTGGCTTTCCAGGTGTCGGGTTTGCCCGGCTCATAGTCCAAAGTTCCCGAGAAAACGCGGAAAAACCCTTGGGTATTGGAAAATAGGTGCTTGATTTTGAAAGAAACCGTGGTGTGATCCACGTCGACTTTGTAGGTGGCCGCGTAAAGCGGTGCACTCGCCAGAAGTATACCGGCTAAAAAAACTGAGCTAAGAAACCGTTTCATTCATTTTCTCCTTTACTCGTCTAAAAACCGATGATTAAGCGTATTTAAGGAATTTTACACGAATTTAAGCCGGCTGGAAAGCAGGAAAAACTAAAAAAATATGCGGAAGGAGGGATTTGAACCCTCAAGCCTTGCGGCACATGCCCCTCAAACATG
>CAYJSE010000016.1:29131-30381 GCA_964372765.1 uncultured Planctomycetia bacterium | reverse complement strand
CGCGATGGGTTTCAACACCTGGTCATTCAAGATTGGGTCGTACTGGAACTCGCCACGCGTAATTGCGTCACGAAGATAACCAACAACCGCTCCAACTGAAGAACTTTGCACACCCAAAGTCAAGATTGCCGCGTCCAGAGCAGCTTTATTATTTAGATAAAAAATAATACCTTCTGTGCGCTCAGTGATAAAAATACCAATATTGGTAATTGGTGTTATCGCCCCCTCTTCGACAGTATTGGTAAGAGGATTATAAATAGGCGCTTGACCGTCTAGTTGATCCTGGTAAGCAAATGCAAAATCACCCGCCAAGCCGCCAATTTTTTCTTTTTGCTCTTGAGGTGTCCCTACATTTGCATTGAATACCTCAACTGAAGTATTGAGGTAATAGCTATTTTGAATTATTGTTCTTTCATAATTCAGCAAGTCTTGGTCCGTATTGTCCACGATTGCTTGAACATACCCTGATAAATTATTCTGCGAAACACCTTCGGGAAGCCTTCTCTCCATTTGACCTGTAGCAAAGATGTACTGATATTCCCCTCCTTTAACAAAATTACGGGCGATGCCTCCAGCCAGATCGCTACGCTTTTCAGCCTGAATATCAGGATCACCATCCTGGGCTTTGAACAAACCTGCAAGCGCATTAAAACTCCCATGAGCCGCAACGTCATTAGCTAGTTTTACAATTCCATCGGTAGCTGTATTCACTCCAGCCGCTTGAAGCATAGCTTGAGTAACATCGGTAGCAAGGAAAGTAATGTACTGATCCAAGGTTGTTACGCCTTCCGGAAGATCTCGAAGCATAGAATCTTGAATCAGATCATAGACAAATCCGCCGCCTAAGTTGAGTTTACGAACTAGGTCCTGTGCCAATTGAATCTGCTCACCCGGCGTAACGTCATTCCCATAGTAAATAATGGAAACTGTTGCAAAATTAGCCGAATCTAAAAGTAAAAGTGAGTCAAAAAATTGATTAATCTGAGCAACTGTCTTTGGGGTAGAATCTGAATTAAAAAGAAGTCCATTTTCTGACTTGGCTAACTCCTGAATATCCAATTCTTGCAACCCATCGCTCAAATCAATATTAAAAAGTAACTTGAGTTGATTATTTATCGCCGCCTGCTCATCAACTGAACGTTGTTGATATGTGTCAAAAAAATCAAAAACAACTACCAGGAATTCAAATAATTTAGCAGGGTTACGCACCGTGCCGTCTTCAGCGTACAGAAGACCTTGGGTCGGGTCGG
>CAYJSE010000016.1:0-29031 GCA_964372765.1 uncultured Planctomycetia bacterium | reverse complement strand
AGAGTGTCGCAGGGTTACGCACCGTGCCGTCTTCAGCGTACAGAAGACCTTGGGTCGGGTCGGCTAAGATATCGGTTTCCGCGGGGCTGATGCCGTCGGCGAGATTTAAGCCGTAGACTAAAAGGATCGCGTTGACTTTGGTTTTATCCGCTGCGCCCAGCGCGTTGTACACGGCAAGAAGATCGTCTTGGTCAAGAATAAACGCGAAGAAGTCGGCCGTTGAGCGAAGTGTGGTCGCGTCCTCATACAAAAGGCCTTTAGAGGGGTTGCCTAGTTCCACGATGTCTTGGATCCCTAGCCCATCGCTTAAATTGACTCCAAAGTTATTTAGAAGAACGGTGGCGATCTTGGATTTTTCTAGTGCGTCGGGCCAGGTGTTCCAGGTGGTAAAGAAGTCCTGGGCGGCGATTAAGAAGCTAAAGAGTGTCGCAGGGTTACGCACCGTGCCGTCTTCAGCGTACAGAAGACCTTGGGTGGGATCGGCCATGGCTTCGGTGTCTGAAGCATCCACCACTCCGTCTGAGAGATCCACGCCGTAGAGCGCCAGAATCGGGTTGATTTTAGCTTTTTGGGCGGCGGTGAGCGCGTTGTAAACCGCAAGCACATCCCCTGTGGCTATAAGGAAGTTGAAGAGTTCTGTGGGTGAGCGCAGCGATCCGTCTTCTTTGTAGAGAAGTCCTTTGGCGGGGTTGCCTAATTCTTTGATATCGGAGATTTGAAGACCGTCCGAGAGATCCACGCCGTAGTTGTTCTTAAGAATGGTGTTGATAGCGTCTTTGTCCGCGCGGGCATCCCAGGCGGCTTTAAAGTCGCTTGCGGCGACTAAGAAGCTAAAGAGCTGTGTCGGGTTGCGCTGTGAGCCGTCGGCGGCGAACAGAAGACCTTGGGTGGGATCGGCTAAGATCGTCTCTTCAGCCGCGTCAATGCCATTGTCTAAGTCGATGTTGTAAACGGCCTTTAGGATGTTGTTGGCTTTCAGGGCTTTGGCTGGGTCTGAGATCTTTAGAGCGTTGTAGGTGGTTAATAAAGATTGTGTTTCTTGAAGGTCCGCCAGGAATTGGGCTTCGTTGTAGGTGGATGAGCCCACGATGGCAAAGAGCTTTTGGCGGTAATTGTAGGGAGTTGTGCCCGGCAACAGTTGCTCGGTGACCGGCACACCGTAGAACGTCGCGAAGTTGGCGCGCAGTGTCACGCTTTGAGCATGAGCGCTGATCGCCGCGTCCAGATCAAACACTTCATTTAACTCGCGTACGAAGCCTTGGGCACGCGTGGTGTTGTCCGAGCCTAAGTTTGGATACGTGGGTCCGGCCACGATGTCGATTAAGGCCTGACGGTAGGTGGCATTGGTCGCCAATACTTGATCGGCCACCGCAATGCCAAACACTTTGGCAAACTCCGCGCGGGATGTGGTGGCGTCGGCTTCCAGAGCGGCGAGCGCGGTGTCGAGCGCGGTCATAGCCGCCTGCGGGTCTTGAGCTAAAAATGCCAGGAAATTGGTTTGGTTGTAGCCGGAAGCTGTGACAATCTGAATCAGTTTCTGCCGGTAAGCGATTTTCTGGCTGAAAGTTTGATCGGCTACTGAAATTCCATAAAATGTCGAAAAGTTCTGGCGCAGTGTCGCCGATTGTGGGCTTGCGGTGATCGCCGCATCCAACGCAGCCACATCTTTAAATACCTGCGGATTAAGGCTTCCCAAGAACAGAAACTGAATGTATAGTTTCAGATTATCGTAAGTTGTGCCGTCTATGATGACACTATTGGATACGGCATTGTAAGGAACGCTGGTATTGATCACCATCTGCGGAAAAACCGTTGCCAAAGCCGTGCGCAAACTCGCATCACCAGCAACGATAGCGTTGTTAGCGGCTGCGATGTTCAATCCGTTGATAAAAGATTGGACACCCTGCCATGTAAATCCGGTGGTAAAAGCAAAGTACTTCTCTTCGGGCAGAAGTGTGGGATCAGGGTCACCCACGCCGATTTTATTATAAAGAAGGTCTCCGTAAGTGGTAAGCTCGCCATCATTAATTAACGACACCGTTCTCGGATTAATACCGTAAATCGCCAAGAAACTATTGGCCGCGGTAGTGTTCGCCGGGTCCTTCAGGAAGGCATCCAAGCTCGCAACTTCTGTCGCCACATCGAAAACTTGGGTGGCGATAGCTGCTTTTGTCGTCACCGTCTGCGTTGAGGACGCCATCTGCTCGAGCGTGCTTCTTAAAATCGGGCTTGATACTGAATTGCCGTAGTAAGGCACTTTGTCCAAAACCATGTCTGGGGTGGTGACAGCTCCCGGTTCCAGAATAGGCGATGGCTTTGGCTTTCTACCCTCCCTTTCCATCAAATCGTGAGCGGCTCGGATTTCCGCGATCCATAACTTTTTGGCGAAATCTTTATCTTTAGATGAGCTTAAAAAATCATCGGCGAACTTAAGTTGCTGGATCGCTTGGGCCGCAACAGTTGGCGCGTCACCCGGCTTCACCCCTTTAAAGCCGAGCGTCTGCTTTACCGAGATACCCGATTGTTTGCTGGACGTGATCACGAAATCCAGCGCCGAGCGGAAAAAGATCTGCTCAATCACGCGCGTCGCTGCGGAGGCCTCGTATTGGCCTTTAACTGCATTTAAAGTACGCACGCCAAATTTGTCGCTGGCCGTGATCGTTACTCCTCTGCCCCCCTCGGGCGTGGGAACAAACCGATGGTGGTCCACGATAAATTTCAAGACATCAAACTGCGTTTGATTGGCCAGCTCCTTTTCGACGCTCAAAATTTTCATGAGATCGGCCACCTGCAGATTTACATCCATTTGAGCGTCGGTGCCGGCATCGATATTCGTCGAGGCGATCGGATTTTCATTGATCATGCGCGACCACTCAAACAAAATCGAGGTGATCTTTTTCACATTTTCGGCTTTTTGAACGCTGTCGGCCGGCGCGGATGCCTTTAAAACCTGGGTCGCAAAATAAAGTTTGGTGCTTTCATCCGGCATCTGCAGATTGCCATCCGTGCCGGTGTCGGTTTTATTGTAAAGCTTAGTGTCCTGGATCACGTCTCTCACCGTCGCGTAGTTCGCCCCTTCCAGCATCGCCCTCACGTCGCGCACCTGCGCTAGAAAAGTTTTTACATCCGGATACGCCTGCCCGGTGCCAATGGCGCCCGCCCACCGCAATATAAAGGAAGTCGCCTCCCCATCCTCGACGCCATCGCCGTTGGCATCCCACACTGTCGTGTCCTTGCTCTTGCTGTTAAATACAGCCTGAAAATCGGGGTCCTCTCTCAGCTGTTTCGCCACGGTCAAGTTTTCCGAAGTAGCTTCGTAACTCATCGCGAAGTAAGCCTTGTCCACCGCCTGTCTCCAATTGATCGTCGGCTCCACCGGCTTGGCATCGGTTTTCAGCACCGGTGTCGTGGGCTTCAGAGACTGATCCGTAGACATCACGGTAACCAATGCGGACAGAAATGCCTGCATCGCCTCCGGCGCGTCCAGCTTGCCTTGGGCCAACAACTTGTACTCGGCCAGGTACGATAAAATCTCAAGATCCGCGCTACCGGCACGATCGTCAAACCTTTCGCCCGGCAACCCGAGCGCGCCCCGGACGCTTTCAAAAAACGGCCGTATCTGTGTCTGGGCCGTGAGTAAGTTTTCGGGCGCTATTCGCGTATCCACCTGGCCGAGCTGCGCCTGCCGGATCGCGATCATCGACTGGATGTGCCCCTGGTTCACGGACTTGAGAAAATTAAAATTCTGGCCGCCCATCAGCGCGCGGTATTTCTCGACCAGCTTCGGCATGATGCTGCGCATTTCCCCCACAAACCGGTTCACATCCACCGCCGCACCCGAGGGCAAAAACGATGCCGTCAAAATCGCGAGATTCACGAGATCGTCAAAATCGTTGGAGCCGTCCGTCGCCGGCGCGGTCACGACGCGGAAGTTGGGCGTCGTCGTGATCCCCGCAGCCTTGAAAAAGTTGACGTCCTCACTCTTCATCGCCTGGTGGAGAACCGTCATGCTGCGCAAGAGCTCCTCGACGGCGGCAGTGCCTTTCACGCCACGCTGCTGGTAAGTGGCGTCTGTATCCATCACGCTCGCCAAAAGCGCCATCGTCTCGATCATTAAAAGGTGCTCATGATCCGAAAGCGACAGCGCCTCGGTCTCGTTCAAAAACCAAGCGTAGTGCGTCGCGGGATCCAGCGCCGCCAACGCCGCGACATTGCTCATAAAGCTTTTCGCAAACGCTTCGTTCCGGAAACCGGTCACGAGTTCCGGCTTCGCCTGGGCAACGGCAAAAATCGTGGATACATTTTCCAGTATCTGCTGTGCCGGCGTGCCCATCGAATCGATGTTTGGAGTTGTCCTCTCAGCCAACGTAAACTGGCCTTTCACGATGCCGTGGGCATCCAAAAGACTCTGGAACTCTTTGCTTTTATATTCATTCATCTTTTCAAGCTGCTTCACCGCGTCGCGGCCGGGCAGTCTCTCCTCATCCAGGCGTTCAAAGATGAGCCGTTCATGCAGAGGATTGGCGATCGTCAGGCCGCCGTCCTCGACATCGTCGTAGAGTTTCTCCAAAAGAGCTTTTACCGCCGATGCTTTGCGAATCTGGTCCGGCGTGTAGATTCGATAAAGGGACTGAATGCCATCCACGACCGTCGCAAAATCGGGCGTAAAAATATTCGTCAGGTCGGGCGACAAGGCGCGGTTTGTGAGGGCCGCCATGGACTTTTGAATTCCGGAATCGTTGAGAAAAGAAAAGAGGCTGTTTTCCGCACGACCCGCGATGCGCTCAATACCCGCCAGCGTGCCCGCCTCGTCCACTTGTTGCTGGGCCATGCCCGCAAAATAGAGCACTTTCCATTGGTCACGCACACCTTCCTCACCGGCTCTATTCGGATCCGGCGGCGCGCCCCCCGCCCATGTCCAGTCCGCTTTGTCAGAAGTCAAAAACGCGCTATCGGCCAAAAGTTGCCGCGCATCCAGTTTTTCCGGGAAAATCGGACCCAGCGGTGTCGTCAAGACACGCGCGATATTCTGCAGAAATGAAAGCTTGGAACTTAAATGTAAATGGTCGGCGGTTAAAATTTCATTGGTGGGAACAGCGGGGAAACCGTAGGTTTTTACGATCTCCCGCATGGTTTGAGCGAGCAGTATTTTTTCTTCGGGAGCCAGCGCCTCGGAACCCGCGAGTCCAAATAGATAGGCGCGGTAGTCCGGATTGGTAAAGTCGGCCGGCGGATCGGTGCCGGTGAATGCATCCTTCAGATACTCGTGAATGCGCGCGGCAAGTTCTATTTCCGCCAAGGCCTGCGCATTGGGTAACCCATCGCGCAAAATAAGCGTCGAGGCAAACCCGAGCGCGCTGTTGGACTCGATCACGAAACCTCTCACGCGCTTGTCCTCGACAGTGAGCACGCCCTCGCGAACGGGAGACAGTTTCTGGATGGCCTCACTCGTCGCCGGTTGTCCCATGAAAGAAAGCGTGCGCCGCACCCGTTCGGTGGCGTCCAACACTTCCTTTTTCAATTGCAAAGAATTATAGGCCCAGTACAGCAGCGTATCGTGGTCTTTTTCCCAGTCGAGATCCGCGCCCTCGCGAGCGTAAAGGTACTGCGCCACGGCGCCGCGCAGATTCGCCATCTCCGCCATCAACACATCGCCATACCCGCGCACGTCGAGATTCCACTGGCCGCCATTGCCGATGTCATACGCGGCAAAGTAAAGCAGCTTATTGAGGTGGTCCGCCTGCGACAAATCAATTTTGTTGCCGCCGAAAAACGCGTCAAGCACGGTTTGGTTTGCGTCCGCCGACTCCCGGAGACGGATCATGGAGTCCAGCACTTCGTTCTCACGACCGTCGATGTTAAACGCCGCCGAATCCATCGCAAACAGCACGCCGAAATACTGTTTGGGCCGCAGCAGCACTCCGGACCCAACCAACCGCTCGATGCGCGAAGAAATGTCCGGATTACCCTGCACGTCGAGGTAGCGCTGGATGAAATCCTCGCGCAAGGCCTGGCGCGTCGGTTCGGCCTCGAGCACATACCCCTGCAGCGCCAGCGACGCCGACGACAGAGGATCGCCGAGCCGGCGGGCAAACTCAGTATCCGCGAGCGACCGGCCCACCGCGTCTTTTAACACCAGCGCCATCTGCAGCATCGTCCGTGGATTTTGATTGAACGCGGGCTCTTGCCACACCTGGATCTGCTTGGCCCATTGGAGCAACGACTTGAGATTCGCCCAATTGTCGGAAATATCGGCCGCGTCTTTTCTGCCGATCACGGCCTCGATCGTGTCGCGATGTTCCGCAAGCACGGCCAACAAACTCTTCACGTCCTCGAGCCTCTGCCCGCCGAAAGTCACGAGGCCCGTCAGAAACTCCATCCGCGTATTGTCCTGGACATTCTGGGGGTCAAAATTATGCCGGTAAACTGCCGCGAACTCCGCGCGCAGCGCGATGCGCGTTTCGAGTTCGCCGATCATTTTTTCCTTGCCATAGTCACGGATCTCAGCCGCCGCTCCCCAGAATCGCAGAGGATCCACTAGGCTCCCGTTGTATTCGCGCACCACCACGTCCCTGCCAAAATAATCGTTCAGTTTCGGCGCCAGCTCACTCCAGATATCCATTTTGATTTCGATGTCCCTCTGCGAAAGCCGGTTTTCCTTATTCATCACGATGAGCCGCGCCCAATGCATCGCTTCCTGCAATTTTTCTTGCCCACTGGCACTGACATATTTAATATGGTCCATGAGGTTGTTGACAACCGTCTGGAACTCGCTCGACTGCTCGATCGCCGTTTGCTGGTCGACAGACAGGCTATTCCAATCGCGCACGGCATTTTGCACGGAACGGGCAAATACCTCCGCCTCACCCGGCACCCGATCATAAAAGAAATTCCACCCATCCACGCCGCGTTGCGCCGCGTCACCCAAAATCTGGTTCTGCGCCGTCAGTTCATCGGCCCCTTTTCGCACGGCCGATTTCGCCGCGTCCGAAATGCTGACATAGGTCAGGAAATTCGCGTTCTGGGCGGAAACCAGCGCGTTCACCGATTGGCTGGCCGCCTCGACCCGTTCGTGAAACTCCTGGTATCTCGTGATCCATTGATCGCGCGCCTGTTGATCGGACAGCGACGCTTCCAGCGCGTCGAGCTCGGCCTGTATCCTCAAAAAATTGGTTCTCAGCTCCTGCATGCCCAAAACAAGTCTTTGTTCATTCTCACGCGCGAATTGACCCTGGGCACGAAAATCAAGAAGCTGCGCATTGATCTCATCGAGGTAATCTAAAATCTGGCGTTCCTGTTGCCACTTGTCTTTCAAAACTTTAAACTCGGCTTCCCGTAACTCTTTGGCGGAAAGACGACTCTTTAAAAGATCGGAAGCAAACTGTGTGAATTTACCCGCATCGAGCGAAGCCGCGTAATCCGTCGGGGCGAAGCTCGGGACGCCGATCGGGTTGCGGATAGAGGGGCCTGATTCATCTTTTGTATACCAATACGACAGATTGAAAGCCGCTTCCACGCCGAAGCTGGGCTTTCCTTCGCCCTGTGTCGGTTGGGTGATGTCCACACCGATATTCACCACACGAGTCTGGCTCACGTTCAACCGCGCTTTCATCGCCTGGTCCTGTCCTGTCAGTTCTCGGCTGATTTCGCCGCTCAACGCACCACCCGGAGAGCGAAGGCCGAGGCGGATCTCCTGCAACCCTTCCTGGTCCGGCGTGCCCATGCCGGCGCGGCCCGAAATCTCAAAGAGTTTCCCAAGTTTTTGGCGAAACTCGACGGCCGTCTTGCCCTCCTCTTGTTCGGTCGCCGGCGTAAACGTGGCGCTGATCCGGGTGGTAGCGGTGTTGTAGCCCACGCCAAACCGCTTCTCGAGCGGCCTCTCGCCGGTCTGCGTCAAGTCTGTTTGGAAACTCAAAGCGCCCTGCGGGTTGAGCACGAGGTTCATGGTTTTAGTCAGTTCGCGGGTCTTGGTATCGCCGCTTAGGTCACCCGTGACCCGCAACAGCTTTGGATGCCAGGTGCCTCCTAGATCCCAGCGGCCGCCTTCGCCGGTTTTATCGGCGATATAAGCGCCGCGAACCTCGATATCCTTAATCTCTGTTCCTTTGCCTTCAAACTTTTTCTCCACGTGTATCCACGGTGCCGGCGTGCCGGTTTTCTGATCATAGATAACCCCAGTTTCCGCATGGAACCCGTCCTTGGTTGTCACCGAAGTGCCCAGAGAAATCGTCGCCGAGCCGTCCGGATTCATGCTGATTTGCAAAACGGGCAGCTCGATTTTGTCTCCATCGGCGGTCTCAAGCGTCAACGTCAGGCCCGTCTGAAACGCCTGGGAGTCCTGGCGGACTTTGGTGCCGTAATTCAGCGTCTCCGAAGTGGACCGAAAATAGGCTTCCAATTTTGTCTGATCATACTCGCGCTTGATCGCGGTCTGTGAGGAAATTGTCTGCGGCTCCTCACCCCACGGGCGGCCGCCCGTGACCTCGTAGCGGGTACTGTAATCGTAGCTTTCATAGATCGTCGCTACCGTCACATCCTTCTGAAAAAGGCCTCCTTCCACCACGTCGGTCACCACCGCCGTAGGCAAAACCATGCGGCTCACCATGCGCGCCATCCCCTCCCGCACCCACTGGTCCTGGTAAATTTCCGCCTCAGGTTTTCGTTGATCCGCGCTGGGCATGAGCCGCAGATCCGCGGCCATTTTCCTGAGAGCCTCTTTTCGCGCCGATACCCCCAGCTTCAAAATTTCTGCCCGTTCTTTCTCGAGCTGCGCTTTGGCCGCGGCATATGCGCCCTCGACTTTTTTTAGTTCATCCGGCCCCACGCCGAACGCCGCCAAATTCATCTTTCTCTGAGCCAAAATGTAGCCGGCGTCGCGTATATTTTTCCGATCAGCTTTTTTTACTTCTTCGTCATAGAGCAGTTTCGCGGCCGCGTAGTCGGCGATCGCGATCTGGCGCCGGGCGCGTTTGAGCATGTCCGCATCCAGCTGCGTCTCGCGCGCCTCGAATTGAGCGCGCGTGTCCTTGGCGAGCTGGGTCGGGTTGGGCTGCCACCACAAAAGATACGAGTGCGAGGATATCGTGCGCAGAAGGGACGCGATCACGTTGGAACCGGCATAAATATCGTGCGTTTTCGGCGCGGCGGCGGTCACCTTGATCTGCGCCTGGCTGATTTCCTCAAGCATTCTATAAACGTCATCCATGTCCACATCCGCCACGCCCGAGCGCTGGTTTAACACCGCGACCAAATTCTCGAAAATCCCGGCCTGCTGGCCCTCGTTGAACTGGGTATAATCCATTTTCGGAAGCATCTCTTCCAATGCGTGTTCGATATCCGATGCAATCAGAGGCGCTTCTTTAAAACCTTGCGGGGCTTGCTCATAATCCGCTTGGACTCTCATGTAATCCAGGATCCTCTGAGCCGCCCGAAGGTTGGAAGCTTTCACGATCAGCTTGTCCTTTAATTGATAAAATTGATTGATGAGATCCGCCTTCGCGTTGCCCGCTTCGCTGGGCCGCTCGATATGGATTTTGAAAAAGAGGTCCACGAGCTCCTCGCTGAACGTGCCCTCGACGCCGAGCACCACACGCACCTTTTTCATCATCGCTTCCTGCGCCTTGGCTTCCTGCATTTCGATATCGATTTTGCTTCCGCGTTCGCGGCTGGAAATCGCCTGCGCGGCGGCTAGAAGCGGCTGTATCTCGGGACGCTCGTCCACCACCGGCACGGCCACGTCCGGCGGGATGCGGTCCTGCTTAAACTTTTCGATGCTGGCCACGAGCTCCGGCGACAGTTTTTCGCCCTTAAGATCCTGCATCGCGTAAAGCGCCTTTTTGTAAAACCGCAGGCGGTCGGCGTCGAAATAGGCATGCCGTATGGGATCGTCCGAATACATCGCCTCAAAACCCCTCTCTTGAAGCTCTGTGTCGTACCGCTGGACGATTTCCAGAATGCGCCGCACGAGCTCTTCTTTTTCCTTTTCTTTCGGAAGCGCTTTTGCCGCCAGACTGAGGTTGTAGTCGAGTCCCTGGTACCAGTCTCCGTATGTTTTGTCCTCGTCTTTTTTGGTTTCGACGACGGTGTCATAGGCTCTGTAGAGCTCCATGAGACTCGCGATCACTTTTTCGCGCTCTTTACCTTCGAAAAGACCCAGATTTTTATCCGCTATTTCCATCACGCCGTCCCAGAGACGGGCAAAATCCTGATAACTATGCTGACGGTGTTTTTCCACAGAAAACGCCTCCAGCAGCTGCGCGATGATGTTTTGGAAAGATTCCCTGCGCCCCGTCGTAACCAGGCGCGCTGGGTCTATGTCCTGCAGCAGCGCTTTTTCTTTCTCCGGATAGGCGCCGTCATAATGGCCGAGCTCCTGCGCCAGCGCGCGCGCCTCGCCCTCGATCAGCGTTTTCATTTCATCGAGATAGTCATCCGTCAGCGCGTACTTTTTATTATCCAGATTGTCCCGGAACTGCCTTAGACGAAACTCGATGGACTGAAACCTCGCTTCAAGCGCCGCCTTTCGGACTTCCGACAACGCTCCAAGACGTCTTTGCAGTCTATCGCCGGGCGCCGCCTCGCGCTGGTTTAAAAGGCGCGCTTCCAGCTCGTTCACATAAGCGCTGCGGTCGGAGTCCAGCGCCCTATTGGCGAAAATCCTTCGGCCCAGATCATGGATGATCGCTTGGAGTTGCTCAGGTTCCTGTCTGCTTTTTTGGATATATTCGTTCAGTTTTTTCAGCGGCAGCGCCAGCTCCGACATCGTCGATGGCGGCACATGCTCGCGGGTTACGGCCTCGAGATCCTGCATCACGCGGGCAAGCTCATCGGACGAGATCGTGTTATTTTGGACACGCAGAGCGATTTCCTCGAGGATAAACTGCCTGAAGTCGGCCTCGGGATTGGAAAGCGTCGCCTGCCAATCTTTCGTCAAACGATCATGGATACGATCGATATCTGCCATCGTCAGCGCGTAGGGCGTGCCCAGCGTTTCGGCCGAGGGCTTCGCGAGATCAATGCTCAGATACCGAAACAGCACTTCGCGGTCGCGCATCGAATAACTCGGATTCTCAAAATCGGCGTCGAGCGCTTCACGCACGCTCCGGATCGCGTTCTCGTATCTCGTCTCTAGATCCTGAATTCTCCGCGCATAGGTGTCGTCCTTGGCGCTAGCCAGCAAAACGGACAGTTTCCGAATCCAGCGCTTGGCGTCGACTTGAGCGTTTCCGAGATCGCGCATCGTTTCGCCGTTCGCGATCTCCGCGACGGAAAGCCTCTGGAAAGCCAGGGACTGTTCCTCAAAAACTTTCAGCTTCGCGTCGACTTTCTGAAAATCATTGCCGTACCCTTTTTCCGCGGCCTGCTCGGCTTCGGCGGTCCTTTTTTCCTTGCGTCCCTGCCGCGCCTTGGCGGTTTCGATCCATTCGTCCAACTTAAACCCGCGCACGAGATCGCGGTCGCCCCGGTCCACTTTGCTGTCCGAGGCCTCTTGGATCACCTTGAGCGCGTCTTTCGGCTTCGCGGGACCCCAGAGCTCTGGCGAGCGCTTGGCGATTTCTTTGATGTAGTCCGCCGTTTTCTGATGGGGGCTTTGGCCCGTCATGAGATACAGCGTCTTCTCGGCTATCTGGCCGACTTTCACAGTATCGGTTTTCCGGTCCGGCTGTTCCTCGAGAAGCCGGTTCACGAAAGTAGCCAGCGCTTTTTGGCTGCCCGGCGTGAGCGGCGTGCGCTTGGATTCGGTTTCCTTCTCCACCTGGTCGATAAACTCATGATAAAAATGCACGGTCCACTGATGGATGAAATCCGCTTCCAGATCGTGCGTGGTCTCGCGCAGTCTGTCCTCGAGGCGCGTCAACACCTCCCACATCCCATAGGCGTCCTGATCGCCCTTAAACTGCAGAGAAAAAACGCCTTTGGTTCTCTCCCAAGCGCTGACCTTTCGCCGCGAAAGATCCTTTTCGATGTCCCGCCACGCTTCCTGCAGCGCCGGATTGGCGTCCGAATGGATCGCGGTATCAATCACGCTTTTCCAGAGACGAAATTCTCTTTCGCGGTCTGGCGCGGCCGCTTTGGCATAGTCCATCGCCTGCATGACTTCGACGGCATGATCCATCCAGTCTTTGGAAATCGTGTGCTTGCGCGCGTCTTTTCTCAAGAGACTGACCGCTTTCATCCGCGCGTCGGATTTAATCTCCGAAAATCTATTCAGATAAAGTTCTTCGGGTATAATATCGAGCCTGGTCCAGCTCTCCCACGTAGCCGGCATTAACTTCACGACAGGCGGCGGTAGATAATACACATAGCGTTTCGCGAAATCACGACCCGGCCCCTGCAGATAGGCGCCGTACTTCTTTTCCGTGTCCGTCGCTGTCTGGATGATGGACGCCGCGTCCTGGACGGTGTTGATCTTTCCCAACTGGCCCTCTAAAAGATGAAACGCATCCCGCGACTGCCGATGCATCTCGAGAAACTGAAACGCGTTCATGATATCCATGGCCAAAGACCTTTTGACTTCCTCGGTAACGCCGGATTTCTTTTCAGCCTTTTCAAAAACCACGATCCATGTGTGATATTTATCGCTCTGCTTCGCCACATCGCGGATTTCGCGGTAGCCCATGAGATTGAGAAAGTCGGCTAAAAGCCCCTTTTTATCCTTTATTGTCAGGCGGCCGATGGCCTCGGGTTTCAGCGCGGACGACTCGAGGAGCTCAAGCCCTTTGGCCTCAAACGCGTCCTTCACGGCCTGCGCGCGCTTCTGGATCGCGGGACTGGGACTAAGCAGCTTGGCCTTGCGCTCTGAAAACTTCTGCAGTTTCTCCTTCAGCGCTTCGAGCGTCGGTGCCTGGGGGATCTCCGTCAGCAGCGTCTCCATTTCCTTTAAGAAACTCTCCTGGTCGGCCTGCTTTTCAAAAACTTTCTTTAAGATCCCTTTCAAATACTCGGCGTGTTCTTTATTCACCGACGCGTACCGATCCAGCGCCTCGTTCCAGCGCGCATACTTCTTGGCCTGCTCGTCGGCCTTCAGCGTCGAATAACCAAAACTGTCCACGAGCCGGCCAAACGCTTCCGGCGACGACGCAAACCCGGCGGGCGGCTCCTCCAAGAGCGAAAGCGCCTTTTTCTCGACGAGACGCTCGGTGTCCGCCAGGCGTTGGTTGAACCACTCGGCATCTTTGTCGAACAACCCGGCGTCTTTCGTGAAATAAACCAGGTAGTTCTTAAGCGTCCGCGTCTGGAGCAGCGACTCGCTCAAGACACCGAGATTATCGGCGTTTCTCACGTCCTTGCGGATGCGCGCGAGTTTTTTCTTGAGCTCATCCTGTTTCTTGTCGGCCACGGCTTCCTCGGACTTGGACAGCTCGCGCGTCCGGGAGATAGAACCCTCGACCTCCCCGATCATGCGGTTGATGGATTCGATCTCGACCTGCAGCGCGCCTTGCTGGGCCAGCATCGGCATGAGACCAGGGTAGTCCTTTTGGCCATAATGATACTTCATGAAAATACGGTGAATATCCTGATACGACTCCTCGACATTTGAAAATATCTGATCGGCCGCTTTAAGATTTTCCGCCGGAGCGGGCATGGCCGGCTTTTTCGCCTGCGCCAGCATGATTTTGTGGGCCTCGACCAGCCGGTCCACTTTGGCCTTGGCCGTGACCAGCTTGTCCTTTTTCTCTTTAAGATCCGCCGCGTATTTCTGGACAGCCAAGCGGTCTAAAATATCCTGGTCCGACGCGCGGCTGTCGTAAAAATCATAGCCCAGTTTTAAACGCACCAGCCAGTCCATCATGGATTTTTCGCTCGTCGTGTCGGGACCGGCGAAGCCTTGGGTGCCGCCGAAGTCCACGCCGACGCCAAAAGAACCGTACAGTCCTTTCAGGAGATTTTTTTCGCTCGGGTCGAGCTGGCCATAGATGTCGACGAGGTATTTGTCCGCGTTGAAATCCAGGCGTATCTTGTCCGACAGCCACGCGGACAATTCGGCTGGGTCTTTCTTTTGAGAAATTTCCGAGAGTAATTTCTGGTTTAGGCCCTCTTTGAAATTGTTGCGGATGTAGTTTTCGACCACTTTCTGGTACTGGGACGGCAGTGTGGTCACGAGTTTCCCGCGCAAACGCGCGAGCCGGCCCTCGAGATTGTCGGCCGGCATGCCTTGAGTGGCGCTCTCGAGCAGCTGGCGGAAATCATCGCCGTTCACGGCTTCCGGATGGCTGGCCAGATAAAAATACGGGAGAATAAACTCCGTTTGTTCTTTTTGGATTGCGGCGACAAGCTCGCCGTAAGCCTCGAAGTACTTCACGACCATCGCTAGCGGCGGGCGGCCGTCTGTCACTTGAAACGCGCTCTGCAGGCCGAGCTTCAGCCGAAATTCGTCCTCGCTGCGAATGCTCACATGCAGCGTCGGATCGATAAACGCTTCGAGCCACGAGCGGTTTTGGATCTTGAGAAGCTCTTTGCGCGCGTCTTCAAATTTCTTCTGGGCGGCGGCGACGCTCTCGCGCGAACGCACGAGTGCGGTGGCGTCCAGCTCTTTCTCGGACACGGGCGGATGCGCATAGTTTTTGATCACCTGATCGGCGAAATCCCTGATAGGCTTCAGATGGTCCTCGGCCTGTCTCGCGTCCGGAAACTGCGCGAGATCTTTGGCTTCCAGCTTGGAAATTTTGCCGGCTAGATACTGTGTATCCAAAATTCTGGACAGAGAGTATGGCTTGCCGTCGATGGTCTGGTTTAAAAACCCGGCGCCGTTCACCAGTTGGTCCAGAATATCCACGACGTCATAGGACATCGGTGTCAGCTTTTGAGATAAGATTTCGCGCAACGCCGCTTCCTGTGAGCCGGCGTCGGCAAACTTTTTCGCCACTTCATCGCGCAAGCGCCCGAGCGTCACATCTTCATCGAGAAGCTGGGCGAGTGCCGATGTCACTTCGGCGAGCTTCTGGTAGCGCTCGTGAGCGTTTTTATCGGCGCCGCCCAGCGTCAACTGCGCTTTGTCCTTAAAGAAATGTGCCGCGGCGACCAGCGCGGTGTCGATAGATTTGATCTTTTCGGTTTTTGTGACGGGGGCCGCCGGGCCTTGGGGCGCAGCCGGAGCCGCGGGCGCGATGGGTTTGGCCTGCATCCACTGTTTGAACTTGTCCATCAGCGCTTGCGCGGCCGCAGTTTTTTGCCCGGCGCGCTCCTTTTTACCCTGGGCGCGTGCTTCCGAAACTGTTTTGGGAGGTTCGACGGAGGGAGGCGGCGGAACAGGTGCGGCCGGGGGCTGCGCGGCTTTTTTATGTCGGAGGTCCTCATAAGCTTTCTTTAGATCGGTAAGCTTTGACTCTTGCGAAGCGTACACGCGGCTCAAGATATCCTCGACCTGGGCCACCACTTCCGGCGCCAGAGCGTCGCGCATCGAGGAATAAGTCTTGGGACCAAACACGCCATCGGTATCCAGAGGCTTGCCGTCGGAGTCCTTGTGAGCGACCTGGTATTTTTTAAGAGCTTTTTTGAACACGGGGCCTTTTTTTCCATCGATCAGACTGTCGTATAATTTTAATTCCTTCAAATGCGCCTGAATCACCTCCACCGAGGGAAGCTCGCGAATCAACAGACGCCGAACATCAGCCTGAATATCTGAAACCTGCCGATCGAAATCAAATTTGCGGGAGAGCGCTACCTTGGCCAGAGACGATTCGAGAGCAGCGATCTGCCGGGCGTAAGACTCCTGAAGAACACCAACCATTTTCTCGGCCGACTCGGGGCTGGCCACAGCAACCTTCTTGGCCTCGGCTTCTGCCGCCGCTCTGGTCTCAGCTTCCTTTTTGACACGGGCTTCCTCTTTAGTCTTGGCTTCTTTGATGGCTTTTGCTTCGGCTTTGGTTTCCGCTTCCTTCTTGGCTTGAACTTCCGCCTTTGCTTTTTCTTCTGCTTCTAATTTTGCCTTGGTCTCTGCGATAGCTTTTGCTTTAGCTTGGCGATCAGCTTCGGCCTGAGCAACAGCTTTCTTAACTTCCTCCACTTTGCGAGCCTCTTCGGCAGCTTTGACTTCTTGCTCGGCTTTAATACGAGCTTCCTCTTTAGCCTTGGCCTCTTCAATAGCTTTTGCTTCCGCCGCTTTCTTGGCAGCAGCTTCCTCTTCGGCTCTCTTGGCTTCGGCAGTGGCTTTTTGCTCGGCTTCTTTTTTGGCTAGCGCTTCGGCCGCGGCTTTTTCTTCGGCGGCTTTCTTTGCTCCGAGGGCAGATTTTTCCTCAGCCTCTTTCTTCGCTTTGGCTTCAGCAGTCTTACGGGCTTCTTCGGCGGCACGGGTTTCGGAGCGTTTTTTTTCGTCGGCTTCGACTTGTGCTTTTCGCTCAGCAGCGGCTTTCTCTGCACCTATTCTTTTCGTTATTTCTTCAAGCTTTTTATTTGCTTGTTCAAGTTTTTTCTCGGTTTCGATAATCACGATCGGCATCGCAGATTTTGGATCCGCTAAACTGGGGGTCATAAGATCCTGTTTAAGCTTTTGTAGTTCTTCAATCGATGCCTTCGGATTCGCACTAGCTTCCTTAGCTTTCGCAGCTATCGCTTCGTTTTGAACCTGAAGTTGTCTACGCAGCTCTTCAATCCTGGCTTTTTTTTCTTCGACGCTCTGTGCTACCTGAGTACGACGCGTACGCTTTCCTTCTATTTCCTCAGCGAGCCCTCTTACCTTCTCTAATGCCCCTTGATAGGCGGGAATAGAAGATTCAGCCGGTAATATTTCGTTATCATTTAGAACCAACTGCATGGGATAGATGCCTCGTGTCTGGCCGCTTTGATTCTTCCACCGCTCGGTAAAGATCTCCCAGTGCCATGGTTCCGGCTTGTAGTTTTCAAATCCTACTTCTGTCATGATTTCAGCCAATGTCTTAAGATCATTTTCGCCGCGGCGCATCACATTTAGATCCAGCGCTCCACCCGTATGATGCGATGATATTCCAGGCTCTGCCACACCAGCCGCGCCGTCTGGACGATAATCGGCAAACACAATTTCCGCCTGCTCTGTGCGCGACCGATAAGAGTCATTCACCAAAACCTTCACTCCCCGCTCTCTGGCTAACTCTTTAGCCTTGTCAAAAGCTACCATGGCGGACAATCTTAAAATCACAGGGTTTCCAAAATCATCCACGCCCCGCACAAACTGATCTCCCGCCTCCGCAAGAAATCCGGCCAACGCACGCCCGTCGGCAACTGCCTTAGCGGTTTCTTGGTCCAAACTCTTGATCTCCACACGGGCGGCATCATCAGACGCCTTTAGCTCCTCTTCGAGTCGTTTGAGCTGTTGTTCAAGATTTTCGTTGTTTTGTCTCATTCTCAGTAATTCATCCACAGCTTTTTGCCGGTTCTTAATCTCCGCGGACTTGTCCTTCTCGTCCTGTGTAGACTGTTTACTCACTGCTTCAGAGATAGCCTGCCACTTGCGCTGTTCTAAGGTAGTGATTTTCAATTCCGCTTTGGCTTTTTGGGCTGGGGTCGCGCTTGGATCACGGTTTATTACGTTGAGCTGATGTCTGGCCTTTTTAATCTGCGCGTCAAAGGTCTCAATGATCTGAGGAAACAACGAACGATAAACTGCTTCTGTTACTTTCTGCCGCGTTTCCTCTGCTTCTTTGGCCTTTTCGGAATCAAAACGCGCTTGCGTACGCTCAATGTTTCTCTGAGCCGCCTGAATACGATCTTCTATCCCCGAAACCTGTTCCGGAGTCGCTTGAGCGCGCATACCCTCGAGTACCGCCTCCAGCCGCGCCATCTCAAGCTTGGCGTCCTCCGCTTGAGTCTGAATCCATTCTGACGCGGGTTTAAGACCCTGCTCCGCGCGGAATATCAGCGCCACTATTCCGACGCTGGGATCTATGCTCTCCTCGCCTTTTTTGATCAGCGCGTCCGCGCTCAGCGCCGAATCCTGCCCTGATTCCACAGCCTTCCGGGCATAAAACTGATTGGAAAATTTCACTTCAGCTTCGAGATTCGCGATCTCGGCTGTCAATTTTTCACGGCGTTCCTTGTATTCATCCGTCTCGGATAATGTACCCAGTTCTTCACGCTTATCTTGAATCTGTTTCTCAAGCCCCTCAATCTTTGTCTTCAAAGAAATGAGCTGTCTTAGTGTGGCGGAAGCCTCACGAATGTTTTTCAATCTGTCCGCGTTAGACGCGTCGTCTAAAGCTTGGCGACTTAGTTCAGCGACAATGTATTCTTTTCTCTCACGCTCCAGCGCCTGCAAATCTTCACGGCTGACAGGTTCGAGTGCTTTATAGTTTTCAAAAGCTTTCGCGAGATCTTTCTGCCACTGGACAATCTCATCGGCCGTGCCGCCTTTCTTAATTTTGGCCTGAAGTTCTGAAATAGCTCGGTCGGCTTCCTGAGATTTTTTAAGCTCCTCATTCACGTTCTCAATCTTATCGTCAAACTTCTCTTTCGCGTCCGGCACTAGTTTCTCAAGCGCTTCCTTTTCAACCTCGCGGCGCTTGGCCTGAGCCATCTGCGTCCTGGACTTCTCAATCGTCTCATCCATCTTCTCCAAACGATGTTCAAGAGAGACGATCAAGCCCGGGATAGACTGCTCGGCGTCTGCATCGGCGCCAATCGCTAAAAGCTGCGCAATGGCGTCCTCAAGGCGCCCCTTACGAATCGTGTCGCGCTCTCCGTACTCTGTATCCCGATCCAGGTCTTTTATCTCGCGACGCAGTACACGCACCTTTTGGCTTATATCTTCGGTGGCTGCATCCAGTCCTTTTTCGCTGGCTTGTTGTTTTAGAGTGTTGAGTGCGTGTTGGAATTTCTCCCTTTGTAATTGATCCTGTTCAAGCCGTGTCTCCTGCGCTTCGACTGAAAATATCTTGGTCTCATCTTTTTGAATTTCAGCAATCTTTTCCTCAATTTCTTTGGCCTTTTCTTCAAATTTCTCCTCAAGATCCGGTACGAGCGACTCCGTCACCTGATCCTGAGCGTCTAAAGTTCTCTGGCGCTCGGCGACACGCTGACTTATCGACGCGATGCGATCTGTGGTCATGACATAATCGCGGCCGGCGGCCTGGTCAAATAAACCCCGAGCGTTTTCTACCAACACACGCATACCCTGCCAAGCGTCCTGAGGCAGGCTTTCTTTCAGCCGATCAATTTCCTCCAACTGCTGTTCATAAACTTCAGCGCTTAACGCATCCTGCGCTAACTGACGCACTTCCATTCGCTGTCGATCCAAGTGCCCGGCCGAGGCCGTGAGTGGAGCAATTCCCGTTGGGAGACTCACAACCATTCCAAACCATGTGCTAAATACCTGCGAGCCTTTAGCGCCATATCGTTTAGAAAACCATTTTAGCGTGTAGTAGATCGCCGCGCCGCTCACGAGCCCCAGCACCAATGAAAACGCAAGCGATGACAAAGCCAGTCCACCGACGTGCGCCGCGGCAGAACCCGTAGCCAAGTAACTCGCCTTTGAGAATAAAAGTGGCCCCAATGAAACAAAAAGCGTGGACATACCGATGGCTATTTGTCGAAATTGCACCACCAGGTTTTCAGCGATTTTTCCATAAACATTCGGCTTTTTACCATCTTCAGCCGTGACTTTAGCCAACTGCATACTCACATGAATATTGGAACTTAAAGACGCTAAACCACTCAACACCAAAGGCACAGCACTCGCTATAGAAATCGCGATGGGGAGTGACGCGGCCCCAATCAAAACCGCCAGACCGTAAACAGCGACAAATCCCAATACGCCCAGTTCCGCCCCACGAATCACTTCGGTTCGCGAAACAAATCGCTGACCTCGGCCTTGCTTGTCTCTATTTTCAAAACGCCGCTCCACTTCATGCCCCAGCCCAAAGACCGCGGCCATTATGGACACGCCGCCAACAACCCAAATCGGGGCGCCCGCCGTCTGTAAAATAATTGCCAGACCAGCCAATCCCACAACCACACGCCCAGCAACCGCGATAATACGTTGAAACGGCGTTGGCGGAGTCTTGGGCGCATCCGCCAAACTAGCGCGATTGACCCAAATATAAATTCCCATGGCCACCAATCCCACGATACCGGTGACAGCTGCCAGCGTCACAGCCGATACACCCGCAAAAGAAATGGCGATGATCGGCGCGGCCACCGCCGCTACAAGATTGGCTGCCGCAAATGTTGGGGCAATAAAACCAATGGTCAATAAAAATGTATTAAACACATAATGCCCGATCAAAAACGCTTTATTCCTGGAGACATTGCCTCCCTTAGCCAGTATTTCCACTTGAATCTTTGTTTTTTCAACAGACGAGATTTTATTGACCATAGGCTTTAAGTACAGCATGCCGGCTACGGTGGAAACCGCGATCACGGCAAAACTTACCGGAGGAATAAACGCCAAGCTGACAGCCAGTGTGCCCGCTAGGCTCGTCATACCCGCCATAGCGCCAAACTTAAATAAAACAAACCCGATAGCGGCGATAGTACCCAGCGCGGCCACACGCGGTGTCCAAATATACCGGCTAAAGAAATTCCCTATCGTTTTTCCAACCTGAACCTTTGGTTTTGCTAATTGTTCAGGACTAAAACCTTTTCCTGAAATATCACCCTGAGCTTTTATAATCGCGGCAATCTGATCAGTCAGCATTTGATCTAGAACTTGATCATACAGCTGACTGGCCCGCACGGATTCTTCGACCTTCTGGGTTACTTGACCCAACTGCGCCAAAAGCTGGTCTCGGCGAAAACGGTCGCCAATCTGACGGCGTACCTCTTCAACACTGGTAATAAATTCTGAAATATTTTGGGTAATATTTTCGAGGATAAACGCCTGTAGGCCTAAAACACGAGGGTCAGAATTAAATTCGATCTTTAATATGGCTTCGTATAAATCTTGGTTTGATTCCGCGAGTACCGCGTTAAACTCGTCACGACTGATCCCCCGGCGCGCCAAATACGCCGAGAGCCTTTGCTCTTTTTGCGAACTGTCCGCAACCTCAATCGCCGCCACCAGCTGACCGGCGCGTTCCCTAAATAGTTGGATAAGCGCCTGACCCGCGGGCATAGCGGCTAGATAGCCGTAAAAATTGGATAAAACATCCTCACGCGAATTTAAAAATCCGGTGAGACGCTGATTGATCTGTTCATCAAACTGACTGCGCTCTTCGCTGGTTTTTATAAAATGGTCTTTGACAAAATATCTAAATTGAACCAATAGTTTATCAAGGCGCGATCTTTCATCCCCGGTTAATTGGTCTGGATTGCGTTCACCAAATGTTTTTACAAGCGCTGTTATGTCAGCCTTGATTCCTTTGAGCTGCTCACCATAACGAATAAACACCGTGTCTTCGAGCGAAATAAATACTTCCCAAACACCCGGATCCTCGCCGCGGCCCACACGGCCTCGGAACTGAAAGTCATACGCCTCAAATTCATCAAAATACGTCGAAACGGCGTAGAGACCGCCTTTTTCCCGCACGGCTTCGCTCAACTTGATGTCCACACCGCGGTTAGCGAGATTGGTCACGATCGTGATGCTTCCTTCTTCGCCCGCCTGCTCGACAATGCTGTCGATGTCCCCCAATGTCAACGCCGTGATTTGCCTAATTTTGCCTTGGGCGGATGGAATTCTTGTCCGTAAAATTTTCGCGAGCTCCTCAGCCTCGGCTGTCGTCTCGGTTTTAATCATCGAAGCTAACCCTCGCTTGTACAAATCGACAATGCGCTGAATATAGGCTTCACGTTTTTCAGCGGCTTTCTCAAATATATTCGTCGGCGATATGATACGTCGTGATTCTACGGTCAGCGACTTTGGCGACCGTGTTTTTTTCTTATAAATCCTCTCAATAAACTCAGGGTCAATGGTACCGCTGGCCCCCGTAAAGCCGGCAATCAAATCCGTGTCCTCCAAGAAAGACTTGAGCGTCGCCGAGATCGTGGTGTAGCTTTCCTGCGTCATCTCCCCGAGACCTTCCATGGCCTCAATCGCCTGATGAATACCGCCGCTGGCAACCATGCCCGGCTGAGGGTCTTGAGTCTTATCACTCAATAATAAAATTTTTCCATCTTGGACAATATAGCGCTTACCTGTCCGTTCGCCTGCCTTATAAAATAAATGAACGGTCAGTGACTGCTCGACCAGCTCCAGCCCAATACGCCCCATAATATCCCGCATCTTTTCCAGGGTCTTTTCGGGGACACCCTCGAGAGCCTGGCTCAATAGTCGTCCGACCTCAGCCTCATTGCGTAAATGGACGCTTTGGCTGGCGGGGTCCGCCGAATACAGCTTTTTATTGTTTAAAATTTGTTCTGCGACCACCTGAGCCACAATGCGCCGCGCTTGGTTTCGTTCAGCGGCGTCTTTTCGAAGCTTTCCTCCCGACACCACAAACGGCGTACCAAATTCATAGATCAGCGCCTGGTCTACCTCGTCAATGAGCAGATTCCATTTCCGGCGGCTCATCACACGCTCGGAAACCTGGGTGGCGATTTTTTCCTGGTTGCGTCGATGCACAAACTCGGCTAGTTCACTGTAGATCACATCCGCCTTGCGATAAACTTCTTCCACGCTGACTTTCTTTTCCTTGCCCTGTTCGTACAAGTACCCGACTGATTTTCCAGACGCGTCTTTTTCAATCCGAGTCACCTGTATTCCCATGGCACCCAAAAATGCCGCGCCACTGCCGGCATCCTCGCCCAACTTGGCCACGGGTACCGAGATCATGACACCTTGTCTGTTCTTTTTCGCCCAGTTCCGCAATACTTGAATCAGCGCCGCCGCTTGGAGCACATCAGTCTTACCGCCGCCGGTTCTCATCTCTAAAAGATCACCCTCATCCAAAATCACGGTCCCTTCCTTCTGGGCCCGTCTAAAGAAATATCCTTTAGTCGTATAGAGCTTGCGGTTGGCTAGGCGTAAAATTGTCTCCGTGTCTTTTGGATCCGCGCTCTTAATTTTCCCGCGGAGCTCTTCGTCGGAAATATAAATTTTGTCATGCAGTATTTTTCTAACATCATCGCGAAGTGGGATCGCTTTTTGCCGCAAATCTTGAGAAACGTTTGAATCAAACGCTTCTGATTTTTTGATCAATCTGTCCAGAGCTAAAAGAGGTCTCAGCGCGTCCGCGTCCTGTGTTTCGGCAATCACGTCGACCTGGCCCCTCATCGCCTCCACGCCCTCCATCGCCGCGCGCATGTCGCGCAAAATCTCATCCTCGGTGGCTAATTTTTTCGTCTTTTCTTCGGCTTTCTTCACAGCCAGAATCTGGGATCTTTCTATCCGCTTTTGCATCAGGCCCACATAAAACTGACTGACGTTTTTCGCGATCCTGTCAAGAAAGGCGACCATGCCGCGCATAAACTGCCGGCGTTTTTCGGAGCGGATTTTACGGATCAACGCGTGGACTTCATCGGCTTCTTTTTTAGCGAATCGACGGCTTTCCGGAAACTGGGCTTCTTTTAAAATTTGACGCAGTTGGTCCCGTATCCACGCAACATCTTCTCCCGGATTGATCCGTAGCCGTATCAGGCGATAGCGCAATTTCAGACGATCTTCGGCGGGGGCCAGGGTTTCTAGATTTTCCTGACGAAGCTTAGAAACATTCACCTGCTTGCTTTTAGACTCATAGAATCCGTTCATGGCGTTTGCCAACACCATCGTGGAAGACTGCTTGCTCAAAGCAAACTTCTCCATGGTTTCCCGGGGCATCTGATCGATATACGCGATAAATTCCCTGACAAGAATCTGAATTTTTTCGGCCGCAAACCGCTCGGCGAGTCTCTTCTCGGCCGGAGCCACCGGCGGCATCGCAAAAATCTGACCTTGTTCATTCAAAATTCCTTGAGCAACAGCCTCGCGTTTCGTTTCATCGCGCGCAACACGGATTGAGTCCTCAGCGCTATTTCCGCTTCGGATCGCCTCTCGGATAGCTTTATCGGAAATCTTACCCAGTCGTTCCGCATAAGCCTTCGCCAGATTATTTCTTCCTACCGCCTGACGCTGTTCTTCCTTGCGCTTAACTTCAATCTCATCCTGGATACGCTTGTTTTGGTTCTGCATCGCCTGCCAACGCTCGAGATAGCGTTCTTTCAAATCAGCTTCTGCTTGCTGGACATCCGCGTGTTGATAAACCCACTTCAGATCGAGATACGGTAAAGCCGTCATCTGCTCGACCAATATTTCGGAGACTCTTAACACCAAAATTGCTTCGTCAGCCGTGACTAGAGCCGCCTCACGATCGCTGACACCGCTCAAATCTTCCTGTATCTTTTGATCCGTGATTTCTGTGGATAGAAAACGAGTGTAAACACCCGCGAGAGTCCGGATTTGGCCCTCACGATCCTGGCGGATTTTATCAATGCTCTTTGTCACAAACTTGCCGGCTTCATGAATCTGATCGTAAATCGAATCGTCGGCGTCCTGTCGTAAAACCCCTTCAATGGAGTCTAAACGAGCTTGAATATCCGATGGAGTCAGCTTCTCTTTTTTCCCTTCGAGCCGCGCGAGCAAAGTGTTTAGCTCCCCCAAATAGGCCTCTTGAATCGTGCGGATTTTCTCTTGATGCCGTTGTTCGGATGCTTCACGTGCTAGCTTCACCTCAGTTTCCAACCGTTCCGCCTCTAATTGCGCTTTTTCTTGAGCCATTTTTACAAGCTCTGCTTCGGCGCCTTTAACAAACGCGTCGATGTCTGCCTTTAATTCCTCGTGCAAGGCCGCCCGCGCCTCGGGATCGGACAATACTTTCAAATTTGAATCGATTTGATTGGCCCGATAGTCCACAAACGCACCGACAGCTTTTCGTACATCTTGGTCAGGCGTATATTTCGCTATCCCAAACCAAGCCCGGAAATCTTTGGGCTCTCGGGACTGATTCCTAAGAGTAGTTCTTACAGCTGTCACAATCGGTGCAATTTTTTGTTTGAATGACCGGAGACGCTCTTCTTTGCCAATAACCTCAATTTCTCTGGAGACCTTGTCCTTGAAACCACGGATAGCGTCCTCGAGTTTACCGATCACACGATTTTTAAGCGAGGCGACGCCGAGTATTCTATCGGGAGCGGCTTTTTTATCGTCAGCTTCCTTCATTTTCCTGAGTTTAAAGTTCTCCGCCGCCTTGTCGGCGTCGGTCTCGACGAGCGGATTCTCCTTAATCCATGCGCGCAGTTTACCGGAATCTTTAGAAATCTCATTGAGAGACTGTTGAACGGACACAACCATCTCGTCGGCTAACTGCCTTTTCCGATTGATGTCGGCCACCTTTTCGTTGACTTTATTTTGAATCTCGACCATGTCCGGATGTTTCATGACCATGGCCATGATCTGTCGATCGGTTAAGCCTTGTAGCGGCTCTGCCCCATCCGGCTTCGAAGCTTCGGTCCCCGCGGCTCTGGCATTGGGTGTGCCCCAAATATCCAGTTGGCCGACAGTTTCACCGCTTTCCGTCACCGTGTCATAATCCGTCTTGCCCAACTCCTGTCGAATGACTTTGGCATACTCTTGCGCCCTTCGGGCAATCTCTAGATCTAAAGCCGATTGAAGCCCCCTAATCGCTTCTGAAATCAGGCGCGACTCCGATGCGATTCGCTCTTTAATCTTCGGGTCCTTTAACGCGTACTCTTTGGTAAGCTCTCGTCTCTCCTCCTCGCGCAACGTAGCGTCGCTGATAGCCTGATCAAGCATATCCTGTAGAAATACTTCCGGCGTCTTACCGCTCACTAGCAGGTTCGTCGCTATTTGGCGATACTTATCCGTGACATTTCTATCAAGAATCGCAAAGAACGCTGTTTGGATACCCGGCACATGACGAAACGAGATTCCTCGCCGCAAGTGCTCGGACTGAATCTCACGAATAAGCTTTACAGCCCCCGCGTCTTGCTTCTCAAAGTTTTCGAGCGCGGTCATCGCTTCGGCTTTGGACAGTCCGAAATCCGGAGTCACCTGTTTAAGAACCGCGTCTTTGACCCGCCCCATCGCTTCTCGGATATCGATCACTTTAGAAATGTCGTCACGAATCCCAACCTGCAAATCCTCGAGTCCCTTTCTATAGCTTGTCTCCAACAAACGCTTTTTAGATTCTTCGGCGACCTGCGATGCCTTTGCAGCCTTTAAACCTTCCTGCCTTTTTATTTCCGCCGCGATTTGCCCCTCCAAAAGATCAATCGCGTCGGTGATAGCGCCCACCAAATCCGGATCCGCAAACCGTTGGGAATAATCCTCTGCTCGCGGGTCGGCAAAGAAAACATCTCTGACCCCGGAATCGGTTTTCAAAATCTTGAAATTGACAACACTCGCGATCCGCTCACCCACAAAACCCTGGACTTTCGCGCGCGCTTTCCCCAGCTCAAGACCTTCCACAGTCCATGACTTGGTCTTCAACAAATGGATTAACAGATTGGACAGTTTCCTGGCCTTAAAAAGATGCTCCGGCAGGTTGACCTCTTCCATGATGCCTAGTGCTTCAGCTTCAGCCTTGAGGGCCTTGATCTCGGGTAGCTCCGCCACACTTTTGATAGCGGGATCACCGGCAATCGTGGCCACATAGGCGCGATCCTCGAGACTTTTTCGAAAATCCTCCAATGAGCGCCTGTACATTTTCCGCTGTACTTCTTGGGTGGCATCCGGCCCGATCCCCCACTCTCCCATTAACCGGTTGACTTCTTCTCTCTGAAACGATCTTACCCGCTCAATATATTCTCCTAGAATTTCAACCAGTAATCCGGAATCCCCGGAAAAAAACTGCTTGGGTGTCATCTCTTGAAATCCCACATTCGCCCGAATCGAAGCCAGACCCTCCTCTCTCGAGCGTCGGACGCTCTCTGCCAGATCAAAATTCCCGCCGGTAGATAGAGCAGTCGCCATGCCTGCCGTAAGCTTCCTTAGATCTTCATGGTAGCTATACCGGGTAAGGATGTATGTTGTCTGCGTATTCACGATTCGCGTAATCTCGGAATCCTGCAAGAAATTTTTAATTTTTTGGTCGTCCTTTGTCCCAAGAACCGCAGCCGCAACTTCTATCATCTCCCCGCGAATCAGATCATCCAGTTTTTTGCCAGCCGGAAGCTCGGAGATCCAGATCTGCCCCGCCAAAATCTCAAAGTACCGCACCGCCAAGCGGCGATTGAGAGCATCAATCTCGTTTTTTAAAGGTCCTTCTTCGTTTAGAAGTCTTTCAATAGTTCCCGGCTCAGGGAAAATTTTCATGACTTCGAGCTTCCCTGCCCAGGCCCGCCATGATTCTTGAGGATCCCATGGGCCTTTCTCTAAAAGCTTTCTAGCAGTATCTTGAACAACCGCCACGGCATACCGCAATCTAAGATCGCGTTCCTTTGGACTATCCGATTGAATACTTTCGCTTTTGATCTTGGCGGCAATATCCCTTCCTTTTAAATTGGGTGTCTGATCCTCCACCAATAGCCAAGCCCAAGCCAAGAGACGCTCATGGACTTCTTGAATTTTCTCTGAGAGATTAAATCCTGGGTCCTGAACAGACAGCCCGATAAAATTTTCTTTTCCCAGTTCTTCCAATTGCTTGCGATACGCAGCGCTCATAGCTTCCTTAAGTTTAGTTTCAGCATGCCGATGTGCCTTTGCGGCCTCAAAGCTGTCAAAAACCAAAGAAGCGACTATGTTTCGATCGCTGTCCGAAAATCCTCGGAGTCTTCCTTCCGGAAAATACTCTTTTTCTTTAATCGTTTGCGTCATTGATTGTTGGACGTCGACTAGGGCTTTGCGAGAATCTATTTTGACTTTCGGATTTTGATCGATCAAACTTAGCGTCTTTTCGCCCCACGCAGCAAGGTTTAGAGAATATAGCGCCCTTAAAGTACCGATCTTTACGCCATACTTGTCTAAAAATGACTTGTTTCCAGCCCGCGTTTCATTTTCAATCTGGATAATCGTGTAGAGATATTCGGAAACGGCGAACACCTCTTCTTTCAGTATTTTCGGCGAAAGACCCGGAAAATTTTCCTGAATATCTCTTTTAATCTGTGCGTGACTGTCTGTAAGAATCGAGGCATCCGCGTACTTGCCTTGGCGCAGCGGTTCGAGCATGTCTTGAAGCGCATCCTCATACGCCCTCCCTGCTTCCAGCACTTTCCTGCGAAGTTCCTCTCCCTCATCAGATTTCGTGTGTAAAGCGGCCAGACGCGCGGCAGTCACTGCGGCCGGAGCCTGCAACCCTTTGCGGCGAAGCACTCGCGCTTCCTCTTCAGGCAACTGCTGCTCAAGACGGGCAATGGTTTTGGAGGCTTCGGCGAGACTGGACTTGATCCGCTCTAAGTCCCGGGCGCTGACTTCGACTTTTTTTTCCTTCACGCCTTCCGTAACTTGCACGTCAGCCACACTGCCGTCCTTGAGTGCGAGAAATACGCGATACGTTCTGCCGCCAAACGACAGCGTGTATTCATCCGCGTCGCGGCCCCGGCGTTTGGACACGGGACTGGAAAGATCGGGTCCAAATACTTCCTGGATTCTCGCCTCGATCTCGTCCCAGCTTAAAGGGCCCTGACGATAACTGGCCTTGTAAATTTCCAAGTCTTCCTGGGTTAGCCGGCCGCGTGTGAGAGTAAAAAGCACCGCGAGCGCCGTTTCGACCACTTGCCGCTGGGTCTCGACCTGCCAAAAGCCTTGGGGATTAAAAAACGACGCAACCGCGACGTAAAAATCGGAGTCTTTGAGAGACTCTTCGTACTCACGAGGCTTTTGGGTCAGCACCGCGATGTACGGCCGGTCCGGGGATTTCTCGTCAAACTTGGGCATCACGACGAGGTACGAGAGCTTCTCAGCATCCATCAGCTCGGCGATACCCTCGGAGTGGAAACCGCCGGTGACTAGCGCCGCGACTTTCTTTTTTCCGTCGCGCATTTTCTTTAGCGTGTTGTTTAAAAGCGCTTCATTGCGCGCGCTGGCCAGCTCATAAAACTTCCTAGCATCCGGCACGTTGGCTTCCAGCACCGCAAAGTCCACGTAGGTCTCGTAGGGCACCTTGTAGGTTTCGGCCAGCGCTTGCAAAACGGCACGCAGTCCCTCAATCTCGCAGGAGTTTTGATTCTTCACGAAAAATTCGTAGTCTT
>CAYJSE010000015.1:23571-31356 GCA_964372765.1 uncultured Planctomycetia bacterium | reverse complement strand
CTATACCTTTGAAAAACAAGACGGATTAGACCCAGCCTCTATTCTGAACGAAGCGACTATTATCACCTCCCAAGGAGGCTACATAGCCCTTCTATCCGAAGACATCCTAAACCAAGGCATCCTGACGGCCTACTTAGGTTCTGTAGCCCTAGGAGTCGGAGATAAACAAACCATCTCGTTTGATTCCAATGGGATGATCAACTTAGTCGTCGATGAATCCCTATCCTACACCCCCGAAGAATCAGTCATTGGTAACCAAGGGATTATTGATACTCCGGGAGGCAAGATTACGATTACGGCTAAAACCTTAAACGATACCTTTAACCATCTCATCAATAACTCCGGGGTGATTGAGGCGACCCGGGCTGAAGAAGTGGATGGAGTGGTTTACTTTACGTCCAATGTCGGCAATCTTAACACGGGGACGATCAGAACCAATACTTTCCGGGAACAGGGCTATACGTTTTTAACGACGGGGACACTGACCGGAGGGGGAAACGCTTACTACAACAATATCGATGGCGCCGCGAATATTTCAGGAACCATTGGGTCGAATCAGTGGGATGTGGGGGATCTTGTCGTTAATGGGAATATTACTTTAGACGCGGACAATCTTATATTTGCGGCGGATTGTGACAATGTCGCAGATTGTAATTCGACAAGTGATTTTGTGGGTGGAGATGACGGGGGCGATGGCATCGGAGCTTTTAGCATGGATCCTACCTTTAGCATCGATGGCGGCGCGGCGACAAACTATAGCCTTACTCTTATCACCGGCGCCGACGCGACGTTGCGTACTTTGATTAACCTAGGATCTTTGACCTTGGGAAGATCCGATGCCGGTTTGACCCCCACCTTTACCGCGAATAACAGTATCACAGCCGTCGGAGGATTGACGATCGATTCAGGCACGACATTGGATAGCAATGGTCAAAGTGTCAGTGTCGACGACGTGACGATCGATGGCACATGGATTACAGGGGCGAGCGCTATCACCGTTAGCGGGAGTTGGGACAACACGAATGGAACATTTACGTCCGCGGGCAGTACGGTTGAGTTCGATAACCCCGATGCCCAGACGATCACAAGCGGAGGCGCCGCCGTTGGGAAAAGGTTTAATAATTTAATTTATTCAGGCGCAGGGACCTTGACAACGTTGCAGGATGACCTGTGGATCGACGGGACTCTGACAATGGGGCCGACGGCCGGTACATTTGCTATGGGCGACGGGCTGGATATCACCGTGCTGGGCCTGACCACTCTTAACGGTGGTCAATTTCAGACAGGTGTGGATGGCACCACTAATTCGTTTGGTGGCGGCATGACGGTCTCGGGCGGTGGTTTTTATATGAGAGGGGGGCTCGCAGGTGTCCTTGCGAATAACAGCGTGGTGATCAATGGAGACTTGAATATTACGGATGGGGGAGACGTCTATGTCGAAAAAGGCGGGTGCGCAGGTGCTTTTGAGTACACCAATACCTTCACCGTGAACGGCGATGCGAATCTTTCAGGCGCTGGGAGCAGCTTTATCCGGGGGGGGTGCAACGGCGACGGAATTGTTACGCTTAACGGCGATCTGACGGTTTCGGACAACGCTGTATTTGATATGGGTTGTGGTGCGCCCGCGCTTATCACAGGGGATACCGATTGGGACAGTGGTAAGTTCAACAACGGGGGTTGTGATTTCAGTCGGATCGGTAGCGAAATCGGATGTTCTGAAATCGGTTCCGCGGCCGGCGATAATGACATTTCCGACGTCGGTCTTATCGACTCCTCTAAATGGCGGCCCGATCCGTGTCTCGACAGTGAATTTGTCTCCTGCAAAGACTCAGGCGACGAAGACGAGGAAGGAACAGCCGAGGAGATTGTCACGAAAACCTATGTTTTTGAAGGCGCCGTGGATGTAAACGGCCATATGGTCTATGACGGCGAGAAGATCGCGGCAGAAAAAGACAAAGAGCCACGGATCAGCATGCGTACACTCAACGTAGCCTCAGCGGCCGGGCTGGAAATGATCCGCGCAAAAACTCACGAAATGATAAAACGAATCCGGATGAAAGAAACCCCCTCCGCTATCGTCGCTTCCAAGTCTTCCCGAGAGGTTTACAGTCTCACGCCCAAGTCCCGTAAGCTCCAAATTATCAACGCTGAAAATTTTAAAGGGGAGAGTAATGTATTGGGGATCTCGGACGGCGCCAATGATGTGGTCTTAAGTCCCGATGAAAAACTGGCCTATATTTCTAATACTTTGAAAGACACGATCCAGGTGATTGATTTAAAAACGAAAGAGATTTTGCGCACCATTTCCACGGGCTCTATGCCCACGGGTCTCAAAGTCTCAAGCGACGGGAAAAATATTTTTGTCGCCAATTTTCTCGATAAAACTATTTCTAAAATAGATCTTGCCACCGGCAAGAGCATCCAATCATTCGAGGTTGTAAACGCGCCCTATGCGCTGGCTCTTTCCAAAAACGATGAAGAACTTTTTGTCACGGATCGAGACACGGGCTCGATTCAGGTTTTGGATACGAGCAGCGGGCGCGAGGTAGCTTCCATCAAAGTCGGCGACTCTCCCTATACCCTTCTTTCCGATTCCAAATTTGAGAAACTCTATGTCTCCAACCGCGAGAGCGGCGATATCTCTATCATCGATATGAATTCAAAAAAAGAAATAGAGCGCATCGCTGTGGGTAAAAAGCCATCCGGCATGGCTCTGCGCCCCGAAGAAGACAAGCTCTATGTCGCCAACGAGCTTTCAAACAATCTGGCGCTTGTAGATTTAACCGAACAAAAGCTGATTCAAACGATTCCCACCGGCACGGCTCCTAGAAAAGTCGTCATCAGCACACCCGAAAGATGAAAGCCTAAAAACCCGCCGTGAAAGAAACGTGTGTTTGCATGTTATTCTTGTCGGTTGAGTCGTCGCCGATAGGCCAGCCGAGATCCACTTGGAAGGCGAGATTTTCGTCCAAGTTGAGCCTAATCCCAAAGCCGGTGCCCATGAGTGACTTGGAGCTTTCCGTGGTATCGATTCGTTTCTCACGAATGTAGGCTCTTGCGAAGTCGAGAAAGGTGACGAGCTGTAGGGTGTCTTTGTATTTGTGCTTCGTGAACGGGACTGTCCAATCGTCCGGTATGAAACTCGCAGGGATATGAAGCTCCGTCGATAGGTGGTACCCGTGGTCTCCCGAATAGTCCGACTCAGGATAGCCGCGCACCGAAAAGGCGCCGCCCGCACGGAATTGTTCCAAAGACAGTAGATTGTCCTGGCTCCACTGCCCGTCGGCGCGATTGATAAGATACATCGAGTGGGGCAGTCTCTGAAGCCGCGCGGCGGCTACGCCGTAGTACATAAAATTTCCGTCCGTATTGTCGCGACTGGCGTTCAGATCATTCTCGCCGGTGCCTCCAAAATTATCCGATAGACCCCAATGAATGTCGCCGCTTAAGATCGTGCGCCCGCCTTTATCGAGCCAATTGAATCGCGGGCCGCTGCGCAAAATACGCAGACGATCTAAGCTGATTTTTAAATCAACGACGGAAGTTTTAGAATCTTTGATCTCAAATCCCGCGTTCCAGTCGAAAGTAAAAGCGGGCGTTTTGATAATCGACTGGGTGATGCCGGGCACGATGTTGATATTTTGGCCCTCAATTTCACTCGCTTTTTGATGTTTGATGAGCCGTGTGCTGGACACATTGGCGTCAAACTCCAGCGTGGTTCCCGTTTGTTGGATGGGAAAACGATACGCTAGAGATCCGCCGACTACCGCATTTTCTGTCGCGGCGTTGTAGCCCACACCCAGCCTATCGCCGTGGCCGGTGAGATTGTTGTGAGTCAGCGTCGCGCTATGCCGGGCGCGATGCGTGGACTTAGTACCGCGATTATTGAAGCCGTAATGAATATGGATAGGGTATTTTTCTTCAGTTTTTAAGATAACGTCCGAAGCGGTCTGTTCTTTTCCCGCGATGAGATAAGCTTTGGCGCGAATGTCCGGCCGTTGGTTTAAAAAATAAAGGTTGTCTTCAATGTCTTGATAGCGCAGTGTCCGGCCTTGAAGTGTCTCAAAATCTTTTTTGTAGATCTCGCTATCGTAGTATTTATTCCCCTCGACGTACACTTCGCCGAACTTGCCCTCGGCTACGCGGACTTCGACGTCATTATTCTCAAGCTTTTGCGGCGGAATGTAGGCTCGGCTGGTGACGTAGCCGCGAGAGCGGTAGTGGTTGGTGACAAGCCGCGCGGCGGCTTTGAGGCTCCCGAAATTAGTCTGCCTGTTTTCGAGAGGCGCCAGATAAGGGTGAAGCTCGCTGTCTTTAAAGATTTCGTTGCCAGACAAAAGTATTTTTTTAACGAAAAATACCGGGCCCTCTTCCTTGAGCGCCTCTTCTTCTTTTTCTTCGACGACAATTTCAGGTTTTTTCTCTTCCTCGAGGACTTGTTTTGGGGGCTCGAGCGTTTTGGCGGAGGTGACGACGGCGTTGGAGAGGGCAGAGTCGGACGTGTCGTCGGCCGCCCAGGAAACACCCGGGCTTGCGCTTAAAACGAGGGCAGCCGTAAGCAGCCAATAGAAAGAATAATTATGCCGAAGCATAGCCAAACATCGTAGCATAGAAGAGGTTGCCGTGACTAGTCTTAGACTTAAAGGGTCTGAATCATACCTTCCAGAATTTTGATTCCGGATTGCCAGAAGCAAGGGTTTTGGATGTCGAAGCCGGCTAGACGGGCTATTTCTTCCGGTTTGCGTGAGCCACCCAAGGAAAGCATCTCAAGATACTTCGGAATAAAAGTAGACCGTTCTTCCTTGTATTTTTGGAAAAGAGATAGGACAAAAAGCTGGGCGAAAGCGTAGGCGTAGCAGTAAAAAGGCGAATGGACAAAGTGCGGGATGTATTTCCAGCCGTGGCGGTAATTGTCGGTGAGAACGACACTGCCCAGATACATATCGGCGTTGGCTTTCATCCAAAATTCCGCCAGACGCTCGTGCGAGAGCTCGCCGTCTTTTAATCCTGTCTCGTGGGCCATGAGCTCAAAGTCCGTCATCGCGATCTGGCGGTAAACCGTGGCGATATTGTCATCGATTTTGCCACAGAGAAGTGCTGTGCGCTTTTTGGGGTCCTTTTCATCCCCAAGAATTTTCTCGAAAATAAGCATTTCGCCGAATACCGAGGCCATTTCGGCCATCGTGAGCGGCGCGTCGGACTCGAGGATCCCAACTTTGCGCGCGAGGTACTGGTGCAGGCCGTGACCGAGCTCATGGGCAACCGTCATGACGTCACGCATGGTTCCCGTATAGTTGACGAGGATGTAGGGATGCAGGTCCGGCGTGGTCTGACAGCAAAAACCCCCGCCGCGCTTACCCTCGCGCACCTCCGCATCGATCCAGTGTTTGTCAAAAAACTGCTCAATGATTTTTCCAACTTCCGGCGAAAAAGCGTAGTAGCCCTCGAGTACAATTTTTTTGCACTGCTCGAAAGGAATTTTTTCTTCTTCCAGATCAATGGGTGCGTAGCGGTCGTAGTCGTAGAGCGTGTCGAGCCCCAGCAGTTTTTTCTTGAGTCCGTAGTAGCGGGCCACGAGGGGGTAGGAGTCCTTCACGGAGCGGATGAGATTCATCACGCTTTCCCGGTCGATCTCATTGGAGAGGTTTCTTGGGTCGATCGGGTGAGAGTGCTTTCTTATTTTTAAAGAAATCCGATGATCCGCGAAGATCATATTAAAGATATAAGTGAGAATATGGGTGCTGTCCTTTAAACCGTTCGCGAGACTGTCGGAGGCTTTTTTACGCGTGTCGCGAGAGGGTGAGTGAAGCAGCGAAAGAACTTCGCCTTCAGTTTTTTTGACGCGCGCACCATTTTCCTCGACAAAAAATGAAATGTTGTTGGTGACCTCATCAAAAAGACGCGAAAATGCGGACCCCGAGGTATTGGATTTCAGCGCCATGATTTTTTCTTCGCCTTCGGCCAAGGTGTGCGGGGCGTATTTTCTTAAATTTTGCAGATAGTGAAGATCGCCTGCCAGTTTTGGGTTTTGGAGGACTTTCTGAACAGCGGTTTCATCCAGTTTATTCCACTCCACTTCCCAAAAGAGTAGATGGGAGTGGATGTCGGTGAGCTGAACCTGGATTTTCTGCATAAAGGCGCCGATTTCGGGCGCGTTTGTTTTTTCCGCGAAAAGGAGGTAACTGTAGACACCGAGCTTTGTCGTGAGTGTCGCGATTTCTTTGTAGTCCTCGAGAAGCGGCGAGAGGTCCTGCGGCAGCGGCCGGTATTTTTTTTCGAAATCGAGCGCCCTAGACTCGGCGAGTTTCAGGTCTTGAGCGATTTTGGGGTCTTCGGGCGAAGCGTAGAGGTCCGCGAGGTCCCAGCGGATTCCTTGAGCTAAAGTGTCCAGCATGGCTCGAAATTATAGCACAGTATGATACAATTCTTAGCATTATGCGCGTCTGGATCCGGGGTCTCGGTTTCGTGGAGTGCGTGATCGGGTTTGGAACTATTTTCGCCGTGATCTATTCGCATCTTATGGGGGCTTCCGAGAAATCCGTCGGGGTGGTCGTGTTTGTGCTGATGGCGGCGGTCGTGTCGAGCGGTATCGGGGTAGGGTTGTTGCTCTTTAGGGAAGCGGCGCGGCAGTGGACGATCTATTTTTCGGGCTATATTGTCCTGGAAAAGCTTATGATCTTTTTAGGGATGCTCAGCCTAAATGGCAAGGTGATCCCGGATGTTTTGGGCGTGCCGGTGGACTGGGTATCGCTTGTGTACCATTTATTTTTACTGTTTTTCTTAAGTCGCCGGCCGGTGCGAATCTTTTTTAAGGAATAAAAGTTCAAAGGAGAGGTGGCAGAGTGGTCGAATGCGTCCGTCTCGCCCGCCAAAGGCGGGTCCGCCTACGGCGGAAAAGCGGAACCTTATGATATTATGAGACTAATACACCCATGCCTTGCGTTTATATTTTAAGAAGTCAAACGAATTCAAAATGTTATATCGGCTCGAGTCGAGAAGATAGTCCATTAGCACGTTTAAAATCTCATAACTCAGGAAAGGTTAGATCCACGAAAAGCGGTCGTCCGTGGGTTTTAGTTCATTCCGAACCCATGGCCAATTATACAGAAGCTCGAAAGAGAGAAAATTTTCTAAAATCAGGAAAAGGTCGGGAATGGATTAAGGAGAGGTGGCAGAGTGGTCGAATGCGTCCGTCTCGAAAGCGGATGTCCTCAAAAGGGACCAGAGGTTCAAATCCTCTCCTCTCCGAATTTTAACTTGTAACTAATTGTATCTAAATAAGTTATGGAGGGACAGTCCCGGGGCTGTCCCTCTTTTTCTATTTTAAGAAAAATTAGCAAAGGTTGATAAAGAATGATAAGCAGAGTAAACTCTATAGTGGGAGTGATGTGAGGGGGATCCGGAAATGATTAGAAAGGCAGTTTCCATTCTTTTGATTTTGACTTTCTTTGGCAGCCAGTTGCCGGCTGTCGCTCACGACAAATCTGTCTCCCATGACAAAAAATTTGAGATGCCAGGCCGATCCTTGGATGGGCTGGCGAAGGACGTTAAAAAGGAGTTGGATAGAGAGGAAAGAGGCGAGAGGAAAGAGGTAAGAGAATCGGTCAAAGATTTTGTGGAGAAAGTAAAGGATTTACTGAGAGGGGATCCGAAAAGAGATTATGACCAAAGCGAAAATCGGTTTCATAGCGCGGTACAGCGCGAGCGACTGCTTCCGTCACCTCTGCCGCCTGAACCAGAACCAACTCCAGCTCCCGAACCAACACCCGAACCAACACCCGAACC
>CAYJSE010000015.1:0-23471 GCA_964372765.1 uncultured Planctomycetia bacterium | reverse complement strand
CCCGAACCAACACCCGAACCAACACCCGAACCCACTCCAGAACCTGCTCCGGAACCTATACCGGTACCCGAACCTGCTCCAGCACCAACGCCAGTTCCCAAACCAACGCCAGAACCTGCTCCAGCACCCGCACCGGTTCCGGTTTATACAATCGCAGTTTCAAATCCATTAGAAGCAAACCTCAGTGTTTATTTTGCTGAGAATAAACCCTTTACTCTCAAATCTGATACTTACGGATGGGTGGTGGACGCGAAGCCGATTTCAAACGGAGTGTTTGATGTCGTGTTTAAAGAAGTCAATCCGACAACAGGTGTTGTCTTGACAGAAACCCATTACAAAGCCAACTATCTAACATCTACTCCAAACCTTTTAGGTATGACGCTTGTTTTAAGTGTGACCTTGGGTGACGTGATGATCAAGGACTACGGGAAGCTGACTGTAGCCGTCTCAACCTGGCGTACTGTGAACCGCTGGGTACAAGTCACTTATGATCTCAATGGAAATTTCTTAAGCGCCGTCGAATTTCTCCTGGTTCCCTGAAAAACCGCCATCAGCCGCAAAAAGTCCGTGGATCCAGTGAAGATCCCGACGCTTGTGTAGGAGAACAGAAAAGTTTTTGATTTTTTATTTCGACGGTTTTGACTTTAATAGTTTTTCCATGCCAGTTTTCGCTTCCTAAAAAGACGCAACGGATGTAGTTTTCAGAAAAACCCTCCAGAAAACCATCTTTATTTTTTTGGCCTTCAACCAAGATCTCGAGTTCTTTGCCGATAAATCGCTCAAGAAAACGTTCTGTTACCGGGCGCAAAGATTCAGAGAGAGCGCGCGCGCGGGCCTTGACCGTCGCGTGCTGGATTTTTTCGTCGAGATGGACAGCTTTGGTTTTCTCACGCTCGCTGTAGGGGAAAACGTGCACTTTGTGAAACTCGATTTTTTCTAAGAAGCGCTGCGTATTTTCAAACGAGGCCTCATCTTCTCCGGGAAAGCCGACGATCACGTCGGTTGAAAACCCGATATCGGGCACGATTTTTCGCAAGGCGCCGACCTGCGTTTCAAATTCGGCTGTGGTATAGCCGCGGCGCATACGCGAGAGGATTTTATCATCGCCCGACTGAAGTGACAGGTGCAGGTGCGGGCAAAGCTTCGGCGATTCGGCCATGATTTCGGCAAGCTCGAGCGGGGTATCGCGCGGATCGATGGAGCTTAGACGGATCCTGAATTTTCCGGGAAGTGCGATGATTTTTCGAATCAACTTGGCCAAGCTACGGTCGTCGCTTGTATCTTTTCCGTAGGACCCCAGGCACACGCCACTTAACACGATTTCCTGGTAACCAAAATCAATCAGGCGGCGCACCTCGTTCAGAACAGCCGTTTCATTTCGGGAAACGAGACGCCCGCGCACGTATGGGATCTTGCAAAACGCGCAGAAATAGTTGCAGCCGTCCTGCACTTTCACAAAAGCACGGCTCCGTTCCTCAAAATAACTGATGCCTTGCGCGAAAAAGGGGCTTTCTTCCTCGGAAGTTTCGGGTGAGCCTGTGATCTGGAAAAGAATCTGGTTTTTGGACTGGTTGTCGGCCACAAGCCGCACGCCGGGGAGATTTTTGACTTCCTCCGGCGCCGCGGTGGCGTAGCAGCCGGTGACGACAATCTGGGCGTCCGGATGTTTTCGATTGCAAGATCGGATAAAGTCCCGGGCCTCCACGTCGGCTTGCTGGGTGACGGTGCAGGTGTTCAAAACGTAATAGTCCGCGGTTTCGGTAGGGGGCACTTCGGAAAAGCCATGCCTTAAAAACCCCTCCCGCAATGCCTGGACTTCATACTGGTTCAGCTTGCAACCCCAACTTTTAAACGCGACAGTTTTCGCCATGCGGAGATTATATCATGGGACAGGCACTAAACCGCCTGTCCCCAGAGCCAATTTTGAGGTATAATGCATTGTTTATTGGAGGAGTTCTCTATGAAAAAAGCGGTGGGAATTTTTATTCTGTACTTTGTGACGATCTACGGGGTCGTGTACGCTGAAGAAAAATCGGGCGACAATAAGATGCTAAAAGGCGCTCTCGTCGGCGCGGGTACCAATGTCGTTGGCGGAGCGGCGCTCGACTATGTCACAGGTTCCGGCCAACCTCAACCCCAAACACAGATTCAGTATCAGCAGGTTCAGGGTCCGGACGGCCAGTACTACATGCAGCCGGTGCAGACGACGGTTTATCCGCCGGCGGAGGATCCAAACAAAACCGTTCTGAAACGCGCGCTGACCGGTGCGGTGACCGGCGCCGTGGCGGCGAAAATGGCCGGTGACGATTCCTCGGATAAAAGCCAGAAGTCTGACGGCGGTGGTTCAGGAGTTTCCGATACGATCGCCGATATGCTCACAGGATCTCCTGATTCCGATGAAGGCGGAGATTGGAAACACAAGGAAAAGCATAAAGGAAAACCCGAAGGCTGGCGTCCACCGGGTTGGGATCACGGTAATAAAACCGGTTGGGGGGACAGTGACACACCGCCCGGACTTGATGGGTCCGGCAATTTCAAAGCCAAGGGCAAAGAAAAGAAAAAGTAAGTGTGCCCGGCAGGAGTTGGCGCCTCCGCTTCACCTAGACAGTCTCGCGTTCCTATCGTCACGCTCGACAAGACGGGGTGAAGCTCCGGTCGGCCACCCGCCACCTCGGTGGTCGACGACGCTCCTTAAGGTCGCGTCGTCATTTATTATTGGCTCGGCGGCTCCCTTCAACTCCTGCGTCAATATTATGTTTTCAATAATAGCTTCAGCTACTAGGCGCCTGCAAGCGCCCGAAGGAGGCGTGCTAAAAAGCACGTTGACTCAAGGAAGCGCAGCAGGCAACAACGTAGATGAAGCTATTATTGAAAACAGTGTGCCCGGCAGGAGTTGAACCTGCAACCCTCTGATCCGTAGTCAGATACTCTATCCAGTTGAGCTACGGGCACATGAAAATGAAGTTCGTAATATACCAAGAAACATGGCAAAAAGCTACTGGGCACACCAATTCTAAGGGGTTCTATGGGAAGTCTAATCCCCATTTTCTTAAGCGTTGCTACATTTACAGCCGGCCTGATTTTGCTGTTTTCGGGCGCGGTGCCGGGCAGTTTGCGAGGTATTATAACGAAGTAATTTCCATCATGGACACCCGATTCAAACCAAGGGTGAAGTCAAGCTGACGTTTTAGCCGAACACAACCGAATTATGCTAGAATAACAAACGTGAGCTCAATCTGAATGAAAATAAAATCTTTCCTCGTTGCCGGTCTCGTTATTTTTATAGTGTGCATCGGAATTCCTCAGATAGTAAACGCTTCGAATAAACAACCCTCCAAGTCCCTCTACAAAGAAAAAATCACTATAGGCGCCGAAACCTGGCCCGGCTACTTCCCTTTATACGTGGCCCAAGAAAAAGGATTTTTTAAAGAAGCGGGATTGGATGTCGAGATTCGGCAGTACATCGGATTGGGCGAACTGTCCAAGGACTATCAGGCCGGTAAAATGCAGGGCAGAGCCAACATCACGCTCGACGCGGTCACCGAAGCGCAGAATGGGTTTGATCACCGCATCGTGATGGCGATCGACTACTCCAACGGTTCTGACGCGATTGTGGCTAAAAAAGAAATTACTTCCGTTCAGGATTTCAAAGGCCGCAGGGTTGGTTTTGAGCCCAATACGCTGGAAGAGTTTTTGCTGGGCTGGGCCTTGCGTGAGAACGGAATGCGGCTATCGGATGTGATTGCTGTGTCGGGCAACCCTGAAGAAACCATCCGCCAGTTGATAGCGGGGAGTCTGGATGTCGCGGTTTCGCACGAGCCATTTTTATCGCAGGTTTTAGGTTCCGATGATTTTCACAAAATTTATTCCTCAAGCGACTCTCCGGGGCTCATCATGGATGTATTAACGTTTCGTGCAGATTTTATTGAGCAGTATCCGGACACAGTGCAGGCCGTCATCACGGTTTATTTCAAAGCGCTGGCGTTTTACAAAACAAATCCGGGAGAGGCGCTTGCGATTATCGCCAAGCGATTTGGCGATACGCCGGAAAGTATCGCGCGTCAGCTCGAAGGCGTTCAGATGCTTTACCCACGTGACAATAAAACCGCGTTTACCTACGCGGCGGGCTTACGGTCGATATACGGCAATTTGCGGGAGGTGGGAGACTTTATTCAAAGCCACCGCGATTCGAAACCTTTGGGTTTTGACACCGATTCCTTGGTCGACCGCCGATTTATCAAAAATCTCTCCAGTGACTAGCAAACTTTCGGTCAAAATCGTTTTATCCATTGCTTTTATAGCCGCTATCACGGCCGCGGTCTTGGGATTTTTTGCGTTTAATTTTACCAAATCCACGATAGTTCGGTTGGTTACGGATAGCCAAGAAGAACTGGCCCGGCAGACCATGGATAAAATCGACCGTATTTTTTATGAACGTTACGGGGATATTCAGGCCATTGCCGGTAATTCGGTGTTTGCGGAGCTTTTGGCGGATCCGGCCGGAAAAAACGATGGGCTATTGATCGATAAAGTCTTTCGCCGGTTGAAAGATTTGTCTTTGGTATCCGGACCCTGGCATGTGCTGTTTATCGTGGATATGGAGGGGACGATTGTCGCGTCCACTCCCAGAGGAAAAATCGGGGAGCTGATTGATACCGAGCCACATCGCCAAGAGGCTTATCGCGCGGTTATCAGTGGAAACGTTTATTATTCGGATTATTTATTGCTCGATGACGATGGCAAACCCACCGTTTTTTTCGCGGCTCCCATCGTCGATACAACCCAAAGCGCCAAACCCGTGGTGGGTGTGGTGATCGGCGGTTTTGCGTGGCCTGTGACCGAGCAGATTTTAGAAGAGCTGCATGCACAGGCTATATTGCTGAACAAAAACGGTGAAGTCATCGCCGCCAATATGGACAAAGTTTCGGCCAAGAACTTATTGTGTCCGACAAAAAAGGGAATTTGTGTTCTTGATCAGTTTAAAAAGGGCCGGCGCGCGTCCTTTGTCACCGAAACCGATTTAAGTCTTAAGAAGATTCTTGTGTCGCTTGTGATGCAGAAAGGTTATTTACATTATGGCGGTTCCGGGTGGGGGCTCGTTTTGGCCCAGCCGGTGAATGTGGCGTTTGTGCCAGCTTCCAGCAACGCATTTAAGTTAATGTCGATCGTGATTGGGTTTGTTATTATTTTGTCGTTTTTCTTTCTGTTGATAGCGGTCAAGCTTATTGTGCGGCCGATTACGGCATTGACTGAGATGACACAGGCTATAGCCGGCGGCGATTTGTCCCGTACGGTTCATGTATCGACGCATGATGAGATCGGCCAGCTCGCGGTGTCGTTTAACGCCATGACGGTCAAGCTCAAGAATTTTTACGATGAACTTGAAGAAAAGGTACGTCAGAGAACCGAAGCGCTTACCGAAAGCGAAGCGTATGTGCGCCAGGTGATCGAAACCGCCGCGGATGCGTTTATTGCCATCGATGAAAATGGACAAGTGATCGACTGGAATCGTCAAGCGGAACAGACTTTTGGCTGGTCCCGGGAGGAAATTTTGGGCAAAGAATTGGCCGAAACAGTTATGCCTGAAAAATACCGCGTAGGTCATCGGGAGGGTCTGAAAAAGTTTCTGCAAACAGGTGAGGGACCGGTGCTGGGCAAGCGACTGGAGCTTTCGGCGCTTCACAAAACCGGAAGGGAATTTCCGATCGAGATTGTCATCTGGGCCGTGCCAAACAAGTCAGGAATTTTTTTTAATGCCTTTGTGCGTGATGTTACTCAAAGTAAGAAGATGGAAACTCAGCTTCTCCAATCTCAGAAAATGGAAACCGTCGGCACCTTGACCGGCGGTATCGCGCATGACTTGAACAATCAAATGACCCCGGTGATAGGGTATCTAGATTTACTTCTACAACAAACTAAAACTCAAGACCCTACATATGCTATTTTAACTGACGCACGCGACGCCGCCCAGCGCTGTGTGGATGTAGTCCAGCGGCTTCTCAATTTTAGCCGTCCGTCGACAAATAAAAAGGAATTATTCAATTTACACAAACTCATAGGAGAGCTCCAAAAATTTTTAAAAAATGTTCTACCCGCGAATATCCGCGTCGATTTTTCCTGTCCGGAGGGTTTGTGGCCGATCGAGGGTAATTTTACTGAAATACAGACTGTTTTAATGAATCTCGCGACAAATTCCCGGGACGCCATGAAAAGCCAAGGCGGTGAGCTGCGAATCAGCGCTCAAAATATCGATTTTGATCCCCAGCATGTCAAGCCCGGACACACACCGGGGCATTACGTCGTGTTGGATATACGGGATACGGGAGAAGGGATATCGCCGGAAGATTTATCTCACATTTTTGATCCATTTTTCACAACCAAACGTAAAGAGGGAGGCACAGGTTTGGGGCTGGCTACAGCTTTTAATATCGTCAAAGATCATGCGGGTTGGATGGATGTTTCCAGCCAAAAGGGTCAAGGGACGATATTTCATATTTATCTGCCCGCTAAACCGGGGGCGTCATTCAAGGGTCAAAGTACACCGGTTCAGGAAGCGTTGCCAATGGGCAAAGAGACAATTCTTTTCGCTGATGACGAGGAAACGATACGCAATCTCGGCAAGGTTTTTTTAGAGCGATTAGGATACCGGGTGCTTTTGGCTGCTGACGGTCAAACGGCAATGGATATCTACCGGGATAAAAAAGACGAAATAGCGCTCGTGATTCTCGATATGACCATGCCCAGATTCACCGGGCGTCAAACCCTGCAAGGAATTTTGACGATCAATCCTAAAGCAAAAATTGTTGTATCTAGCGGTTATACGATGGAGGGCACGGCCCAAGAACTCATCCGGGACGGCGCTGTCGATTTCCTACCCAAACCCTACATGATCATGCCGCTGGCTCGGGCTGTGCGCAAAGCGATCGACGGGAAATAAATTATCAGTTAATCGTACAAATATTTATTTTGTGTAAATATTGCAATCTTGATAAATATTGCAAACATGGCACGCTTGGATTAGGAGGCATGTGATGGAGACTCGATACTACACAACGTTTGAGCTCGCCAAGATGTGTCATGTAAATCCCGCTACGATTGTTCGCTGGATCCATGAGGGCAGGATTAAGACTGTCTCGACGGCCGGAGGACATTTTAGGATTTCACCCGACGAAATCGTTTTATTTTTGAATCATCTCAAGCTACCCGTACCTCAGGAATTACTCAAGCCAAAATCGGTGACCAAGATTCTCATCGTAGACGATGAAGACGATGTGCGAAAATATTTGAGGATATTTTTAGAGAAATATTTCCCGGATTTTATGGTTCGAGAAGCTGCCGATGGATTTGGCGCGGGGACGGCGCTGGTGGGTTTTGGACCGCATATTGTCCTGTTGGATTTAAAGCTGCCGGGGTTGGATGGGTTTCGAGTATGCGAATTTATCCGAAAGACCCCGGAGCTTAAAAATGCGCGGGTCATTGTGCTTACAGGTCTTGCGCCGGAGGACGCCAAGGAACAGATTATAAAGCTGGGCGCCGATGATTTTCTCTCAAAACCTTGTGATAGCGCGATGCTCAAACAAACGATAGAAAACCAACTTGTTTTTTTTGAAAAACTGCCCAAAGGAGAAGGAGGCTGACATGATAAACAAAACAATTTTGATCGTCGATGATGATTTGAGTATTTTGAGCCTGATGCGGTACCGGCTTGAGCTTTGGGGGTACACGGTGATCAAAGCCGAGACGGGGATAGGCGCGATCGGGGAGATTCTAAAAGCGTCGAAGGGCGAGTCCCCACCGATTCAGCTGGTACTTTTGGATCTGAGATTGGGGGATATGAGCGGGTTTGAGATTTTGGTTGAAATGAGAAAGCTTCAAGCTTCGTTGCCAGTGATTATGGTTACGGGGAGCCATAGCCAGGAAGAGGCCGCTCAAGCAATCCTGCTAGGGGCCTATGACTACGTGACTAAGCCGGTGGATTTCGACTATCTGTCCGGCGCGCTCAACTCCCTACTCTCTTGGCCGGAGGCTGCTTGAAGGTGTACAATAAAAACGGGGTATTCTCGCGAAGTGATCTTCGTCACGGACGTTTGACCCGATTTGGATTAGGGTGTAAAGTGTGGAGGTGGGGGTAGAGCTATGGGACGATGCCGGATTTTATCCAAGAGTTCCGATAAATTTCTCGACCGAAACCAGGCGGGAGAGCTGCTGGCCCGTGAGCTTTCTTATCTTCAGAGAAAAGATCCCGTTGTTTTAGGCGTCCCACGCGGCGGCGTGATCGTGGCGCAGGAGATTCGGAGAAGCTCGCACTTCCTGATTTCTTTTTCCCATAAGTGACGCCCGTCACAGATATTTTTTCTCGAATACGTTAGGTTTTAGCTGGAACGAAAAAAGGAGAAAGAGGCGTGTCTTATAATCCAAAGAGTTTCGAGATTGATGAGGTGGTTCAGTTAAAAGGGCATTATTTTAAGGTGTGCCTGATCGATGCCTTCACGAGGAAATTGGGGCTTAAGTACATTTCGGAAAAAGAAGCGCAATCACTCGAGACCCTGCAGGGACCTAAGTAGGCTCTCTCGTCATTGCGAGCGAAGCGAAGCAATCTTTGCTGGACCTGGACTAGCTTAGATTGCTTCGGCGCTAAAGCGCCTCGCAATGACAATAGAGAAATTTGTCAGGATTAAACTGGTACGAGCATTTTAATTGTCGCAAGATTTTTTTTGTGACAGAATGATGCACCATGCCTGTCACGATCAAAGACATCCCGCTTTTCAATGGTCTTTCCCAAAGCGACCTTGCGTCGGTTCAAAATTGTTTACGTGAAAAATCGTTTGAAAAAGGGGAGGTTCTTTTTCATGAGGGCGCTTCCTGTGAGAGGATTTTTGTTGTCCGCACAGGCCGTGTAAAACTCTACCGTACCTCATCATCGGGCCGCGAACAGATTTTGGAAACGCTCGAGGCGGGTGACACCTGCGCCTGTAATCCCGGTAGCGCCAACTGGAGCTGCGCATCCACCGCCGAGGCGATGACGCCGTGCACGGTATGGTTTTTGTCCCGTGAAAATTATGTCCGGATGGTGCGCGCGAACTCCAAGCTTTCTTTGAAATTGAATGAGCTTTTTGCCGAGCGCTTGAAGTGTTTTAGTTCGCTCATCGAGGAAGTTTCCTTGAAAGATGTCAAAAAGCGCTTGGCGAAATTTCTGCTCGACATGGCCGGTAAAGATGCGGTATTGGCGGTTCCGTTTACGCGCGAAGAGATCGCGCGGCGGCTGGGCACTTCCCGCGAGACCGTGGCGCGCCATCTTTATCAATTAAAGCGCGAGAAACTCATCGATATCAAACCTCACCAGATTGTTATTTTAAATAAAGAAGGTCTTTCCGGCATTTTATAGGGACGGGAACCGTCCCTACCATGCCATGTGACGTCCGTCACAGATTCTGTTTTCGGTTTCTGGCATACTGGATCCTGGGAAAGAGAGAAACCGATGAAACAGGCAGTCGTGTCCAAAAAAAGTATCTATGGCCTTTTTGAAGGTAAGCACGGCGAATCGCTGGATCATCTCGATCGCTTTCACGAGATGCTCAAGTGTCTCCGATGCGAGGGAAAACCGCATCTCGGGAAAAACGTGCGCGAGATCGGGTCGATGATCGTTTATTTCAAATCAGAGCTTGAATCGCATTTACGCGAGGAAGAGCGCGTACTTTTTCCGTTTCTAGAACGGCACATGCCGAAACTGCAGTCGTTGATCTACCTTTTACTTTCAGAGCACCAGGATTTCCGGAACAGTTTGGAAGAAATGAAAGCGCTGGTGCGGCGTCTGCGTAAAAACGGCCTCGAAGCGTCAATATCCGTTTGGAAGCTGTATCAGAGAGGTGTATACTTTATTTCACTGCTACGCAGTCACATGTGGGTGGAAAGCGAGAATCTGTATCGCGTGGCGGACGAGGAACTGAAACCCGATGAAAAAAGACAGTTGGTTCAAGCGATGAAGGAGGGCGGGTGATGAACGGCTCCGAAAGAGAACGGCGTTCGAGCCATTGGCTGATTTCCGGCATGCTGGCCGGCATGGCACTGGCGGCATTGGGTAGTGGAGAAAATCGCAGGGTGATGTGAAAAATCTAGGGTTGGGACTCGCTACCGTTTTTATTTTTCTATTAGCCTCTCAAGCTTGGGCCCAGGAGAGCTTTCCCACACGGCCCGAAATTATTGGTAAGACGCACACGGTGTTGACGACGCAATCTTTTTCCGGTCCCGGTTCCGAGATCCCGGGTTTAGCGACAACCTACGACATGTCGCTTTTCGAGATGAACTGGGGTGCGCGTCAGTCAACGTTCAACGGTTCCGGCATTACCACGAACGCCAACTATCCTTTAACCGAAGGCGATGCGCTGACGAACAACACCCATATCGGTTTGGAATCCGCGCTGTCTCCGGAGACGAAAATAGGATTTTTGATGGAACTGTATTCGCTCGTCGGTGATCGTACAGTCGGGCGCGTGTTTGGGGAGGAACTTCCATGGGACAATTTTCCCCGCGAGAATGGCCTCATCGAAACGCCCCATTTTCAAACGGACCTTTACCACGGGTTTGTGAAAAGTAAGGGGGAGCGTTGGGATTACCAATTCCTGGCTGGCACATTGACACCCGACAAACTTCCGGAGTTTTCAAGAAAAGAGTTTAATCAGGTGAAGCTGGGAAATTTGGTTTACCGCGCGCCGATCACAAACGAAAGTTTTTTCGAGAAAGAGGATAGAAAGCTCGAAAAAGGGCGGCACCCGCTGCGCGGCGTGGATTTTCTGGGCGACTATGAGTACGCGCCAAAAAAGCACGCGCATTTGGAAATATTCACCGGCGCCACGGAGCCCACGCCGGTGTCCGATTTGGAGCGCGATGCCTATGGGGCGCGCGCGGCCATGGATATTTTGGATGGGAATGTTGGGTTTACGTACGTGGTCAACGACGGCCTGCGGCCGACCACGGGCGTAGGGGAAAATCAGTCTGTGTGGTCTATTGATTCTTCTTATAATCTAGCGGACCGACTCGTGCCGTATTTCACGTTCGCGCAAACGGATTATGAGCGCGAAAACACGGGTGAGTCCCACGACGGCGCCGCGTACGTCGCCGGCGCCGCTTTGAAAAATAAAGACGGGTACGAGCTAAAAGCCCAATATCAGCGCCTCGAGGAAAACTATGAGCTGATGGGTTATCACAAGGGCGAAAGCTACCCGGCGAATTTTCAAGGGCTAAACGCGCAAGGCACGGTGCCGATGGGGAAAGATATCAAACTGAAGGGCGTCGTTTATTACCTGAAGCAAATCGATCTCGCCACCGACCGCGAGGACACGCTGTTTGGCGATTCGTTTTATCCATCGATTGGAAATTCCAAAAAGGGCACGATCGGCGTCGAGCGTGTGAGTCTCGATTGGAAGTGTACGCCGGAGCTTTCATTCAACGGTTATGTCGAACACGTGAAGTTTCGCAAAGAGGCTCCAGCGATTTTGCAAAGCATCGACAAGGATGTTTATAATTTTTCAGGAAATCTTGTTTTGAAGCTGGCGAAACACTGGTCGCTGGAAGGGGGGTTGAGGCATTTTTTCTCGGTGGGCAACTGGCAGGCGATGAACTTTCGGTCCTACCAGATGATCCCGAAAGGCGCTTTGAGCTACACGATCGACGAGGACCATCACGCGAATCTCATTTACCACTACGTGGATTTTGAGGACCATGTCGGCGCGGCGCAGGGCCGCAACGACTATCACGGCCATCAGGTGATTTTTGAGATTAAAACATTGTTATAATTATAAAGGGAGGTTCCAAACGTCGTACGCCGCCTTCGGGCTAGGAGCGGGGCTGATCCTAGGCCTCGGCGCGCCGGTCGGCGGATTTTTCTTGAGTCTCGTGTTTTCCGTCAAGGTGGACCCGTTCTTTTATCTGTATCTGCTTGTCATGACGCCGCTGGCGTTTTCGGTGTTTGGGTATTTTCTGGGTCACTGGGCCGACCGGTTGTTTTTGCAGAAAAAATCCATCGAGCACGCGATGGCGATTGTCGAGAGTCAGTCGATGACCGACGACGTGACGGGGATTTACAATCACCGGCATATTTTGGAGGAGATCGAGCGTGAGGTGGAACGCGCCTGGCGCTATCACCGTATCGTGTCGGGCATCATGATCGACGTGGACAATTTTAAGGAAGCGAACGATTCGTACGGACACCTTACCGGCGACTCGGTGTTGCGGGACCTGGCAAAACTATTATCGGGCAGTATCCGAAAAGTGGATATAATAGGCCGTTACGGCGGCGATGAGTTTTTGGTGATTTTGCCGGAAACGCCGCTTGCGGCCGCGCGAGAGGTCGCCGAACGTATCCAGCAGAACGTGCGGCAGTACCGGTTTAAGACGCAAAGAGATTATTTTCGGATGACCGTCAGTCTTGGAATTTTTACGTTTGAGGACCCCAGAGATTTTAATAAAAACACTTTTATCGAGAAAATCGACCAGGCGATGTTTCAGGCGAAAAGTCTCGGCAAAGATCAGATTTACGTCGGTTAATGAGCAAGCTTCCGGAAGAATTTGTCAAAAAGATCGCGAAGTCGCTGCAGGAAGAAGAGGTGGATATCTTTGTGCTGAATCTCTACTACCGCAACAGCACGGATCTCATGTATTTTCAAGAAAAAGACCGCAAGCGCATCACAAGGACCACTCAATCGAACCGCACTTAAAGACCCTGATTTCCGACGAAAAAAAGCACGTTTTACTTGCCAAAGAACTACTCCGCATCCTAAACCATCAAAAAGACTAGCTTTTAGGGACGGTTCTTCGTATGCCCTTATCACACAATCAGTTAGGTCATGATTATGCACTTAGAACAGGTAATGCCCCACTTAGCCACATTGTCATTGCGAGCGACCGAGGGGAGCGAAGCAATCTCGCTCTTAAGTACGAGATTGCTTCGTCGCTTCGCTCCTCGCAATGACGCTTACCTGTGCTAAGTGCATAATCATGAGTTAGGTTGGGCCTGTCCCTTTTAATCAAAAGGCAGCTCGAGGGACGGTTCCAACGTAACTGTAGGTGTAGAAAGAAGATCGGAAGAACCGTCCCTAACTTCATACAATCTTCGCAATTGCTTTATCATGCCTTTATGAAGTCCCTGTAAGCTATGCTCAAACATTTGCGGAGGAATTTATGAAGACGAGACTACTAGTTAGCGCGCTACTCATCAATTTATTCGGATTTGCTTTGCCACAATCACCCGCCTTGGCAAAATCTGGCATGATTCAGGTCAAAGGATCAGACACCATGGTCAATCTTGTGCAGGCCTGGGCTGAGGAGTACATGAATGGACAGCCAAACACTTTTATCGCTGTGACGGGAGGCGGGTCCGGCACCGGCTTTGCGGCGTTGATCAATGGGACCTGTGACATCGCGATGAGCTCGCGGAATATTACGCCTAAGGAAATCACTTTGGCCCGGTCCAAAGGCACGGATCCCAAGGAGCGAGTCGTCGCCCTGGATGGTCTTGCCGTGGTGGTTCACAAAAATAACCCGGTTTCTGAGCTCACGCTGGACCAAATCGCCGGTATTTTCACGGGAAAGATCAAAAACTGGCAAGAGGTCGGCGGGAGGAGCGAAGAGATTGTGATTTTATCCCGGGAGGTCAACTCAGGCACGCATGTCTACTTTAAAGAGCATGTGCTGCGCCGCGGGGATTCCAAGTCCACCGAAGAATTTTCTCCCAAATCCCTGCTTTTGCCCTCCAGCCAAGCGATCGCGGACGAAGTCGCTCAAAATTCAAAGGCGATTGGCTACTACGGAATGGGCTACATCAGCTCTAATCAAAAGGCGCTTTCTGTTCGTAAAGACGCGAATGCTGCTTCGGCGGCACCGACGATTGATAATATCTTAGGCGGGTCGTATCCGATTTCCAGGCCTCTTTTTATCTACACGAAAGGCGGACCAATCGGCGATGTCCGGGCATTTTTAGATTTTATCGTTTCCAAAAAAGGCCAGGAAATCGTGTCCCAGATGGATTTTGTTCCCACGCAGAAATCATGATAGCGGTCAAAAAATTTAAAGAGCTCGCTTTCGAGTGGGTGATCCGCTTTAGCGGCGTCGCCACCGTCTTGATCGTCAGCCTTATCTTTTTTTTCCTCCTCAAGGAAGGAATTTTTTTATTTAAAACGTATCGACTTTTTGATTTTCTGGCAGGAAAACATTGGTATCCGATATCGGATCCGCCGGACTTTGGTATCCTGCCGCTTATTTTTGGGACTGTGCTCGTCACGCTCGGGGCCGCCGCCATCGCGGTACCGCTTGGAATAGCGGCCGCGGTTTATATCGCCGAAGTCGCTCCACCGCGCCTGCGCGAAATCCTAAAGTCGGGCGTGGAGATGCTGGCGGCTATCCCGAGTGTCGTGCTGGGGTTTATCGGCATGGTGACCGTGGTGCCTTGGGTGAAGGCGGCGTTTGATATCCCGACAGGACTCACGGCATTTTCGGGGGCTATTGTGTTGGCTTTCATGGCGATGCCGACCGTCGTGTCCATTGCGGAGGACGCCCTGCATTCGGTGCCCAGAATTTATAAAGAAGGCTCTTACGCGCTCGGCGCCACACACTGGCAAACCATTTACCGCGTGGTATTGCCGGCAGCATCGTCCGGTATTTTGGCCGCGGTGATGCTCGGGATCGGCCGTGTGGTCGGTGAGACGATGGCGGTGATGATGATCACCGGTAATGCGGCCTCTATGCCCGATGGGCTTTTATCGCCCGTGCGCACGCTCACCGCGACTATCGCCGCCGAGATGGGGGAGACTGTGCAGGGCAGTGACCATTACTTCGCGCTTTTCGCGATCGGGATCGTTTTGTTTTGCATTACGTTCGTGATCAACATGACTGCAGACGTATTTTTGCATCGGAATAAAAAATGATTTTGTCAGCCCGATTGAAACAAAATCTAGCGTTTACTATTTTACTTTTGTGCACACTGCTCGTGGTGGTGCCGGTTGGCATGGTGCTCGTGATTATTTTTACGAAGGGCATCGGCGGCATCTCGTGGGAATTTTTAACCCAGATGCCCAAGAACGGCATGCGCGCGGGAGGGATTTTTCCGGCGATTGTCGGAACTTTTTACCTGGTGCTGGGCGCCATCGTGTTTGCGTTGCCTCTCGGGCTTTTTGCGGCGATTTACTTAAGTGAGTACGCCAAAGACAATGGCTTAAATCGCGTCGTAAGACTGGCGATCATAAACCTCGCGGGTGTGCCGTCGGTGGTTTTCGGTCTTTTTGGTTTGGCGCTTTTTGTGGGATTTTTTAAGTTTGGCGCTTCGATTTTGGCGGGTTCCCTAACGCTGGGGGTGATGATCCTTCCGGTGATTATTACTTCGTCGCGCGAAGCGCTGGACTCGGTGCCTAAAGCATTTCGTGAAGTCAGCCTGTCGCTAGGGGCCACAAAACTCCAGACCATCCGCTACGCGGTGTTGCCGCACGCGCTACCGGGGATTTTGACAGGAACGATTTTGGGAATTAGCCGCGCGGCCGGCGAGACGGCACCCATTCTTTTTACCGTGGCGGCATTTTATCTGCCGCGTTTACCCCAAAGCGCTTTTGATCAGGTCATGGCGCTTCCGTACCATCTCTATGTTTTATCCACGCAGGTACCCAACGTCGATGAGAAAATCCGCTACGGGACAGCACTGGTACTTTTGGCCATCGTGCTCTTGATGAATCTTTTGGCTGTCACGATCCGCTCACATTTCAGGGCCCAGAAAAAATGGTAACCCCACACCCCGTGAAAATCAGCCTCAAAGACCTGAGCGTTTATTTCGAGAAGCAAACTGCTTTAAAGCATGTCACACTGGATATCGAGTCCAATCGTATTTTGAGTGTGATCGGTCCGGCCAATTCGGGCAAGACCTCATTTTTGAAAACCCTAAACCGTTTGAATGATTTTTATGATACTTTCCGGATGACGGGTGAAGTGCATATGGATGGAATCAATATTTATCGGGACATGGATCCCGTGCTGCTTCGCCGCAAGGTGGGGATTATCTTTGCACTCCCGATGCCTCTTCCCATGAGTATTTACGAAAATATTTGCTATGGCCCAAAGAGGCAGGGTGTCCATGATAAAAAGATGCTAGGCGTTCTTGTAGAAAAATCTCTTCATGACGCCTACTTGTGGGATGAAGTGAAAGACCGTTTGCAAGAGCTTGCCACTAAGCTATCCGGAGGCCAGCAGCAGCGGCTTTGTATCGCGCGCACGCTAGCGCTGGAACCGGAGGTGATATTATTTGATGAGCCGTGCTCGGCGCTGGATCCCATCTCGACGGCCAAGATTGAGGAAGCGATGATGAAATTAAAAGAGCGCTACACGATCGTTCTTGTGACCAACAACACCAAGCAAGCCGCGCGCGTGGGCGACAAGACGGCGTTTTTTCTTTTGGGAGAGCTCGTGGAGCTGGCCGACACAGGCAAAATTTTTACGGCTCCAACAGACTCTCGCACCGAAGGTTATATTTCGGGAAAGTTTGGTTGATGGAAAAACCGCGAACGATTCTATCCGCGAAAAATCTGGACCTCTATTACGGAAATTTTCAAGCCCTGAAAAGCGTGGATTTTTCGGTGTCCGAGAGATCGATCACCTCCATCATCGGTCCATCGGGATGCGGAAAATCGACGCTGTTAAAAGTGTTCAACCGGATGACGGATCTCGTCGAGGGCGTGAGGATCACCGGCCAGGTGTTGATCGACGGAGAGGATATTTTTCAGCCGTCCATGGATCTCTTAAGTCTCCGAAAAAAAGTCGGCATGGTCTTTCAGCAGCCCAATCCGTTCCCTCTTTCGGTATTTGAAAATATCGTGTACGGGCTGCGCATCCATTATCTGTATGGTAAAAATAAATCAAAACTTCAGGAAATCGCGCGGCAGTGTCTCGAAGCGGTGCTCTTATGGGACGATTTAAAAGACAAGCTGCAATATCTCGCGACCAACCTATCGCTCGAGCAGCAGCAGCGGCTCTGCATCGCGCGGCTCCTGGCCGTGAGGCCGGAAATGCTATTGATGGACGAACCCTGCTCGGCTCTGGATCCCGTCTCCACGGCCCGGATTGAGGAGCTGATGCAGGAGCTGAAAAAACAGTACACGATCATCATCGTGACGCACAACATGCAGCAAGCCGCGCGCGTGTCCGACGATACGGGCTTTTTGCTTTTGGGGGAGCTCGTGGAATTTGGCGAGACCAAAAGGATTTTCACAGCGCCCAGAGATCCAAGAACCGAAGACTATATTACCGGCAAGGCGGGTTAGGCGTAGTTCCAGATTTTGTCCTGGTACTCGCCGACCATGCGGTCGGTGTTGAAGAATCCGGCGGCGGCGATCGCGTGGATCATCTTGGTCGCCCAGTCGGTGTCGGGGAAAAAGACGCCGTTGCGGTTGGTTTGGTAGTACAGCGCGGAGATGTTTTCCAGCATTTCGTAGAGAGCGTTCGCGTCTTCCTTAATCCGCAAATTTCTTTCGTCGCCGACTTCTTGGCTTTCATGCCGCCAGCCGAAAATCCAGCCGACGTTTTTGTCCTCGGCCTCGACCACCCAGCCGTCCAGCGTCGAGAGCTGTAAGACACCGTTTAGAATCGCTTTCATGCCGCTGGTTCCGGAGGCCTCGAAGGGGGGCAGGGGATTGTTGAGCCACACGTCGACGCTCGAGGCGAGGAGTTTCCCAAAAAACGTGTCGTAGTTTTCCAGCATCGCGACGCGCACGAGATCGCGGTGTTTTTCAAGCGCGTCGATGGCGTCGAGCATCTCATTGACGTAGGTAAACCCGAGATCGTCCTTGGGATGCGCCTTGCCCGCGAGAAGAATCTGGATCGGGCCGTGTCGCTTCGCGATATCCAGGAGCCGCGCGGTGTCCTGCAAGATCAGACTCGGGCGTTTGTAAGCCGCGATGCGGCGCGCCCAGCACACCGTGAAAACGTTGGGTTCAATTTTCCAGCTTTTTAAAAGGGACGAAAGATTTCTTTTATTGGCTTGATGCGCCGTCCACAACTCTTCGCGAAACGCGCGGTCGCCTTTCAGCTTCAACACGTTGGACAAGAGCGTCGGGTTTTGGCGCCAGTTGCCGATCGCGTCCTCGTGCTTGTTCAACACTTGAGCGATGGATTCCGAAACCCAAGTGTGCGTATGGACACCGTTGGTGATCGCCTGCACGCGGTCGCGGTACTGCGGAAACTGCGCGCGCGTCACCTCGCCGTGCTTTTGCGCGACGGCGTTGACGTGCTCGCAGGTATTCATGCAGAGAATCGTAAGATTGACGAAATCTCCCTGGTCCGGGTCGGTCCCAAATTTTTTGATCCGACTCAAGTCCTCGTCCAAAAAGACCTCCTGCAGATTTTTTTTGGAAAAGCGGTCGTGGCCGGCCGCGACCGGCGTGTGACAGGTGTAGGCGAAGTGTTTTTTTAAATCCTGCACTGTCGCTTCCGACAGGCCTTTTGTTTTTTCGATAAACGCGAGCGCCGCGTGGCCTTCATTTAAGTGAAACGTATCGATCGCGTAACCCAGCGTCCCCAGCGCTTTGACGCCCCCGATCCCTAAAATCGCGCGCTGATAGATCTTCCAGTCCACGTGGTCACTGCGGTAGAGCTGATCGGTGAATTTCTTGGCGAAGTCCTGGTTTTCCTCGATATTGGAGTCCAAGAGCACCATCGGGATCACGTGCGTCTTGTCAAAGCTGTAGGCGTAGTATTTCCAGAGGCGCAGCACGAGCGTCATTTTCTTGAACGGGATCTCGACGCGCGCTTTCAAGGGCACCAGTCCCGGGTAGCTGGTGGGATCCCAGTCATACTCTTCCGGAACCTGACCGTCCTTGAACCAGAAATTTTGTTTGAAGTAACCTTTATTCCAGAGAATCCCGATGGCGACGAGTGAGACCTTGCGGTCGGCGGCGCTTTTGACCGTGTCGCCGGCCAGCACGCCTAAGCCCCCGCTGTAGATCGGGATGTCCAACCGATGGCCCGCGTCCACGGACACGTAGTAGTCCATCGCGCGCATGTTGGAGAAGATGTGGTGCTCGGAAGACTCATTTTTTTCACTGATGGGCAGAGCGCTTTGCATGGCGTTGTACGTATTAGCCGAGAGTCCGTACTCCATCGAAAAGTAAGCGACGGATTTTATTTGGGGCGAGCGCAAATCGTCCTCGGCTTTTACGATCGGCGCTATCGGGAAACCGAAGTAGCGCTTGTCCGTGATGTCGCGCGCGTAACGTTCTTCAAAGGATTCAATTTCAGTTTTCATAGCCCTGCGATTATACTAGAATTAACCGTCTATGACTATCCACCAGAAAGATATCGACACGCATTTTATGCGCGAGGCGTTGAAAGAGGCCGTGAAGGCCTATGACGCCGACGAAGTGCCGATCGGCGCCGTCGTTGTGCATCGAAAAAAGATTGTGGGCCGGGCGCACAATCAGACAAAGCTTCTAAAAGATCCCACCGCGCACGCCGAGATGGTCGCTCTGACTCAAAGCGCGGAAGCTCTCGGGTCCGAGCGCTTGACAGGAGTGACCGTGTATGTAACTGTAGAGTCCTGTCCGATGTGTCTGGGGGCGATGATTTTGGCGCGGATCGACCGTCTCGTTTTTGGTACGCGCGAGTCCAAGACCGGCGCCTGCGGATCCGTGGTGCACTTGTTGGCCGACGGGAAGTGGAACCACACGTTTAAGATCCACGAAGGTATCTTGGAGTTTGAAGCAGCGGCGCTGCTACAGGAATATTTTAAAAAAAAGAGAAGAGTTTAGTTTTAGGAGAGGTGCGTGAGCGGTTTAAACGGCACGCCTGGAGAGCGTGTGATCCGCAAGGGTCCGAGAGTTCGAATCTCTCCCTCTCCGAATTTTCATTTGTGCTAAAATAAGGTCTATGGATCCCAAACCCTATCTCGTCATCGCCCGCAAGTATCGCCCCCAGACTTTTGACGACGTGATCGGCCAAGAGCCGATCGTCACGACGCTCAAGAACGCGATTTCTTTGAAAAAAATAGGACACGCCTACCTTTTTACAGGTTCGCGCGGCGTGGGCAAAACCTCGATGGCGCGCATTTTCGCGAAAGCGCTGAACTGCAAAAGCGGTCCTACCTTAAACCCTTGTAGCGAGTGTACGGCCTGCACCGAGATCGAAAATAGCCGTTCGCTCGATGTGCTCGAAATCGACGGCGCTTCCAACCGCAGCATCGACGATATCCGGACTTTACGCGAAAACGTGAAGTTTGCCCCCGCGATGGGAAAGTTTAAGGTGTACATCATCGACGAGGTGCACCAGATCACGCACGACGGCTTTAACGCGCTTTTGAAAACGCTGGAAGAGCCGCCGGCGCATGTGAAGTTTATCTTCGCGACCACGGCCGCGCACAAAGTGCCGGTTACAATTCTGTCGCGCTGTCAGCGTTTTGATTTCCGCCGGATTCCGGCTGGCGCGATCGTGGAGAGTTTGAAGGAAATTTGTAAAAAAGAAAAGATCAAAGCCGATGACGACGCGCTTTTGGCGATCGCCAAGGCGGCGGACGGCGGGCTTCGCGACAGCCAGACCATCCTCGAGCACATCGCGGCGACGGCCAAGGACAAAATCTGCCTGGAGAATGTCACGGCGGCTATCGGCTCGCTGGAGGAAGAGAGCGTGTTGGAGCTCGTGGACGCGATCGCGAAGCATGACGCGAAAGCCGCGCTTTTACTTTTGGACCGGGCGATGTCCGAGGGCAAGGATCCGCTGCTTTTTATGGAAAAGTTTCTCGAGCACACGCGTAACCTTTTGTTTGTCAAGGTGTCCGAGGATTTGATGGAGCTCATCGAGGCGACCGAGTCCTATAAAAAGGCGCTGTCGAAGCAAAAAGAGCTTTTCACACGCGACGATCTTTTTTATTTTTTTAGCGTGATCATGCACGCGATCCGTACAGTCCAGCGTTTTGAACTGAAGCGTATCCCGATTGAGATGGCGCTGATCAAGCTGGCTGGGGTAGAGCGCTACGAGGAGATCTCAAAGCTTTTATCAGCGTGTCCGGTCGCGCCGCGGGCGGTGGCACCGCGTCGGGAAAACGATGGAGAAGAGGATTTAAAAGTCCAGGAGTTCGAGGAGTTGCCCGAGGGCGAGGTGCAGTCGGTCGGACCGGGCGGGCCATCGGCTTCGCTCGAGTCTGTCTGGGGCTCGCTCATTCACGGACTTAAAGGCATCAAGATGTCGGTGGCGACTTATCTCGCCGAAGGCCAGCCGATCAGTCTCTCCAACGGAGTGATCAAGGTGGCGTTTCCCGAAAACTTGGCTTTTCACCGCGAATCGCTGGAGACCCAGGAAAATCGCGGTCTCATCGAAAAGCATCTCCAGGCTTTATTACAGCAGCCGGTGCGCGTGGAGTTTCAATCGGTGAAGGACGGGGAGAGCCCCGTTTCGGCGCCTCGAGAGCCTTCTCCGGAGGTCGAGGGGGCTTTAAAGACGGCGATGAATCTTTTTGGCGGTCGTCTCATGCAGAGTTAGCGTATGCCGTACCCGGAGTCGATGGTGCGATTGATCGAGGAGTTTGCGAAACTGCCGGGCGTCGGGACGCGCACGGCCGAGCGCTTTGCGTTTTATATTTTGGGCGCGGACCCCTTGAGCGTGCAGTCTCTGTCAGAGCTGCTTCCCAAGGTGAAAGAAAATATCCGTTACTGCCAACAGTGTTTCAACTTGAGCGAGGATACGTTGTGTCATATCTGTCAGGACCCTACACGCGATCATTCAGTTTTGTGCGTCGTGCACGATCCCAAGGACATCATCGCGCTGGAAAAGTCCGGTGGGTTTAACGGCGTGTACCATGTGCTCTTGGGGGCGTTGTCGCCGCTGGAGGGCATCGGGCCGGGTGATCTCAAATTTAAAGAGCTATGGGTGCGCGTGAGGGGCGGCGGTATTGATGAGATCATCCTGGGCACTCGCTCCGATACTGAGGGCGATGCCACCTCGCTTTATCTCACGAAGCATCTGTCCGCCAAAGGCGGATCCGCCTTTGACAGAAAACCGCGTATCACACGCATCGCGCATGGTGTGCCGGTGGGCAGTGCGCTCGAGTTTGCCGACAAGGCGACGCTGTCCCGGGCGCTCAAGGCCCGCACTGTGGTGGAGTAGCGTTTGTGAATAGTCTTGACACTACTTGTGCGGCTTTGTTAGGTTATGTCTAGTTTGGGTTATTGAAATATCCGCCAAAAAGCTCGGCGGATCTAATTCGCGCGTATAACGTAGCTTGCTTCGCGCTCGCTAAGTTATGCGCTCATTAAAGGAGACCGTATGGGAGTTATCCCCTCGATCAGTAAAGGATTTTCGACGACTTTTAAAAGTATAGCGCTCGTGCTCATACTTTTTGCGTTTGGTTTTGCGTGGAATCTTGTCAATCTGCCGTTTGCGGAGAAGCTCAATGCTCCCAATCCTGACCTCTCAACATCGGTCACGGTCGTGGCTTTAAGTCTCGTTTTTATCTTAATGAGCATTTTTATGCAGGCGGGGTCGCTTGGGTTTATCCGGGATCAGGTGAAGCAGGGCACGGCGTCGCTGGGGGGTTTCACGGCGAGCGGAAGCCGCTACTACTTGAGACTTTTACTTTTGGGACTTCTCGTGGCGGCGATCATCGGCGTGTTTGTACTTTTGGCCGTGATCTTGGCGGCGGTGTTTTCGGCCAATGATTCTTTGGCGATGGTGGGGCTGATCCTCGGGCTTTTGGTTGCCTCAGCGGGTATCTACGTTGTGCTTTTACTATTTTTGGCGCCGTACGTGGTGGTTACCAAAGAATTGACGGTGATGGCCTCGGTGAAAGAAAGCGTGGCCACGGTGCGCAAGAATGTCTTGTCCATTCTTGGAATCGGCGTGATTTTACTTGTGATCGGTTTTGTGGTTGGGGTTGTCCTGGGGCTCATTTCGGGCGCTGTGAGCGGTGACGCCGCGGCGGCGACCACGATCGGTCCGGCGCAGATCGCGGTCGGGGCCGCGATCAGCTTTGTAAACGCCTTTTTAGGCGTGCTTGTCACCGCAAGCTACATGAATTTTTACCTCGGACTTTCCTCCGAGGTTAATAGCAATATTTAAGGGACGCTAGATCCCTAGCGCCCCGCAAAAAGACACGGAGCGCCCGTGTCTTTTTTGTTTCGCTCTTTAAAAGTTTATTCCCAAGTAGCTCAGTTGGTAGAGCGGCTCGCTGTGAATGACGCAGCTTCCGGATGAGAGTCCGGTCGAAAAACGGGGTGAATTGCGGGAAGCCTAAAACCGAAAGGTTATGGTAATCCGCAGCCAAGTCCGCCGAAGTTTTAGTGGCGGAAAGGTTCAGAGACTATCTCGAAAGAGAGTACGCGTCTAGTCATATCAGACGCGGAAGCCCCCCGGATCCAAGCAGTTGGATCATGATATAGTCCACTCCACGGCGAAAGTCGTGGGCTTAAGTGTAACGAGCATGTCCCAGGTTCGAGTCCTGGCTTGGGAGCCAATTC
>CAYJSE010000014.1:0-31683 GCA_964372765.1 uncultured Planctomycetia bacterium | reverse complement strand
CAAACACTTTGAGTGTCGCGCTGCTGCCGTCGGCTAGCGTGACACCGATTTCCTGCGACAGCGAGCGGAACGCGGCGCCTAAATGATCGCCCTTGGCGCCGTAGATCGAAGCGGAGTTGATCTCATTGCCGTCATAGCGACCCACCACCGCGTAATCGGCGAGGGAGACACCCACAAACAGCCGCTTTCCGGACGGGTCCAAGAAGTCGGCCGAGGCGCTGATACCCTGCCCGGCCAACGACGAGAAGAGGTCCGCGACGCTGTCTTGCGTGATCGGCGCGGCGAGAACACGCTCGATGCCCGATACCAGTGTCTGACGCGCGCCGCTGTCCATGAAGCGGAGCTTGCCATCGGACTCCGAGATCAGGTTGCTGGTTTGCGCGGAGCCGTACTGGCCGCGCACGACCTGTGCTAAAGAGGCGGCGGTGCCCACAAACTCCTGGCCGCCCACCGCGAAGCGGAAGTTGTAACTGCCCTTTAACCCCGCGAATAACTCAACCAGCTTGAGCTTATTGGAATCCTCGCCCAGGTCGCCGATCTCGGCGATCTGTGACTTCCGTTGAACAAGCTCGCCGTCGGTAAGGTGCAGCGCGATTTCGTTTGCGGAATCGTACACCGTGACCGACACTTCCTGGCCCTCGGCATTTTGGAAAATAGCCTGGATATTCGCTGAGGCACTTTGCTTCACCGCGTCAAACCCGGCCGAGCCGCGGAACAGCACACCGGCGATTTCATATTCAAACTGAACCGCGAGATTGCCGAAGCTGTCTAAACCAAACTGGAACGTGAGTCCGTTTTTATTTTTATTGTCGCGAATGCCGAAATCCGTCACGCCGTTTTCCAGGAAAAACACGCCGATAGCCGATATGCCCAAAACGCTATCCGCCGACATGTCTTGGCTTCTCAGCGCCTTCATTACCTCACCGATTGTGGCTTCGTCGTTCCTAGACAATTCCGGCAGTTCCACACCGCTATTTAAAAGCTCCGCCACATGCAGGGCCGCGCCGAAATCCGACTGGGTTAAGTCCCTGGTCAATGAAAAAGCGCCGCCCCGTAACGACACCTCGAGAAACAACGACTTGATTCCTGTCGCCGGGTCTATGCTAGACCCAACGGTATACAAGAGCTTTCCATTCAGGTCTGTCACCCGGAGAGAGCCGGTTTTGACTCCATTCACGATCTGCGTACCCAAGCTATAGTTGCGGCCGCCGTAGGAGGCAAACGCGGAGAACGTGCCGTCGTCGTTGAAGCTGGCTGAAAGAAGCGTGTTGCCGCCGCTCGTGTAAAATGAAAGCGCAAAACCGCGCGGCTGGAAAGCGGATGAAAGCTCTGCTTTTGATGACTCGAGATCCGCGGCCAGCCCTTGACCGTCCTTGCGGCGGCCCTTTTCACCCAACTGTTTATCCTGCGAACCAAATCCGTCGACTTTCTGTCCCGCCACCTGGAAATTACGGTTTTCCAGAGCTCCCAGCGGTTCCAGTCCCGCCTCACCAAACTGGGCCACAAACAGCTCCGTCAGGAGCCGGACGGCCAGCTCGCGCAGTTCTCTATTGATCGAGTTCGTTTCACGGAGCGCTTCCTCGGATGTATTCTTTTGATAAAGTCTCTCAAGAAACTTATCGTCCTCGGAAGGAGTCCTGTATCCGGCCAGCGAGCCCAGGAGGTCGGCGGTCTTGAACGCGGCGCCGATCGTGGAGGAATTTTGAAACATGTCCAGCATCGCCGGCGATTTGCTTTCCACATAGGAGTGCATCGCGGATCCCTGCTGCGGCTCACCCAAGCCTCCGATCATCGGGCGCTCGATGCCTTCATCGTACAAACCGATCATATTCAAAAGCCGCGAGGAAGATTGGGTATAGGAATCCACCAATCCAAACCGGTCGGGCAGTACGATCTTCCAGGTTTCGGCTTCGTCGCCTTGTGAGACTTCCTTAAACGCGTCCGCCACGGCGTTGATCGACTGTTCGGCCTTCGCGGCGGCCGACTTGAGATTTTCGATTTTCGTGTTTTTCAATATTTCGGCGCCTTGGCGCAGCGCCTCGGCGGTATTCTCGATTCCCTGTATCTGTTTATCGAAATTGTCCAAAATTTCGATCTCTTGCTGGGCCAATTGCTGCATCGACGCCTCCGAGGAAGCCTGGGTTTCCGATTGGCCTTGCGCCAGGCGCTCGCGCTGTCTTAAAAGCACGGCGTTCGCCGACTCGTACTTGTCGGAGGTCACAGAGGTGCCCATCACCGACTCAAAATCCTGCATCAATGGATCCATCTTCTCCTTCATCCGATCGGCCATCGCGATCCACTGATCCAGCGACGTATATTCATCGGGCGCCTTAAAGAGCGGGTCGTCCAGCTTCTCCAAAAAGCTGTTCAGAGCACCCCTCTGGAACTGTGAGGGAATCGTCTTTTTGTCGTCAACCTCCCAGCGGGCCTCGTAATACTCTTTCAAACTGTTCGCGAGACTGGTCGCCTGGTTTCTCCAGATATTGGCCCGCGATTTCCAGATATGCTTCAGGGCTTCGTCAAGGTCCTTTTCGGCCTGCTCTTTCTGGCGCTGTTCCAGATCATCGATATGATCCTTGGTGTTTTCATACTCGGTTTCGATCTTGTCTTTCATCTTGTCGACCCACGGCTTGACGCGATCATCGTAAAGCTTAGAGTAGAAATCGTCGTTCAGCGAATCAAAAATACCCGTCTTCAGCTCCTTGCCGGCGCCGGCCGCGTCGGAATAATAAGCATACGTGTTGTCCGCGAATTGATCGGTGCCGGGTTCGTCCTTCACAAACTCGTAAATCAAATAACGGCTGGCCCCGCTTAAGCCAAACGGATCTTTTTCGATCACGCGCTTTTTGTCCTTAAAATCCTCTTCCATAAACTGCTCTCCTGTCAGGAAACGGTCCGCCTCACCGGAGGAGAAGTAGGGGTCATAGACGCGCAGCTCCAGGCGATAGTCATAGTGGCCGACATAGTCCCAGGAAGTCTGCTCGGCTTCATAGTTGTGGAAACGCAGAGCGTCGGTTTCGGGCAGATCCTGCTGTTTCCAGGCTTTCCAGACATGCAAATCGTCGTCCGTCAAAGAAATCTTGCCGGCGTACTTGTCCTCATTTCTCAATAAAACAGGCTTGAGATCGCCGAAGAACTTGAGCACAGGCAGTTGCGCGTCTTGGACGGCTTTGTATTTCAGCACATGGGCGTCTTCCTTAAAGTCATAAATCTCCGACTGGCCTTTCGGCAGAATGTCGCTTTGTCCTTCGGGCAGCGCCAAGCCCCCATCGGGTGTGAAACCGGGCGTTACGCTCCAATCGCCCACTTTTCGCACCGCCGTCGTCGTCGTGTGAATGTCGTAGAGCCAGTTGCGGAAAAGGTTGACCGTGTGGATCATGCCGCCATACTGACCGATCAGGTTGGACGTGTACCCGCTGTTCGTGAAATTGCCGCTGCTGTAGCTGCTTAACGTTCGGACACTCGTGTCACTTAGTTGATAGGTCTTGTAATTTTTATCATCCACGGGATGTACGTAGCTGCGCGCGTAGGTATAGTAGAAAGTGGAGGATGCAAAATTGGCCAGCGCCGACACTGGGTTGTCAAACACAATATTTTTGCCCATCAAATCGCCGCGCTTGGCGCGCAGCTCCACCGGCAACAGCAGTCCCTTCATCACCTCGACGATCGCTATTTTCAAGCGGTCATACTCAGTTTGATGGTTCAGGAGTTCTGTCTGCAGAACTTTGATCTCGACCAATAGCTTCTGCGCGGCTTTTTCCAACTGTTCGATTTCGGCATCTGTTTTAGGAGAGTCTGCCGACATCAACTCCTCATACTCCACCTGTTTTTGATCGAGGTTGGTACGGGTGGTTTCGATTTCCTGCTCCGCAAAGGAGAGATCCTCCTCCAGATCCGTAAGCTGTTCCGGAATATTATCTCCCAACAACTCGTCAATTTCATCGCGAATGGTCTGGATTTCCTCGTTGAGCGGGTCCTTGAGCGCATCAATCTCAAGGGAGTGATTTTTAGCCTCGGACCATGCTTTCTCCAAAGCATCGACAACAATTTTTTCCTGATCGTATCTGTCCTGTGCTAAATCCAACTCCTTTTGCGCCGCTTTGTCTTGATCGAATAGTTCCTGCACCTTCTGTAATTCCACATCGGCCAATTTGAGACGCAGCTGCGACGCGTCGCGCTCGACCTGCAGACGATGCTCGTCCTCTTGGGCCACGCGCAGGAGGGGCTGTACCTCGGCCAAGCGCTTCTGGAGCTTGTCCGCCTTGTCCTCTTTGCCCGCATGGTCCCACTCTTTGTAAGGAAGTACGTCCTCCAGGCGGCTCTCCGAGGTACCCACGATACTTTTAAGGAAACTGTTCGCGAGCCAGTCTTCCAACGACTCGACGATATTGCCGCTCACCTTGGGCCCATCCACAAACTGGCCATTCATCGGCAATACCATGCCAAAGGCCGCGATCCACTCGTAAGCCAATGAACCCGGCACTGTCGGGTCGAGCATCTTGATCGGCGTCGGCAATACGCCCTGTTTCCGCGTCCAATCCTCCAGGCCTTTAGCCCTATCTTTCAGTGTCGGCGTCTCGAACGAGGCCTCGATAAAGTCCGCGGCTTTTTCAATCCAGGCCGGGATCTGCGCCGTCAGGCCCACAAGCTGACCCGACGAATCGCGCTTGTAAAACGCTTGCATGGCTTTTTGGATCGCCTCTTGGCTTGTCACCAGCATACCCAGCGTATTCTGATAATCGCCGCCGGCATTTTGGGTGACCGCGTGCGGATAAGGCTCGTAAGACTTGTCAGAAAGCGGATTTGATGAAGATACATCAGCGAGCGCCGTCGGAATCCTAGCATTTTCAGCCAGCTTGTCCGCCGATCGGCCGATTTCTTTCAAAACATCGATACCCTCGTTCAGCCCCACCAGAGAATTCCGCATCGAATCCCTGGCCTTGGCGAAGCGGTCGTAGGCGTCCTTCTGGTCTTTTGAGAGACCACGGCGAGCATCTTCTTCCTGCTGTGCCACCTGCCGCAGGGTATCCAACATCGTGTTTGCGGCGCTGTCCTGCTCGGAAACCATGTCGTCGATCAGACTCTTCATCTGAGCCACAGCGCTTTCTTCGGATTTGTTCAGGAAAAAAGCGTAGTCTGAAACCTGCAGAATAAATTGCGTGTAGTCTTCGAGCGTGTAGAGCGTCTTTGTGCTTCTCTGTTGATAACCAAAATCCCCGAGAACCCGCGGGTTGTAAATGCCTTCACTGGCATTCTCAAAAAATCCTAGGTTCGACTGGTCCAAGCCGCTCAAGTCATTCCAGAAAAACCGGTAGTAGTCTTTTGTAAAATCAAAATCGTAGAGCTTGATCTTGTCCTGGTAGTTCTGGTCGGCCTCTTTCATTTCCGTATAAGCCTGGATGGCCGTGTTCTTGAAAATAGACAGGGCTGTTTGCTGACTGGCGGAAATCTCGCCCACCTTTAGCTCCATCGTCTCGAGCAGAATCTCCACATCCTTGACCTTGCGCTCGTCGTCATCTCTGTCCTCGGCCGCTGTTTTCGTGTTCTCGGCCAAAGATTTGGTAGAATTTAAAAGCGAAACAACGGCTGGGACCGGTGTCTCCGTGGAATCGGCTTCGGCCTCGGCTTCCTCGAGCGCCTTTTCGGCCAACTCCAGCGCCAGTTCAAGCGGCGTCACGATTTGCTGGCGGTTTTTCTCGGCAAGTCTCAAGTTCTTCTGGGTTTGGTTTAAGCGTAGTTCCGCGTCCACAACGTCCTGCAGCGCGTGTGTGATATCCACCGTCGTGCTGTCGGGATCGCCCAAAACAGCCGTCAAATCCGCCTGCGCTTTTTCGTACAATCGCAATGCCTCGTCAAACTTGCCTTGAGCGTTTTCGACTTTTTTATCCTGATAGTCTTTGGCGTTATTGTAAGCGGCCTTGGACTTTTCCTTTTCGAGCCGCAACACTTCGACATTGAACGCTCTGGGTTCGGAAGCAATCTTGACGGCTTCTTTGGCGGCACTCAGTTTTTCCTCCAGCGGTTTCACCCTGATTGCATAGATCGCGAGCGCGTGCTCGAGCTCCGTCGTTGTGTAGTCCACCCAAATTTCATACGCCGTGACCTGTTCGCGCGCCGCTTGAATCGCGAGGGTATCCGGATTGTCGGCATTGAGCAGATCCGCCAGTATCTGTTTCGCCGATTGTAGAGAAATTTGCGCGGCGTCTAGATCCTGCCTGGCGGCATCGACATTGGCCTGCTCGGGTTCCTTGATATCGTCCAAATCATCTTGCGCGTCGTCCTCGCGTTCGGGCAGGAACGTGTCGACAAATTCCTTCTGGTCTTCGATAGCTTTTTCCAAATTGTCTAGCGCCGGCTGCACGGCGGCGGCCATAGAACCCTCTTCGTTGGAGGCCTTTGTTAAAACACCCTGTAAATTCTGGACAGCCGACTGGAAAATCCCACGCCGGGTCTTGAAATCATCCATCTGCGACTGGTAAAAGTTTTTCAGTTTTTCCACCGACTCATCGGCTTTGTTGAGCAATGTGCCATCGCCTGGCTCATCCGGATTCCCGATAAAGCCGATCTCGCCTAACTCATCGGTTGTGCCCAGATACGTCACTCTTTGCCAGAGCTGGATATACTGCTGGTCCCATTTCTTCCACTCGGCGTCGGCGTACTGATACTGCCGCAACGCATCCCCATAGGCGAGCTCGGCGGCTAAACGTTCTTCACCCGCCTGGGCTTCCTGTAAAGCCTCCAGCGCGTCCTGGAGCGCCTGCTCCGCCTGCTCTTTCAACTGCCCGGCCGCCCCAAGTTTGGCCAAAACTTCCGGCATCTGGATATCCTGCAGATTGTCACGTTCCTCGATCATTTTCTTTCTCTGATCGGCCGCTTTGTTCCGGTCTTGGATGGAGCCCAAGTACGCCGCCGACGCCTTGGCCAGGATATCGGTTTGGACCCTGGAGAAAGCGGCCAGCGCCTGCTTGCCCTTCTTTAACGCCGCCTCCGCCTTCGTTTTCAGCGTGACTTGTTTGTCCTTTAGCTCCAATAAACCCTTGTGCACGTCCTCCAGCTTCGATTGGGCGTCGTCGATCAGACTCGCCTGCGCAGACTGAACGTCCTGAAAGTCCTGGAGGGCGGCTTGCCATTTTTCTTTCTTTTTATCCAAAATGTCCTTGAGCGCCTGCACGGCCGGCGATGTTTCATACGCGGAGAATTCCTTCTGCTCTATCGCTTCCCAGTCTTTCGTCGCGGCCGAATCCACGAGCGTCGTCGTGTTCCATTCACCCGGCTCCGCGATATCCTGCCCGACACCCAATTTCACATCCCAGACACCGTTCCCGGGGATCACCGAGGACGCGGCCGTCGATGCACCAGAAACCAAAAGGCCGCCCGAACGCGTGCCGTCCGCCAGCAGTTTTCCATACTCGATTTCGACGATTTCCTCTTTAAGTCCTTTCTTTCCTTCTTCCTTTGAGCCCTCTATCTCTTTCCTCGTCTCGTCGATGTCTTTTTCAGCCTTGCGGATACTCTGGTCCTCTTCGCCCTCGGCCGGAACAAATGTTCCGGATTCCGCACTGATCGCAGCCTGGAGCTTGTCGTGGGCCTCGTCCAAAACCTTTTGTGCATCGTCGACCTTCTCTTGCTGGACCGCCTCAGCACCTTCGTGCAATTGTTTAAGTTCATCGAGTTCAGTTTGGGCTTTATCCACAGCCTGCTGGAGCTTTTCCACCACAGCCGGCCAGTCATTCAAAAGATCATCCAACGCCTCGCGATCTTCGGTCACAACCGTCAGGACATCTGCCGACTTGATCCGGGCGTCCGAGACCAGCGTTTGCGAGGTCGGGGTCACAAGCCATGATTCGATGGTCAGGATTTCCTTGAAAATCGCGTCGAAGGAGGCCAGGAGTTCCTCGCCCAAAACGTCTTTGCCCACTTCTTGAAGCTTCTTTTGCGCGTCGGCGAGAGCGGTCTTAATGGAGGTTAGACTTTCCGTCACGGCGCTCACAGCCGTGTCGCGTTCGGCTTGATCTCTCATCCGCTCGGCATCCTTCAACGCTTGGACCATCGACGACAGCGACTCTTCAGCGCTAGTCAGTTTCTCCTGGGCCGCTTGGGTAGCGGTCTGAAGCTCCTTCTGGCGGGCTAGCTTGTCCGTGGCGTTCTGGAGCTTTTCTTCGGCTTCTTTAAGATCTTTCGCGTATTGGGTCTCACTGGTTGTGATATCCGCCTTCACTTTATCCAGCTCATCCTGCCGCTTCAACACCTCGGCCTCGGCCGCCTGTATCGGGTTATTTTTAATCCTATAGACCAGCGTTTTTTGCTGTTCTTCGAGCTTTCTTTCGGCATCCAGAAGATCCTTACGCTTCTCTTCGAGCTCCTCGAACTTAGTGACGTCCGAGCCGCGCACCGTGTCCATCCACTGATCGAGGCGGCCGTTGTGGTTCAAATCCTGCGCCACAGACCACTCCACAGACCACACCTCGCCGTCGTGCGGAAGCTCGTCTATCTGTACCAATTTGTCGTTGTTGGCATCCAACCAGCGCCGTCCTTGGGAATCGTGAATCTCCTCATTTTGGATACGGCCGTCTTGGATACCGCCGCCGCTGCCGTCCGTCCACTGGCCCTGGCGCACGCCGTCATAATTCAAGTCCGTCCATTTGATAAATTCAAGAGCGTACGTGGGCGCGCCGTACTTTTTGTCCTTAAACTTATCGCGCAGATCCCAATCCGTATTGATCTTTTCGGCCTTGGCCTTCGCCTCATCCATCCAATCAAAAATCTTCTTGAGCTTCGAATCGCGGTCCAAGTCGATCAGATCGCGGGTCTTTTCGTAGGACTTTTGCATCTGGTCCTTGGCCTTATTTAAAACACCCAGCATATCTTCGCGCGTGGTTTTGGCGCGATCGTGGATATTGTCCAGCGACTCCTTCAGTGTTGTCAGAGAATCTTTGGTTTCCTGCAGATAGGTCTGCGCCGACCGGGTAAAGAGGTTCGTTTGCTCCTCTTCCGTGTCTTCGAAAGTATCCAACGCCTGCTGGATCAACTGTGTCAGTTCTTCCACCGCCACGGCGGGATCCTGGTCGGCGGGGCTAAACTCGTAATACTGGTAATGGTCGATAACCTCCTGCATAAAGTCGAGCTTCTCCTTGAAGCGGTCGAGGAACGGCTTTAGTTTTTCATAGTAAAGCGCTTTCAGCTTTTCTTCCGACTCTCTCCAACCCTTGGCCCAATCCGTCTGAAGCATCGGGATGAACCAGTTCGCTTCCAGCTGTGTCAACATGGCGCCTTTGCCGAGCTGAGGATACTCGGAATCGGCGGCGGACATCTCCGCCCAGGCTTCGGCAAAACGCTCCTTGAGGCCGATTAGCGCCAAAACCACAATCCCAGCAGCGGCACCCTCTTCCCCTGTTCCCAAAAGGCCCTTCAATAAACTATCGTAGGTGGTCTGACTTTCGTCAAGAAACGCGTCGCGTTTTTCCTTCATCGCGTCCGAATAGTTTTTGAAAACTTCTTTTTGGTTGTCGGCGTAATCGGAGCGATTCTCGCGCATGGTTTTGTAGTAAGTTTCGGCGATTTCATTCAGCGCGTCGATTTCCTCGGTGATCACCTCGTGTTTTTCAGTTTCAAATTCCTCGCGCGTCTGGGTGTAAATCGTGAACGCGCCGTACTCGGAGTTAAAGATCTTGTCGTAGGCGTCTTTCAGGATATGTTCGTTGATGGGGAGCAGCGTGTTCTCACCAAAGTCCCATCCGAGAAAATTAATCATGTTTTTGCGCTGCGTGCCCGGGTTTTCGTCTTCGTCACTGCCGGTTTTGTCATAAGAGGCAAGCCACAGCTCCGACAAATTCCAGTCCTGATCGTAAATGAGCCGCGTGCCGGATTGGGCCACTTCTTTGCCCTCCGGATCATACTCGTCATCGCTTTTCGCGTAATAGGTGATCTGGTAGCGGCCGTCGTCCAAAAACTTCACCCGCTTGTACCAGTTGGCGCCTTCCTGCGGGGTATCTGTCGGATACTGCACCGCGTAGAGGAACTGGCCGTAGGGATTATTCAGCTCATTGGCTTTTGCCCCATAAAAACGTTCCGACATCAGCTTGCCGACGTCCGGCGACGATTCGTCATTGTTGATCACGCGCACCCGCATCGTGACCTGCTGCCCCAGTACGAGAGAATCTGATTGCGTACCCTCCAAAGCCTCCGAGATATTCGCATTGCCGTACCAGAATCCCTGGCCTAAGTTCCCTCCAAAATTGTTCCAGCCGGAGAATCCGGTGACGTTCAAGTCTTCCGGATTGAGAAGACTCGCGATGCCTCCGTAGACCTGCGCGGCCGAGCTGATGCTGCCGGAGGCTTCAAACGCATCGGCGGCGGCTTGAGCCTTGGATGCGGCTTGTGAAGCGTTGGCGATCGCCTGGCCGGCCGCGGAGGCCATGGCTTGAGCGGCCGCGGAGGCGGCCTGGATCTCGGAGTTACCCGAATAGCCGTTGGCTATCTGGCTTACTTGACCGGCAAATTGTTGCGCTTGGTTGGCGGCTTGTTCCGCGTTTTGAGCGGCCGCGGCGGCGGCTTTGGCGGCAACCTTGGCCTGGTACTTCGTCGTGGCACTCAGAGCGGCCGCAACCGCGGCGACCGCGTCTTGGAAGAACGAAGCGGCTTGAGCGGATGCGACGGACACAGCGGCGGCGTCGGATTCAAAGTTTGCAGCATCGGACGGCGACATGACAGCGGAGGACAGCGCCGTTGTGATCGCCGCCGCGGCCGTTGAAATAGCCTCCCCAATGGCGATAGCGGCGGCTTGAGTCGCCACGGACGACGCATTGGCGGCCTGCTCCGCCTCCACATTGGCCGTCGCTGAATCCGCCGCGGCTTTGGCGCTTGAAGCGGCGGCGGAAGCGGCGGCGGAAGCGGCTTTGGCAGCGGCGGCGGCTTTGGCGGCGCCCGTATCTTGAGGATTGGCCGCGGCGATATCCTGGGCTTGCTTGGCTATACTCGCCGCCTGGCCGGCAAACGCGGCGGCGGAAGCGGCTTGACTCACGGCGTTACTAGCGTCGGCGGCTGAACCTGCTTGAAACGCGTTGCCGGCAAAAACCGCTGAACTTTTCGCTGAGGTGGCGGCCTGCGCGGCAAATCCCGCGGCCTGCGCGGCAAATCCCGCGGCGGCCTTAGCCGGCGCACTCGCCGACGCGTCCGCTAAAATAGTGGATGCCGTGGTTTGAGCGCTTGACGCCGTACTCTCGGCCGTCAAACCGGACGCGGCCGCCAGCGCCGTGGCGTTCGCCAAAGCCGCCGGGCTCTGCGCGACCGGCAAACTCACGAACAAACCCTTTTTCTCTTCGGCTAGACGCGCGGCCACTTCATCGAGCGTCATGAAACCAGCGCCCTGACTCGTTTGATCCATAAATCCTGTCAGGCCCGGAATCTGTATTGTTTGGCCGCCCACCATGATGAACGGTGTGTTCCCGCCAAAGAAGTTGATTTCCTGCACGGTCGGCGTGGAAACCTTGTGTAAAATAATTTCCTGCGCCAGCCACAACCCCATCAAATGATCGGCTTTCACCTCGGCAAAATTGTAGGCCTCGAGCTGCGACGGATCAACCACGGTCTGGCCGTCCTCGGTCTGGATCACCGTAAATTGGGTTACCTGAATCTGCTCGCTGCCGACCCGTAGCGACGTGATTTCACCACTCTCATCCAACACCACATTTTGGAGATCCAACCGCCCGGTGATCTTGCCGATACCGCCTGACGTTAGGGCCACGCGCTCGATTTTTAAACTGTCGCGCCCCGCAAAATTAATTTGCGCAAACGTCGGAATGCCGGTCAAATCATTGCGCATGAAAATCTCACCCAACTGCTGCCAATCCACCGGCCGGCCATCCGAATCCACCACGGCGCCGTCACCCAAACTCAAGCGTGTCCCGCCCACGATCACGTAGCGGCCCTGGGCATCAGTGCCCAGCGCCGTGATCTCGCCGGACAAAGTCTGTTTCTGGTCGCGCAGCGCTTCTTCTAATGACGTATCCACATAAATCTTCGTCGGTACCCACGTATCGCCGACCGATTCAAACCCAACATGCACAAACATATCCACATCTTTGGTTTTAAACGATTCAATCAACTGCTCGAACTCGGCCGGCGTCATCCGGTAATTGCTGTTGTCAAAAATCTCATAATCCGCGGCCAACGTATAGCTCATCCCATCCACCTGAACGGTGCCGCCGGCCGCGGCATCCACCGTGTAAGCGCCGAGCGCGCCATACTGCTGCCGTTCGAACGATTGAACGCTCAACGGCTTCACAACAATCTCACTGCCTGTGAACACCCCATCCCGGTTCGAATCCGCAGCCTGAATCTCAACAAATTTTCCAGCCCACCCGGTGAGCGTGGGGTCAAAATCCTCGGCATAGCCTTTGAAAGACATCTTTTTTATCTGGCCCGAAAGACTCTGATAGCTGTCTGTGGACACGCGGATCTCGGTCGCCACCCATGTGCCATCGTCAAACCGATTGGCCGTGATCGTAAAAGCTTTCGCATCACCGGACGGAATCAGGACATCGTCGAAGAACAACTGTTCAAGACCGACCGCGTACGTGGATTTAAATAGCGCGGTCTCCGCAATGTCGGGCACGTCGTTGTGGTTATAATCCAGCGCCAAATTGCCGGCCATAGCCACGGCGGTAGTCCCATAAATCCCGATCTCGATTTTATCGGCCACGCCGTCGCCGTCCGCGTCTGTCCCGCCGGTGAAATTGACCGAGCTGACAAGAGATTTCCTCAACAGATACTCCACCACGTCCGGCTGGCCATCGGTGTCGCTGTCATTCATCAAGCTTCGACCCGCGACAATATTTCCGTAGATTGCTTTCTGGAGTTGGTCCCATCCACCATTCGTCAACCCCGAGACATCGTAGTTCGGCAGAATCCCGGTGTAGTTCAAGATGATCTTGGGGTCCACGATATCGATCGCGCGGCCGTCGATCCGGACTTGAATAATCTTTCCGCTCGAATCCCGCACGAAATCTTGGGGTTTCACATTAAGCGACGTAATCGTCTGCGTTTCTTCAACAACCTGGTCGAGAATAATCTTTTGCGCGACGCGGCCTGCGGCCGTTTCGGTCAACTCCACGGTCGCCTGTATCGACGGGCCTGAGGTTTTATTGAACAGCCGATACAGTTCTTTAAACGCGTCACCGGTGACCGGCAAACCGGAGGCGGTCAAAATTTCCGTATCCCTGGTAATGAGCACGTCAAAATACGGCGTCGAAATCGAGCCGATCGTCGCCAGATCCGCCACCATCTTCTCGTCCGCGGTGACCCCCAGGACGGGGCTCTGCAACCGGATCTTGTTGCCGAATTCCTTCGTCAGAGCAAGCCGGCTTGCCTCCCATCCGTTTTCGCCGATTTTGGTCCGCACATTCATGAAAAGCTGGTCCAGTCCGCCGGCGGGATCCGTCAAACGATTGAGCAGTTCGGAGGCGCTGATCGAGCGCTGGTTTTCATCCAGGATAAATGTATCCGCGCCGATCGTGAATCCAAGTTTGTCGCTTAAAATCAGCCACAGATCGCCATTTTCATCAAACGGCGAGAAGTTGCTGGTGTACACGAGCGCTACCGGCTCGAATTTTAGTTCGTCAAAGTAAATGTGGGCGTTGGAGTTGAGCGTGCCAACGCCGATCTGCCCGGGTCCCGCGGCCGCAAATTCCTCCGTTGCGAAATCAACCAGAAGCTGACTGCCCAGGTAGGCCCGCACGCGATCCGCCACAAACTCGATTTTCATCGCGTAGTTTTGACCGGCGCGCACCTCCAACCCATCCACGCCTTGAATCCTCTGATACTCTCCGTCGACAACACGCCCGATTTCCAAAGTCCCGAGTGTCGAGAGCTTCATCGCATAGCCATTGCGGGAATCTTTCATGCGGAACAAAATCATCGCTTCATTGTCGCCGGAATCGGAGTCAAAGTTTGCAACCACGCTCACCGAACCATCCTTGAAATCATCGCCTTCTTTAAGCAATCGCTTCGCATCCCGCGACGCATAAGCCCTCGCAGTCTGGACCAGACGATCCTGATAAAGCCCCCAGGTATCCTCACTCGGCGTGAATCCGGTGGGCAGATCCGCGAGCGGCGCCTCGAAAGTGTCGGCGCTCTTATCCGCGCCATTGGTTCTAAAGTGATCAAACGCGATCGCCGCGCTTGAACGCAGTGTCGCCAGTCCCACGCGGCCCTGATAGAACGTGGCGTCCGTCGTGTCGATCACGGGCGCGGCGGAGTCATCGAGATAGACGCGGATATTTTCAGAACTAAACTCAACCCGCAGGTTGTAAATCTGATCTTTCGTGATCACCTTGCCTGTCGGAACACTCTGAATCAGACTGTAAACACCGGCCGTAATTTTGCCCAGCTCCAGTACGCCGGCGGTGCTGAGCTTCACGGCATAGCCGTTCTGGCCGTCGTCACTGGCGCGGAATAACAGCATCGCCTCGTTCGGCGTCGCGTCATCCGAAAACAGCACGTCCGAACTCATCACGCCGTCTTTCAGGAACACGTCGTTCTTCAGGAGACGATAGGGTGTGTAACCCCCCGAGTACGTCTTGGACTGGCGCACGCGATCGTCGAACACGTTCCACAGCGCGCCGCTTCCCACGGGCACGAAACTGGCCGGCAGCACTTCGGCGGTGTTGGCGAAATCATCGACGGTGTATTGAGCCGCGGTCGCGAGCAAATCCTTGAAGTAAATATCGCCGCTGGACCGCGCGGTCCCCGCGCCGACATGGCCTTCTTCAAATTCACTGTCGCTAACCGTTAAAATCGTCTGACCATCGAGGGAAACCGAGATAGATTCGTCGAAAAATTTGGCTTTCAGTCGATACCAGCGGTCTTTTGAAATAGTGACCGGCTGTTTCTGACCAGGGATTGCCGTACACCGGCCGTCTTTGACTTTGCCAAGCTCGACAAAACCCTCGGCACTCAATTTCACGGCATAGCCGTTTTTGGCGTCGGCCGACATGCGGAATAAAAGCAGAGAATCGTTGTTCGTGGCGCTCGAGCTGAACATCGTGTCGAGGCTAACAACACCATCGCTTAAAATTTCATCGTTTTTGAGCGCCGCGGAAACGGCGGTGGGGTCGGGGGAGGTCTCGGACTGCGTGGTCTTGCCTTGCTTGATCGACCACTGTCCGCCAAGCGTTGTAAAATCGGAAGGGAGATTGGCAATAAAAGTGGGATCGAAGGACTCGGACACCATTGAAGCGCGGTTGCCTTCTACGTGAATGTTATCAAACAAAGTTGGCGCGCGTGCCTGATAGGTGCCAAGCAACACATGCCCTTCAGTAAACATCGTCTCACGCACGTTGATCACGTCGCTCTGGTTGTTCATGGAAATCCGGATCGCATCGCCGAGCGCGTTTACGGAAAGTTTATAAACATTGCCGACCGAAACATTCACGGACGCTGATCCGATGAGCGTATAATTTCCGATACCGCCGCGCACGCGGAACAACTCTATCTTGGCGGTGCTTTGAGAAATATTTCTCGTGACACGGACGTGATAGCCGCTCTTTCGATCATCCGACATTCTAAAGAACAGCGAGCCGCTGGCTTCTCCGTCCGCTAGCCCGCTGCCGATTGTCATGTCGACATTGACTGTGCCGTCGGCGAACGCAGTAAACGCATCCAGCTCGGCCAGGGCATAAGCGCTGTCCGTCGTGTTGATGTAGGAACTCGGCGGAACAGGCCCTGAATAAATCTGGGACTGAGACAATGAACGGTTGCCCGGATTTTGGGCTTCGTCGACAAAGTCCCAGACTCCGCTCAAACCTGTCACTTTGATATCGGGAGTACGGGAATTTCTCATTCCAAAACTGTCGTAGGAGTCAAACGCCTGAGTTTCAAAATTATCAAAATAAACAGGCGACCTGACTAGCGAAGTGCCGATCCCAACGGCACCGCTTAAGAATGTGCTGTCTTGCGCCGTCAAAACGAGCATGCTGTTCAGGTACACGGAAATTTCCCTGCCGACGAAACGAACCTCGAGATTCTGCAATGTATTTTCAGAAACACCGACGAGGCCCTCCGCGCGGGCGATCGGCTGTCCGGCCTGATAAACCCCGCCCCGGATCATACCCAGTTCCACAGTGCCGTCGCGGCCCAGTTTCACCGCATAGCCCTCCCGGCCGTCGTCGCTGGCGCGAAACACCAGCATCGCTTCCGAGTTGGTGGCCGATGTGAACAGGACGCTGGATTTTAGCGAACCGTTTTGAATCTGGGTATCTTTCTTGAAGGCGACACTCGCCGCGAAACTTGAATCCGACGGCGCGATCTGTCTCAACTGCCCCGATGACACAAACCAATTTCCGCCGGCCGCTGTAAAGTTGGCCGGCAACGGCTCGGCCGCCGCTGAAAAGTCGTCAAAGATCAGTGTGTTCACAGCGCCCGGCGCCACCCAACGCTCCGGTTGTTTGACGCGCTTGGTCGGGGTGCTGTAAAACCAGTCAAAGAAACCATTGATCGAGTAGGGATCCGAGCTCGAGCCGTAATAATTCTTGAGATACGAAAGCACGCTGGATATCCCGTTGCCGGAGGAGGCGTCCAAAACCGCGTCCTCATAAACCAGGTCCACGGCCGTCGTGGCGAACGCCTGCTCCTGAACCAAAATATTATCAATCCAGCCCGCATCACCCCCTGCACTGCTCCCGGTCGCCGCGTCCTTGGCGTACTCCCACCGCAAAACATGCTCGCCAGTCGTCAGCGCCTGATCCACCGGCACCCAGTCTTTTTCGCCTGAAATAGATTGAACAAGCTGACCGTCCACGTAGAAGTTCAAATAATCTTTATCCTTCTCGGAAGACACCTTCCACCAGAACTTCACGCTGCCGTAATTCTTCAGGTTCACTCTTCTCTCAATCACCGAAACTTCACCGTCGCCGATCGTATCCGATTGCAGTGCGTTGCCCGTGTCCTGATAGGCTGTCTCATTCTGCATATAAAATCCTTTGCTCTGGCTCAGGTAGACGGAATCAAACGACTCATTGGTCACACGGCCGTCTTTGCTCCATAGATTGAGCGCGCTGCCCGTGCCCGCCTTGCCCTGCACATTGCCAACCGGCAGGATAATGCCGTCATTGCCATGTTTGGTTTCGTCACGCACGATCAAACTTTTATCGCTAAAGCGCCACCAGCCGAGCGCATGCTGGTCGTAACCGTCAATCTGATCGACCGATACTCCCTCCAGTGCCAACCTGCGGATGTCGTCTTCCGCCAATGCCTTATCCCAGGAAGTCGCTTCTTTGATTTCCCCCCGCCAGTACGAGCTGTATTTGTAGAACGTGTACGTCAAAAGATTCGCCGTAAACCAGCGCGACTGGCCGAGCAGGAGCTCGGATTTTCCTGTGGTCCAGCCGTCGGTCATCTTCCAGTCGATGTACAGCTTGCCGTCATACCACAGTTGAATATGGTTGTTTTCATCGGCAGTCTTTTCGGTCACGACTACCGTGTAGTTGTGCCAACCCTTGCTGGAACCCGGCAGATTCACGACCGCGCGCGGCGCGTCTCCCAGTAATCCGCCGCCGCCGATGTCGAGCATCCACTCCTCAAGACGTCCCGTGGTGCCAAACGAGAAAAACGACGTGCCGCCGGCCGGCACCGAATCACCGGCGTTGAATAAACCGCCGGACGCCAGCGTGCTGGTCCTGGCCCAAACTGAATAGCTGCGCGCCGCGTTGCCGCTCGTCTGAGCGGCCGTGCCTAAGTTAATGTAGTTTTGCACGCCGTCCACGGCGCGTCCCACGATCTGATACGAGAGTTCGCCTTCAACCACCTGTACTTCATCGAGCCAAGCCGCGTCTTGGATACCAACTGCCGAGTCCCCGTCCTTGGCATATTCCCAACGCAGCGTATGAACGCCGGCGGTCAATTTTTGCACAAAGAGCATCCAATCTTTTTCGCCGGAAATAGAGCTAATCTCATGCCCGGCCTCGAAATCGTCGACGTAAAATTTAAATTGATCGCCGAGCGCCGAGGACACCTTCCAGCGGAAGTTCACCTCGCCGTCCTGTGTGAGGTAAACTTTCTTTTCAACCGCCGTCTTTTGTCCGTCGGCCACAGAGTTAGTTTTCAGCGCATAACTGGTCTTGCCGCGCACCGTGTCGCGCTGCGGCGTAAAACCGCCATTGCTGCCGGCCGGCGTCGTGAAGCTCACATCAAACGGCCGCGTGGTGATGTAATCACTGCTCTTCCAGGTCGCGGCGATCACAGCGCCGTTGTTGCGGCCGGTCTGGTCCGCCGCGATGTTACCGGATTTTTCATTGAGCTTCCAATAACCCACGAGACCGGAACCCGACGCCGAAGCGTTTTGACTCAAAGCTGTAACTTCAGCTTGGTCTAATACCTTATTCCAAATGGACATCTCGCGGATCTCGCCGCCGAAAGAACCGGCGCCGATGGTTCTTTTGATTTCCGTGATGCCCATCGAAGTGACGTTGTGCGCGGCGCGTCCTATCTCCTCGCCATTGCGATAAATCACCTGCTCGCCGTCCTCCCATGTCAATGTCCACTGGGCCCACTGGCGGTACGGAATCGCGCTGTTGGCCCGCAACGTATAGCGATCGCCCTGCGCGTCGTACAAATCCACGCGCAGCGTGGACGACTGGCCTTCGTTGAAAATTCTCAAGCCCCCGTTGTCTTTGCTCGATCCGTAAGTACTGACACCGCCCACATCCAAAATCGCGCTGTCGCCATTGAAGCGGGTAGCTGACGCGTCCAGCCCCATCTCGCGATCGATGTCGCCCAAATCCCATTTGGCCCAGAACGACACGGAAAATTTGCCCGTGTCGCCAAATATCGGTTGAAGATTATCGAGGCCCACCTGCGTCACGGGCAGTTCACCGCCGGTCAACGAATCAAAGTAACTGTTCGTACGGCCGTTGAATTTCAGTGAATCAAACGCCTCCGTGGTCGTGAGCTGGTCAATCCAGCCCGTGTCGGCGCCACCATCCAATTGGCCGTCTTTCACATAACGCCATTTGAGTGTATGGTTGCCGGCGGATAGGCCGGTGATTTCGACTTTCGTCCAATCGACCTCTCCGGAAATCGTTTTTCGCGGAGTAGTTTCGTTATCCACATAAAACTCCATCTTATCGTTGGGTTCGGAGGAAACTTTCCAGTAGAAGTAGAGCTTCCCGTTGTTACCCGCGAAGCTGATTTGTTTTTCAACCACGGCACTCTGGTTGGGACCGATACCGGCGGCTTGCAGCGTCGCCTCGCGGCCACGGAACGCTTCCGCGGTCTGCGTGATAAATCCCGAGCCCTCGGTCACCGAATAACCCGGAAATAGCAGCGGCACCGTGGGATCAAACTCATCGCGATGCACATTCTCATTGAGCAGCACCTGGATATTGTCCAGCCAGGCCGCGTCTTTGCCCTCGCCAGCATCGCTCGCATCCGCGGTCTTAGAGTAAGTCCATCGCAACGTGTAGGTGCCCGTGGATAACGCGTAGGACTTGTGGGCCCACGGAATATCCAGACCATCGATGGAATCCGAAGTGACCACCGTGCCGCCGCTGTTTAAAATTTCAAATCCAAACACCGCTTTGCCGGTTTCGGAATCCACTTTCCAGTCGAACGAAACCTCGCCGGCCGAGTTCAAAACTACGCGCTTTTCAAAGGTTGTGGACTCTCCGCTTGAAATCTTGTTGGTCTCGAGCGCGTACCCGCCGCCGTCCGGCGTCTCGTCGCTTTGCGCTTTAAATCCGGCGCCGTCCGCCAAGACCGCGTCGCTGAACGAATCTTTCTTCTCATCGGTGACTGTCACCGCGAGATTATCAAAGAAAATAGGCGCGGTAGACAGCGACGTCGCCACGCCCACGATCCCTGAAATAAATTTCGTATCCGTGAAGCCGTCGATGACCTTGACTCGACTCACAAACACGTTGATCTTGTCGTGGATAAATTCGACTTTGAAATTCATTGGCGAGACCATCGAGACGCCTTGACTGCTCAAAGACACTCTCTGACCTTGAAACGCGGAGTAAACCCCGTCCACAATCCGGCCCAGCTCCACAAAACCGTTGCCGGTAAGCTTCGCGGCGTAGGCGTTTCTCGCGTCACCCGTGGAACGGAAAAGTAGTACCGCTTCATTGCCCGCGTCGGCCGACGTGAACTCCACGTCCGCCGAAACACTGCCGTCCGTGACAACCTGATTTTTCAGGGCTGATTTCACCAACGCCCGATCGGCGGAGCGGTCAAATTGTCCGATGCGTCCGCTGGAGACGCCCCAAACACCGCTGAGCGGTTCATAGTCCGGCGGCAGAGAACCGGTGTTAAAGTCATCATCCAGATAATCCACATCGCCGATTTTCAGATTGTCAAAGGAGACTGGCCGCCACCGGCCGGAATAATTGTAAGCGTGCGTAGCCAGATACACGGACCCTGAGGCGTACGTGTCATCCACCGCGTCAATCATCAGCACACCGTCCACATACACCTTGATCGAGCCGCCGCTGGCTTCGACCCTTAGCCGGTAGTGGTCGTCCGATTGGACGGGGATATCGACGGAATCAAGCTCGACACCGATTTCATCTTTCCGATCCACGGAATCATTATCAAACCGGGATAGACGCAGCAGCGCTCGGTTCGGCCCCACACGCGTGATAAAGGCTTTGTAACCATTGGGAACGTCCATGTTGTCGTTCATGCGGAAGAAAACACCGGCGGAAACGCTCATATTCGTCGCGTCCGGAGATTGCGTGCCAAAGATCACGCCCGGCTGGTTTTGGGTAAAGGACCAGTCCTGCTTCATGTCAATGTCCGTCTCGATCGCGACATTGCCGGCGTTGTCAAATCCGTTGACCTTGCTCAACTGGTATTTACTCTCCGACGGAGGCAATAAACCCCTCGGCAGCGTTTTGGGTGGCGGCCGTGAGGACTGTTGATAGGAGAGGTTACCGGTACCATCATCCTCCATCACCCAGGTGCCGCTGACCGGCGTAAACTTTTCCGGCGTAAAGCTGTCGTTGTGATAGACGAGCGTGTCCTGGGAATAGCTCACATTGACATGGCTGAAAGTCACCGGCGTCTTGGACCGGTAGGCCGCGAGCCCCACCCATCCCTGTGGCAAATCGGGAATCGCGAAAAGCGGATAACCGATACGCGTGCTTTCGGGCCTAAACGTGCTGATATACAGCACGCCGTTCACGAACACGCGAATCGAGGAACCCTGTACGTCCACTTTAATCGTGTATTTTTCATCGGCATTGACAGGGATCGCCCTCGTAGAAGTCAACGTTTTATCCGGCTCATCCACGGTGATAATATGGAAGAGCTGGATATCGGCGTAGTCCTGCCCATCCACGGTTTTCACGCGGCGAAGTCTGGCGTTCCAGCCGCTTTCGTCCGTGCCTCCGTAACCGGACGCACTGCCGCCGCCGTACTGTATCCTAAAGAAAATAGCGGCGCCGGTCTCCGAGTTTTCACCGGACGTCGCCCAATCCGGCGCGAAGCTGGCCGTCGTCTCGATCGTGCCGTTCAAAAATTTATCCGAACCTTCGATTTTCGCGAGCTTGTAGGCGCTGTTGGGCAAATCCTGGTAAAACCGTCCCGAGCCGGTAATGCCAAATAAGGAAACATTGCTCTCCTCGACCAGCTTCTGATCCCCGTAAGATCCGGTTTCGGTGAAACCATACTCGCCGGTGACGGGATCTTTTTCGGTAATCCAGGTGCCGCTCAGGCGCTCGAGGGTATCCGGCGCAAAACTATCGACCGTCGACTCCTGCGCGCTATCCCGGTGCTGGATTTGAATATTGTCGAATGAAATTGTGTCGGCAGCCCGGTACGTGCCAAATCCCACGTAACCTGTTTCTTCATTCAGATTGGCATACGTCGTCAGGTACAAGACACCGTTCACGTAGATATTCACCTTTTTAAGCCATCTTGAAACGGAGGGGTCTACCTCGATGCGCACATGATAACGGCCATCCTCGGAAACAGCGATGGAAGCCTCCGAAGGTCCCCCGCTCACATACTGGGTGCCGCCGGGAATCAGGGGTTGTCCAATGTACAAGGTTCTTTCAGCATTGCCGCCATACACGCCGAAAAGCTGTATCTTGGCTGTGTCGTTTCCATCCGTGTCACGCTCGACCAAAAGCCGCAGCTGATTGCCGTATTGATTGTCCGCGCGCATTCTAAGGAACACGCTGGCGCCGGTACTATCGTTATTGGCGAGGTCCGTGGTGCCGATCGTCGTGTCAAAATCAATGGTGCCGTTCGTGAAGGAACGCTTCTGGCCCTGCGCGTCAACGTCCTCGTACTTCGCCACATAATAGTTGCCGTTCGTGGTAATGAATTGGTCGTTTGTCCCGTCGGCGTCAAAGCGGGCGCTTTGGACATAGCGCACATTGCTCTGAGAGTCCTCGGTGAGTACCCATCGGCCGCTCGGGCTATTGTCGTTGCGAACGATAGCCGACAGTGCGTCGGGCGTAAAGTTTTCAAGCGAGGATTTTGCATCATCCAGTTTGTGCTCGATGTGTATATTGTCAAACGAAATAGGGTTCGAGCCGCCTGTGGCTTTATAAGTCCCAAAACCCACATAGCCGGATGTTTCGTCAGAATTAACACCACTCTTCACGAAAACCAGGACGTCGTTCACGTAGACTTTGATAACCATCGTGGCGTTTGTTGCGGACATGCGGTCTGTCTCCATGCGAATACGGTAGAGATCATCGGATGTGACAGCGATCGTCTTGTCTTCATAAAGTTGTCCGTCCGCTTTGCCGCCCGGCCAGCCCACTCTGAAAAGCTGTATCTTCGCGCTTTGATTTCCGGCGGAGTCTTTCTGGCGTAAGAGCCGTAGATGCAGGCCGCGCGCGTCATCGGAGGCGCGCATTCTAAAGAACACACTAGAACCCGTCTCCTGGGAAATTCCCTCCTGCCAGTCGGCGTCTATTTTTGTATCAAATTCAATTGTTCCATTCACAAACGACCGCGTATCCTGATACTTTGCCACATAATAATAGCCGGTCTCCGTAATCTTCCGCGGATCACCGATGGCGTCGTCATCGTAACGAGCCGTCTGGACAAGCGCGTTATTCCCGCCGGCGCCCGCAACGATGGACCACTCTCCGCTGACCGATTTTCCGTTGCTTCGGGCAATCGCCTGGAACGCATCCGGAATAAACGTATCTTCGAAAGATTCGGCCGCATGGAGCTTGGTTTCGACCCGCACATTATCAAATGAAATCGGCGCTGTCGCCTTGTAAGTGCCCACCCCGACGTAGCCCGAATGCGGCCATACATAGGCCGAGGCGTTGCCAAGATACTCCCGGTAGAGGTAGCGAACCCCGTCCACATACACTTTGAATAAAATATGGTTTAATTCGGGCAGATCTTCCACCTCCACTTTTAAATCGTAAGTATTCTTGGAGACGTCTACAAGCGAGCTGAGATCAATGGAGACATTGAATGTCCCGCTGGAATCTACCCAAGGCACACCCGCAAAGATTCTCTGCAACTCCAACCGGACCTTGTCATTGCCGGAAATGTCTTTGCTCTTGATCAAATTCGCCCGGAAACCTTTCGTATTATCCGAGGTCATCCGAAGATACACACTGCCGCCCGTCTCAAGCGCGCTCCCGCTTATCCAGGAAGAGTTCCATGCCGTGTCGAAATTGACGCGAGTTTCGACGCTTCCGTTGCGGAAATTGTCACTGCCCTGGTATTTGGCCACATACGATGTACCGGCCAGACGAATATCCTGAGAAACACCGTCGGACATGGCAACCTGCGTGTAAACGAGGTTTCCGGTCCCGTCGTCCTGGATACGCCACTGGCCGCTGGGGGCGCCGCCCGTCCTCTGAATCGGGACAAACGGCTTAAACGCGAAGCTGTCGATCGCCGAACCCGCGTATTTCTTTGTTTCCGTAATCGCCAAGTTGTCGAACGAAATGGTCTTGCCGGCCGCGTCTATCGTCGCGTTGTAGGCGCCGAGACCCGTCCAACCGGGATTGCCGCTGTTCACCGCGGTGCTGGTAGAACCAAAGAACGAATGGGTCACATCGATGTATTTTTTACCGTTCACAAAAATCGTGACTCGGCCACTCGTCGCGTCTCGCTCAATGCCCAAATGATATTGGTAGGTTGCGGAAACATCGGCCGGGTTTAAGACCACTTCCTTATACAGGGTGTAGCGCGGGTTGTCATTGTAGACGCGGTAGAGCTGTACTTTTACAAGTCCTGAGTTGTCACGCACAAGCCGCGCATGCAAGCCGCCGTAATTATTGTTGCTGGCCGGTGACGACATGCCAAAGAAAACGCTGGCGCCGGTCTCCGTCGTCGCGGCCGACAGCGCGCCGTCCAGCTTCACATCCACCTCAACGCGGCCGTCTTTCATCAAGGCCGGCTCGGTGACTTTGGAAATATAGTAGCGGCTGGTGGTGGAGGTGATATCCTCATTTAATCCCAAATATTGGGTGTTCACGGTGTAAATCTTGTTGCTGACAGTGCCGTCACCGGCTATCACCCACTTGTTGGCCGTCGACAAACCTCCGTCCAACGCAAGAGGAGCCAGCGTCGCAGCAACATCATCAAAATTTTCCTGGGTACTTTCAAATCCAAAAGCAATTTCATCGATGTAGGCGGTATCGCTTAAACCACTGCCAACGGCTTTCGCATATTCCCAACGCAGTACGTGTTCTGTGCCGGCTGTGAGTAGAATATCGGAAACCTTCTGCCAATCGGTGCTTCCAGACGGTGTCGGAACCACCGTGCCGTCAAGTTTAAACACAATCGAATCGAGCGCGTTGGACAGTTTCCAGTAGAAACTGAGCGGCGTGTCCTGGGCCACAGTGACGGTTTTTTCAACATACGTCGTAGCGCTCGGCTGGACGTCCTGGGCCTTGAGCGTGCTTAAGTTTTCGTCAAACGAAGATGCCTGCGGCACATCCTGCAGCGCGGTGACGATGAATCCGCCGACGGCCGGGCTGACATAGCCGTAGTTAGAGACGGGCTCGCCGGTGAAACTCTCGGAGTTTTCCTGAATGCCGACTTTGATTTGATCTAAATATAAAGTGGCGTCGGGGGGGCTGTCGCCGGCCTTCGTGTAAACCCATTTGAGTGTATGAGCGCCGGCGCCTGCGAGCGTCAAGCCGTCCACTTTGACCCACTGATTTTCGGTTGCGCTCGTGGCGATGATTTCTCTCAGCTTTGTCACGCCGTCAAAGAGCTCGACCTTGTCTCCCACGTGAGTGAGCTTGGCCACAAACGAGACCGGCATGTTTTGACTGACCGTCATGGTTTTCTGCACCCAAGTCGATCCGTCCGCTAAAATCGCTCCGGCCTTGAGCGCGAATCCTCCGATGTCATAAGCCTCGTCGTTTTGGGAGAAAAATCCTGCGGTGGGGCTCGTCACATATCCAAAGTTCGTCGCGGGACCTCCGCTCAAATCTTCGAATCTCTCGAGAAAACCGATTTTGACTTCATCGATAAACGCGGTGCGGCCGTCGCCCACCGTGCCGCCATTTTTCGTATAGATCCATTCCACGGTATAAGTGCCGTTCGCGGCGAACTGCGTATCCACGCGCGTCCACTGCGTTGGATACGCTGATGTGGAGCTGTCCAGTCTTGCCGCTTCGTCACCATTCACCTTCAAGACCAATGAATCGTAGGCATTCGTCAATTTCCAGACAAAGCTGATGGGCAGCGCGACGCTCGAGGTCACGATTTGCTTTTTGATCCAACTGGTCTGGCCGGCCGCGATATCCCCCGCTTTCAGAGCGAAGTCATCGACCTCGAGAGTGCCGTCCGCGTCATAGGCCTCGTCATTCTGGGAAGCAAAACCGGTGTACGAATCTGTTTCAAAACCATAATCGCTCGCCAAACCACTGTCAAAATTCTGCCGCGACGGCGTAAAACCAACGCTGACTTCATCGATATAGGCCGTATCTCCGTCCTCTAACGTGCCGCCGGCGCGTTTGGTATACACCCACCGCAGCGTATGTTTACCCGCGGCCAGTAAAATCGGCACAGAGCGCAGCCAATCTTCCCGGCCCGTCAAGGATCGGATAGGCGTCGCGGCGCCGTCGATATAAAGATCCAGCCGGTCACCCTCATTCGTCAGCTTCCAGGCGAAAGTCAGGTTCTGCGATTTGGTCAACGTCACGTCTTTTTCAAGCCAGCTGGAAGCGCCGCCGTCCACACGACCGGCTTGCAGCGCAAACCCATAGTTTTGATCGATAAATTCATCGTCGTAAAATTCGCCGTCCTGCGCCTTAAAGCGCGCTTCATCGGCTGAAGAGCGGTAGCCGTAATACTCCACGTCCTGCGCGTTGGACGCCTCTTTCACGGTGGGATAATTGAACGCCACATCGTCGATCCAGGCCTTGCTCTCGCCGGTAATGCCGCCGTCATTGCGCGCGTATACCCACTTCAGCGTATGGTAGCCGGCATCAATGCGCACGGTTTTCTTGAGCCAATCCACTTTTCCTTTCATCGTGTCGACCAGCGTGTCGTCAATCCAGAACTGCATAAAGTTTCTGGAATCCGTGTCCATCTTCCACCAGAAGCTCAAGTCCAGCGCATCCTCAATGCGCACTTCTTTTTGCACATAGGTTGTCTGGCCGCTGTTGATCTGGCCGGCTTGCAGTGCGTAGCCGCTTGCGTCCAAAGAAAGTTTGTTTTGGATAAAGAATCCGTTGCTGGCCCGAGTCACATAACCGTAGGGGCCGAGGTCCGTGATAATCTGCGGTCTAAACTCAAAATCCTCGTCCGCGTACACCTGACCGATCTGCACATCGTCGACCCAGGCGCGGCTCTCGCCGCCGGTGCCGCCGTCCGAACGCTTGTACTCCCATCGCAGAGTGTAAGTGCCTTGCTCAAGACTCAAGCTCTCTTTTTTCCAATCCACACCGCCATTGATGGACTTCACAAGCTGGCCATTGATAAAGAAACGGAAATAGTTGGCGTTGGCCGTATCCATCTTCCACCAGAACGAAAGCGGTGTGGTGTCGGTGACCTGAACGGTTTTCTCGACGAAGCTCGACTCGCCGGTATTCACGGCGCCGGCCTGCACCGCGTACGGGAACGAACGCGCCACGGCATCCTGCATAAAGAATGGATGGTCGCTCGAAGTGCTGTAGCCGCTGGGCAGGCGGTTTGTCACATCGTCGTAGGTATCGGTGGTGGTGGCGCTTTGAGTCAATGCCACCTCATCCAGCCATGCGCCTTCGCCGGCAATAGCAGCGCCAGCATCCGAATCTTTTTCAAATGTCCAGCGAAGTGTATAGCGGCCAGCGGCCAAGGACAGGCTCTCAGGCTTCCAACTCATGTCGCCGGCGATCTCTTTTCGGCTGTCGGCGACGACATTTCCGTTTGCATCCAACACTTCAAACACAAACCGGGCTTTGGCGGCATCCGCTTTGATCTTCCATTGAAACGCCACACTGCCCGATTCATTCAACTGAATAAACCGCTCCACGCGCGCCGACTCGCCGGCCGTGATTGTCTTGCTCTTCAGTGCATAGCCACCGGCATCGAAAGCCTCACCATTTTGAATCAAAAAGCCGCCATCTTTGGTGCGATAACCGAGGAACGGCTGTTCGCGGTCATACCCTAGCGAAAAGTCTTCGGAGACCTCGACACTTCCGACGCGGAAGTCATCGATAAACGCGCGGCTTTCAGTGTCGCTTGTGGAATCACGCTTCACGTAAACCCAGCGCAGTGTATGAAGCCCCGCGCCGAGACGCAGCGTCTGTCGCGTCCAGTCCGTCTTGCCGGAGATCTTGGCTGTCGGCGCGGGTTTGCCATCCACGTAAAGAATAAAGCTGTTAATATCTTGGGTATCGGTTTTCCACCAGAAACTGACCGGCGAATCTTCTGAGAGATTGAGCTGTTTCTCCAAAATCGAAACGCCGCCGGCCGATACGGCTCCCGCTTGCAGCGCGTAGCCGGAGCCATACGCCTCGTCCGACTGCACAAAGAACGCACTGCTTCCAAACGTCGCAAACCCGGCCGGCAGTGACACCGCGCTGCCGGGCACCAGATCCAGTGAATGCGTCGTGTCGCCAAAATCAACAACGGACACTTCATCAATCCAGGCCGTGTCCTGAAGCCCCTGAGGTGTTGCCACACCGTCCTCGCGGTGATACGTCCAGCGGAGCGTGTATTTGCCCTTGGTTAAATTGTAGGATCTCTGCACCCAGCCGCTGTTGCCGGACAGGGTTTCGTGCACGATCACGGGCAGGCCATTTTCGTCCAAAATATCAAAACCGGCGCCGGCTCCTTGGTCCGCCGATTCGGTTCTCCAGTGGAAAGAAAGCTCGCCGCCGTTTTGAAAATCGATGGACTTTTCAATCGAAACCGAACCTCCCGCCACTGGGATCGGCGACGCTTGCAGCGCGTAACCGCCGGAACCCCACACCTCGGAGGCTTGAGCGAAAAACCCGGATCCGCCCGAGAAGCTGGAGTCGAAGTTATCCTCGGTCCAGTCTTCGCCGATGTTGCGCACCGTCCAGTCATCAAAATAAATCGGCGCGGTTTGAGCGGAAGTTCCCAAGCCCGCTTGGCCTTCCGTAAACTCGCCGTTCAGTTTGTTGATCACGCGCGTTCCGTTCAGATACACTTGAATACGCTCTCCGGCAAAGCTCACCTCAATATCCTGCCAGGTATCTTTCGGAACCACCCCGACCGAGGCGGTGTCGATCAGATTGTTCGCGTCATAAACACCGTTCACCACGCGGCTCAGTTCCAGCGTACCGTCTTTCTTGAGCTTCACGGCATAGCCGTTTTTGCCGTCGGCCGACATGCGGAACAGCACCATCGCTTCATTTTTCGCGTCGTCGGACTTGAACATGGTTTTGACACGCACACTGCCGGTCGAGATCGACTGATTTTTGTTCAAAATCGCGCGTACGCTCAAACTAGAAGAGGAGGGCTGGGACTGCACCAGGCGGTCTCCCACGAGATCCCAGTTGCCGCTGGCCGCGTTGAGATAACCGGGCACCGGTTCAACCTTACCAAACGAATCGTAGGTACTGCTGGCCGCGTCCTGGATCTCGAGATCATCAAAATAAATCGGCGCCGTGAGCGCATCGGTCGCGAAACCGATTTTACCTTGTGTAAATTCTGTATCCGCAAGCTCAGCCAGCGGATTCACGAGATCATCCATGAAAATACGTATCGTGTCCCCAAAGAACTCGGCCCTCAGCGTATGCCAGGCATTTTGCTGAATCTCACCGCGCGGGATCGCATCGCCGATCGCTTCAAACCGCCCGTTGTACACTTTTCCGAATTGCACCACACCCGCTTTGGTGAGCTTCACCGCATAACCTTCTTTGCCGTCGGCGCTCATGCGGAAGAGCAGCATCGCCTCGTTTTCGGCTTCAGCGCCCGCGAACATCACTTTCAGCGTTGCCGATCCGTCTTCAAGGGTTTGATTGTTTTTAAGCACAGTACGGATACCGGAATAAAGCGCGGGCGGAGCGGACTGCTTCACGGCGCCGCCGCTCGTCGCGTCCACCTGCCAGTCGCCACCGAGAGGCGTGAAATTATCCGGTAGGGCCTGTGCCTTAGCGTCAAAGTTTTCGGAAGTGTCCTCTGGAGTCCCGACTTTGATAGAGCTAAACCGAATCGGCTTGGTCGCGTTGAAAGTACCGAGAAGAATTTTTCCGGAGCTGCGATAAGTTTCTTTCGGCCAGATGGCTCCTCCGTTGATCGCGTAGATTGTGCCTGTTTTGGAATTCAGTACTTGACTGCCCGTCTCTTCATTAAACTTAATCCAGGTCTTCAAAGAGTCCACAGGACCCGCAGTCCCGTCGGAAGAATAAAACGCAGCCACCTCGTTTGTGTCCAACGCTTTGTCCCAAATCGCGAAGTTCTTAAGGCCGCCGTTGAAATGGCCGTACTGGCTCGGCGGCCTGGGGCCGCCTTCTTCAAACAGGCCAGCCGCGTAGATCTCGCGCGAGCGGCCGATGTACTTCGAGCTCTCGACAATACCGCGCGGCGTGCCGCTTAAAGTTCCGCTTCCGATCAGGATGCCATTTTTATAAATCTTTTGCTCGCCCTGCTTCCAGCTAAACGTCCAATGCGCCCACTCGCCTTTCGTGAGCACATTGGCCACGCGGATGGTGCCGTAGCCCGCCTGCATGCCGTAACGCCCGCTCCATTTCTCAAGACCAAACTCTAAATCATCTCCATTGTTGCGCACAAAAATCTTTTGGAATCCTCCGGTCGGCTTGCCGCCAAACTCCATCACAGTCCCAAGATAATTGAAGTCATCCCAGCTCGCGTCAAACGAAACGGTAAACTCATCCGTGTCGCTGAAGATCGTCTCGTCGTCGCCCAACCGCAGATGATCATCGACGCTGTCAAACTTGAGATAGTCCATCTCCCCCGGCGTATCCAGCACGTCGAGATACAGCACGCCGTCCAAATACACCCGGATCCGGTCGCCGTACGCGTCGACACGCAGATCGTAGATATAATCCTCCGGTGAAGCGTTGAGACCCGGCGCCTGTTCCGGAAGCATGGCCACCCCAGCCATCAACGCCGCTTGCGCGTCGCCATTCACGACGCGGTAAAGATTTACTTTCCCTTTCCCGTCCTGTGTCACGCTCACGCGGGCATGGTAGCCGGTGGTACTGTCCTCGGACATGCGGAAGAACACGCTGGAACCGATAGCCGTCGCCGGCGCTGGAGAACTATTGAATTGCGGGTTCAAATCCACCCGCGTGCGAATCGAGCCGTCCGTGAAGTTGTCGACGGTGTTCAGAGAACTGACCGCATAGGCCGGCGACGCGTTGCCCTCCGTGTACTTTGTGATCGGCGTGCCGGCTATCCAGTTGAACTTCGGGAAATAGTAGCCTCCGAATATACCGCCGGCATAGAGAGGCTGTCGGGTGGCTGTTTGGGTATACGTCATGTTGCCGCTGCCATCATCCACTACGCTCCAAACACCGTTCAATCCTCCATTCACGGACCCAAACGGATTGGGTGTGAAGCTCTCCTTCGAAACCTGCGTGTTCTGGGTGAGGTGCTTCAGCGTGGGTTTAATGATGGAAAAATCTTTGAAGCGCACGGCGCCGGTGGCTCGGTAGGTCGCGAGTCCTATCTCGCCGCCCCCCTGCCCCACATCCCCACCCCACACGATCATGGGCACGCCGTCCACCGAGATTAAAATTCCTGTCGTAAAGTCAACCGTTAGATGATACTGGTCAGCGTGATTTCTCAAGATCTTGACGGACTTTATAAGCTTCAACTCAAGATTGACGTCAGTGTCTCCCCATCCGCTGCTGTCCTTCCAGAACTGATAAAAACTGAGTGTCGCGTACTGCGGATCATTTTTATTAATTTCAATCTTGATGTTGGAACCGCCGATGATCCGCCAATAACCGTAATTCGTGCCGTAGCCCTTGACGTCTTTGAAGTGTGTGATGAGGCTGGCGCCGGTTGAGTCGTTGACGTTCCAGTCGGGTGTCAAGTCCATCGTGACGTCCACCACCTCGTTGCCGATGAAATTTTTCGAGTTGGCCAGCATCGCCATGTTGTAGGCGCTATCGGCCGCGTAGAGCGATTTGTTGGTGTTTTGATTCACATGGTTTTGCGTATAAACAAAATTGTTATCTTTATCCTCGACGCTCCAATCGCCATTAAAAATCCTCAAAGGATCCAGCGTGTTGGCGCGCGAGTCAATCGTGGCATCGGAGGTCTGAATCGCGA
>CAYJSE010000013.1:3003-32727 GCA_964372765.1 uncultured Planctomycetia bacterium | reverse complement strand
GACAGCGCACCATGACGTCCCGTCTCCTTTCTTCTCTCCTCTGGTTTAAACATGGCACTCGAGGGCTTGAACCTCGGACCTTCTGAATGTTCCGCCGAAGGACGGATCCGCCTTCGGCGGAAAATCAGACGCCCGCAAATTTATGGGCGCTATAGGATTTGAACCTATGACCTTCTGAATGTAAATCAGACGCTCTAACCAACTGAGCTAAACGCCCTGTTTAAACCTTGTCCCTCTGCGCTCTAACCCCCGCCACAAAGCGTGGTAGAAAGTATACCAGATTTTTTATATTTTTTAGGTAGGAATCCCTGCGGGCGTTGCGTTCAGGAATTCTAGCGTGAGCGCTAGACCGGCTCCGTTCAGGATAAGATTATCCTCATCTTCATCCGTCCAAGCGCCGAGGTTTTGAAGCTCGAGGATAGACTGATCAATATTTTTTTCTTCGGCTTGAATTGCATGAAAAGCGGGTTGCGCTACCGGATACACCGGGCTTGGAATACTAGACACCACCCAAAACCCAAGAGCGAGCGCCATCGTCGCAGGAACCAGTCCCCACCCAGCCGGTAGAAATTGTTTTCTTTGGGCGATCTTGTACGTCACCCCCACGCCAAAATCTTTCAATATTTCCGGGGGCACGCTCCGGTCGCGCTCCGGTTGGAGCTTGGCCATGAACGAGTGGTCAAGTTTTTCAAAAGATTCTTTTTTCATGGCTTGGGTCCTCCCCTATTTGTATATACCTGCTCAAAAAATTTTTCATTTTTTGCGCGGCGTGCCATAGATTGGATTTGACGCCACCCAGGCTCAATCCAGTGCTCTCGGCGATTTCTTCAAGGCTTAGGCCTTGCAAATACCGCAGTGAAAAAATCGCCCTTTGCCTAAAGGGCAGAGTGGCAATCCCCTTCATCACCTGACTGCCTAGCTCACGGCTTAAAATGTTGTCCCGGGAGTTTTGGGCTTTGTCGGCAATCTCAAGCTCGCGGTCCAACGCTTCGTCGCTGGATGACCCCAGCCAAAATGAAAATGTATTGCGAAGTTTTTTCTTGCGTAAAAAATCTTTGCAGGTGTTCACAAGGATGCGGTAAAACCACGTGTAAAATCGGCTCTCCTCCCGGAAACTACTCAGCCGATCATAAACTTTGATAAAAGCTTCCTGGGCAATGTCTTTGGCGTCCTCAAAATTGCCGACAAATGAATACGCGATGTGCACAGCCCGCTCCTTGTAGAGATCCACAAGCGCCGTGAAAGCGCTTAAATCGCCTTCACGGGCTTGTTCAATCAGCGTGCTTTCGTTAACGTCTCTTCCGACCACCGATACCACCGGATTCATCCCCGCGAGACTCTTCCCGGCGATCCTCACGATAATCCCGTCTGTCCTCCCGGCGGTCGGAGACATCTTCCCGGTGATCCCGGCGATCTTCACGGTAGTCGCGTCTATCTTCCCGGCGATCAGCGCGGTCTTCCATTTTATCGGCGATACGCGGATGTTTTTTCACAAGCTCCTCGTAACGCTCCGGATCCGACTGTTTAAGCCCCTGGAGTTTCTGCATACGGTTTTCCATGATCTCCTGGAACTTTTCCGGATTCTCCTCACGCAGCCGCTTAAGTTCTTCGCGGCGGCGCTGTATCATTTGCTCTTTCATTTCCTTAAACTTCTCGGGATCTTTTTCTTTCAGTTCCTGCAGCTTTTCTTTGATCTCGGCTTTGCGTTCGCTCATCTTTTGTTGAAAGGCTTCCGGATTTTCTTCCTTTAATCGTTTGAGTTTTTCATAGTTCGGGCGGTGCTGTCCGCCTTCCCCCTGGCCCTGCTCCCGTCCGCGATGCAGACCCTGGTCCGGGGCCCCTTCGGGACGCTCAACCTGCCCATAATGCTTGCCGGGATCGGATTCCGACTGGCCCTCTTCGGCCAGCGCCACGCCCCGACTGGTAACTCCAACGAATGTCGCCATGATAAGTACGGTTATCCACTTTCGTATCTCGATCTTCATCTTATATCCCTCCCTCAGGTTTAAACTTTCACCCTATTAGACGCATACTCCCAAAAAAGGTTTAATCATCGTTAATAGAACTCTCCAACCCATTCTATTTCAATAAGTTACAGAGGGACAGTCCCGGGACTGTCCCTCAGACTATCGATTTTGGAGGCCAGGGCGAAATCTTTATCGGACAGAGCGCCGATGGAATGTGTGGAAAGCTCAAGGCGTAATTTCCGGTAACCGGTCAAGTGGATATCCGGGTGATGGTCCATGGCTTCGGCCAGAACTGCCACTTTCTGAATAAACCCGACGGCATCCGTGAAGTTCTTCATTTTGTATTCAATAAAAATGCACTTCCCATCGGCGCTCAAACTCCAACCTTTGAGCTCCGAAAGTCGGTTCTTGGGGTCTATCATTCGAGCATCCCTTTCAACTTTTCGGGGTCCGTAACCGGGGGCTTGCACGTAGACCCCACACACACATACGCTTTCGCCGCTCCCTCGCCCACCCGGTGCGATAACAACGTGTTGGGCGAGTACCCGGCGCTGACCACTCGCCGCATCTCGGAAACCGTGGGGTCCCTCAGGTCTCCTTCAAGCGCCACTTCTCGCCCCGGCCCGATTTCAAAATCAAGCACCGCGAGCATTTGGGTATAGGCGCTCGGCGCTGCGCTGATTTTCCCGGAAATAGACCGCAGCGTCTCTTTGGCCTTTATTTCCCACTTTTTTTCAGCCGCCATCCGCCCGAGTCTCGCCAGAAAATAAGCCGCCATCGAGTTCCCGGATGGCAGAGCTCCATCGTAATCACTTTTGGGCCGCGCGATCAGCGCTTCCGCGTCGGAGCCCGTCACAAAGAAACCCCCTTCCTTATCATCCCAAAATAAACGCAGCATTTCTCCGGCTAAAAAACTGGCCTTCTCCGAATAGCGCTCATCCAGCGTCGCCTGGTACAGCTCCAAAAACCCGTCCCCTAAAAACGCGTAGTCTTCCAAAAACCCGGGAATCGCGACCTCCCCATCCCGATGCCGATGATAGAGCCGCCCCTGCTTCATCATTTTATCCAAAATAAAGTCCGCGGCCCGCCGCGCCGCCGCTTCGTAGTGGGGCTCGTTTAAAAGACGCGCGCCGAGCGCTAAAGCGCCGATCATGAGCCCGTTCCAGTCCGTCAACACCTTGTCGTCCAGATGCGGCCTCGGCCGCCGGCCGCGAATTTCAAAAAGCTCTCGTTTGGCTTTTCGCAACCAACCGCCCTCCAGCGGCTCCTGGGCCTCATAAAGAACGTTTAAACCTTGAAACTCCCCTTGTGGGTCTCCCTCGACTTCGCTCGGGATGGCGAGCTTGTCGAGCCACTGCGGCGCGTTGCCCCGCGGCTCAACACCCAACAACCGACAAAAATCCGCGCCCTCTTTTTCACCCAGCGCTTCCAAAATCTCGCGCTGGCTCCACACGTAGAACGCGCCTTCCTTTTTATGGCCCAGCTTCGAATCCAGGCTATCCGCGTCTTCGGCTGAGAAAAACGCACCTTCTTTCGACGTCAGATCCCGCAAAACATATTCGAAAATACCGCGCGCCGTCTCGGCATACACTTCCTTTTTCGTTGCCGCGTACGCTTCGAGGTAGACACGCGCCAGCATCGCTTCGTCGTAGAGCATTTTTTCAAAATGCGGGACACGCCACTGTTTATCCGTGGAATAACGGTGAAAACCTCCGCCTAAAAAATCGTGAATGCCGCCTTTTTTCATCTCAGAAAGAGTTTTTTCGACCATATAAAGCGCGCGCTCATTGCCTGTTCTTTTCCAGTAACGCAAGAGAAACGAAAGATTGTGACCGGAAGGAAATTTCGGCGCGCGGCCTCCGTCAAAGGCGGATCCGCCTCCGGCGGAAAAACCGCCAAACTCCGCGTCAAATCGCGACTCAAACTGTGAAAACGCATGGTCCAGTGTCTGCGCGCCGAGCGCCATGTTTTCCGAAAAAGAGATCTTCGCTTCCTCACGCAGCGCTTCGGTCATCGAGCGAGCAGAGTCGATGATGTGGTCAGTCTCGGTCCGCCATTTTTCCTCGATAGCTTTAAGCAGCGTCCTAAATCCGGGACGGCCCCACCGGTCCTCGGGCGGAAAGTAAGTGCCTCCATAAAACGGTTCCATATCCGGCGTCAGAAACACACTCATCGGCCACCCGCCTTGCCCCGTCATCGCCATCACGGCTTGCATGTAAAGATGATCCAGATCCGGCCGTTCCTCGCGATCCACCTTAATGGAAATAAAATGCTCGTTTAAATATTTCGCAATCTCGAGGTTCGTGAAAGACTCATCTTCCATGACGTGACACCAGTGGCAGGTGGAATAACCGATGGATAAAAAAATGGGTTTGTTCTCGGACTTGGCTTTTTGGATCGCCTCAGGCCCCCACGGATACCAGTCGACAGGATTCTCGGCGTGCTGAATCAGGTAAGGACTTTTTTCGTTTTGGAGATGATTCATCGCTCGTTGCGCACACAAACCATCTGTGGCATGATAACTAGATATTACCGTCCCGATGATCAAAACGCCACCTAAAAAAATACGTGTCGTGTATTTAGGCAATCTTTTGGCCATGATACGCGCTCTCTCGGAAGAATCTCATCTTGAACTCACCGCTTGTTTTTTGGAACCCGCCGATGAACGTCAAGAAATCCTTTTACTCGCCAAAAAGAAACGCTTTCCGATTTTTTCTGTATCCTCGCCCGAAGAAATCCAAAAAGCGCTCGAGACGCTCGGCGCCATTGATCTTGGCATTGTCACCAACTTCGGCATTATTTTATCGAAAGAAAATTTAAACCTGCCTCGAAATGGATTCGTCAATCTGCATCTGGGACTTTTACCCGAAAATCCGGGGCGCACCCCTATCCAAAACGCGCTCGTAAAAAAAATGCGGGTGACCGGGATCACGCTGCACCGCATGACCGAAGCCGTCGATCAGGGACCCATCGTGGATAAGCGCATCATCGCTATTCGGGCAGGAATGACGCGGGATGAAATTTTTGAACGTCTGGAACATCTCGCGGCCAACCTGCTTCTAAAGAACTTGCCGTTCCTTCTTTAGCCGCTTTTTCGCGTAGAGCACCGCGTCCGCCTCCTGCATCACGCGGTCGACCGAAAAACCCATTGAGGGATCGACGTAGATGCAGCCCAGGCTAAAATGAATCTTGTAGGGCGTATTGAGCTTATCGTTATATTTTTTTAAATGATCGTCGACTCTCTTCTTCAGGACTTCCACATCTTTTTGCTGAGTGTCCACGGCCACAATCGCGAACTCATCGCCGCCCAAGCGCGCCAAGATATCCGACGTGCGGAATGTTTCCTTAAACACATTGGCCGCGTGGGCGATCGCTTCATCGCCCTTGGGGTGGCCATAGGTGTCGTTGATTTTTTTTAAACCGTCAAGATCAGCGAAGATCAGAATCAGGCCGCTTTGAGTGCGCTGAGAGAGCTTCAAATGCTGCTCCGCCAGTTTGTAAAAACCACGGCGGTTGTAAAGCTCGGTCAGCGGATCCACCATCGAAAGATTGATGATCTCGGCCTGCAATCGGTGACGCTCGATCGCGTAGCGGATCATCTTGGAGAGAAGTTTCCCGTCGAAACGACCCTTCACGAGATAATCCTGCGCGCCCTTTTGCACCGCGCGCAGCGCCAATTCTTCATCGTCGAGCGACGTCAGGATGATCACCGGAACTGACACAAGCGCCTCGGTCATCAAGGTCGTAAATGTATCCATTCCCCGGCTGTCCGGCAGCGAAAGATCGAGTAGCACGATGTCCGCTCCGGAAACGGACAAACGTTCGAGCGCGTTTTGCAGGCGTTCGTGGTTTTCGATCGAGTAGTCAAACACGGGATCCTGGGACAGCGCTTCGCGCACCAGGATCACGTCTTCGGGATCGTCTTCGATGATTAAAATATGAGTGGGTTTCGGACTCATGGGCGCTTTACCACATGGAGCCAAAACTCGCACAGCGCTCTCATCGCGCGCATAAACTCCCGGGCTTCGGTGGGTTTCGTGAGATAACAGTTAGCGCCCAAACGATAACACTGGTCGATATCCGTCAGCGAATCGGAGGTGCTCAAAATAGCCACGGGGATCTTTTGAAACTCGGCGTTCTGTTTGATCTCTTTCAAAACTTCGCGGCCGTCTTTTCGCGGCAGATTGAGATCGAGCACCACGAGGTCCGGTTTCTCACTTTTCAGAGCCTCCAACGCCTTCAAGCCGTCCGGAACAACTTTCAGCTTGAGATCTTGAAAGCGCCCCTGCACCGCCTCACGGATCAGATCCACATCGCCCGCATCGTCTTCGACTAAGAGAATCCTAGACACGCTTTATTTGTAACACTCTTTCAGCGTTCAGGCAACGTAAAATAAAACGTGGACCCACGGCCCGGCTCGGAATCGAGCCATATCCGGCCTCCGTGACGTTCCACGATCTTTTTGCAGATCGAAAGACCCACGCCCGTGCCCGGATACTCGGAGCGGGTGTGCAGTCTCTGAAACATCGCGAAGATCTTGTCCCAGTGCTGCCGCTCAATCCCGATCCCATTGTCCTTTACCGCGAAAAGCCACCCGTGTTTAGCGGGCTCCGAGGATACCGTCACCACCGGCGACTCCCCCGGCCGCTGGAATTTCACCGCGTTGCTCAGCAAGTTTTGCCAAAGCTGTACCATCTGGGCGCGATTGGCCGAAACCGCGGGCAAGCCGTTCCAGTGAACTTCAGCGCGGCTTTCCTCGATCGTCGCCGCCAGATTCCCCGCTACTTCTTTGAGCAGCTCCGCCATATCCACTGTCTCAAACTTCAGATCCACCTTGCCGGCGCGTGAGTACACCAGAAGATCGTGTACGAGATCCTGCATACGAAGCGCGCCGTCCACCACGTACCCCATGTACTTCTGCCCAGTCTCATCCAGGCGGTCTTTGTAGCGCTCCGAAAGGATCTGTGTGAAGCTTATGATCTTCCGCAGCGGCTCGCGCAAATCGTGCGACGCCACATAAGCAAACTGTTCCAAATCCGCGTTGGAACGCGCGAGCTCCCGGCTGCGCGCGCGGGCCACGCGTACTTGATAAATCGAAAATGATAAAAGCGCCGTCAGAATAAGTCCGAGAATCCCCGCCACTTCCGGCAGCGGAGACCTTAAACTTTGCAACTGCTCGCGTCGCGGCCATAGGCGTATCGTCCACGGGATTCCGTAGAGGTCCACGTCTTCGGTGACCTCCCAACGATCGTCCGGCGCGGGACCGGTATCCGCACGCCGATAAATCACTTCTTTCCCGTCCAGGATGACGACCGAGTAACCGGCGCTCGCTTCTTCTTTTAAAATAAGACCCAAAATTGTCTCGGCTCGGAACACGCCCACAACGTAACCTTCGGGCTCGTGATTCCGGAATATCGGTGAGTACATCAAGAAACCTTTTTCGCCCGCCATGAGATTCATCGAATGCGTGATGATCGTTTTCCGCCGATCCGACGCCATCTTGAGTGCCGCGAGCGACGTCGGCTCGAGGCTCATGTTAAAACCCAGCACATTTTCGTTGCCTTCGCGCGGAACCACCCAACGCACGGAAAACTCAGGGTCCACCCACGCGATCGCCTGAAACCCGGCGAAATGCTTTAAATAAAGCTCCGCGTCTATCTCCCAATGCGCCTGCAACGGCGCCCCGCGCGTCTCCCAGAGACTGGCCATGCGCATCAGCGCCAAGATGCGCGTTTTGATTTCGCTAGAGATCTTGATCTCGACTTTGTCGGCTTCGAGCCGGGTCGCGGAATAAATCTTCGCGTGTTCGTTGGCCACCAGCGCCGCCCACAGCGCGAGCGTCACGAAGAAGCCCCCCACCGTGATGCCGATGGGCAAAAAATAGAAGCTATTCTTTTTACTCATGGTTTACAAGCACAAACCCCCGCACACGCCCCGTCTCCGGATCCAGCGCCTTGGAGGTCATGCGCGCCTTTTCACTAGCGTTACATTCATCCTCAAAACGCACGACAAGCCGCTTGGTGGGTTTACCTTTCCAGTGCACACGCGCTACAACTTCCTGACCCAGGTAGCATCCTTTCGTGTACGACACAAGCCCCTCATCCGCCACGTTTAAAATCATCTCTTCGTCAAAGTCCACGCCCTGAACCGGCCACGCGTTTTTCAGACGAAAAATCCGAAACTGTTCCTCGCTCACATCCGCTTCCAGCTTTTTTGGCGTGATCCACGCAGACTTTTTCTCTAAATCATAGTACACGAAAAAACCGGGCTCCTCACGGACCTCGGTGTCGTACAGTTTTAAATATTTATCCAGATGCCGCACAAGGCGCCCCACAAACGGCTTTTCCAGCGCCATGAGAACTTCATCGGAACTGAGCACGCGCTGCTCCACGACCGCGATGAGCCGGCCGTCCCGGCCGACAAACGCGTTGCGAGGACCCTCAAGCGTATTCGTCGTGTACGCCTGGAGAAGCTCACAGGCTCTATTTTTGAAGCGCAAAACGCTCTTGGAGTCCGCTCGAAAGTACCGCATGAAGTTTCTGCTCGATTTCCGCGAGTCGGCGCTCGTCATAGAGAAACTCGACCGCCTCGCCGTTTAAGGTAAAGTATAGCACTCCTTTCTTAGGAACGGCATCATAGAGACGCCGAAAAATAAGCGCGTAGACATCCAGTTGAAACCGGTGTACCTCGGGCATCACCGCGCCTGTTTTATAATCCAGGATCACCCACTCGCCCTGACGCGTCTGGAAGAGAAGATCCATCTGACCTTTCAGGACCCCATAAGGCGTTTTATAGACAAACGGCAGCTCCGCGTAGCGGTGGATAGCCCCGCGCGCCGCTTTGCCCCAAGAGCCGGTCCAAAATTTTTGTAAACTGCTCTGAAGCTTTTCTTTTTCGGCCGCACTCAAATCCCGTGTGAGATCTTTTAAGAACGGGTGGCTGCTCCGGTTTTTTTTCACACAAAACTCCATCACCCGGTGAAACACAGTGCCGAATTCTCTGCGAGATGGCGCAAGTTCTTCTTCAATTTCTGGTAAAAATTCGTGATCCGACAACCGCGTCACCGCCACGTTCCATTTCTCCGGATAATCTTTCAAAATCAACGGCGCGATGGGTTCACGCCGAAGGTCCGCCGGCAATATGGCGGAAGTGGCGGATCGTGCCCCTACCGGCCCGCCCGCCACCGGAATCCGGTACGGCTCCACATCGTCCGGCCAAGCCTTTTTCACCCATTCCATCCAAGAATTTCTATTTTCGCAACCGGATAGAATCAATCGGTCTTGAGCACGCGTCATCGCCACGTAGAGAAGCCTTTTTTCCTCCTCGGCCTCTTTTTGGGCTTGGACTTGCGCGATGCGCGTGAAACCAGCGTCCGCCCACCCGGAAAAATCCACGGGGCTTTTCAATTTCATGCTCAGTCCCCACGGCGCCTCGGCCAAGATCCACGAGTGTCGTGAGTTACGACTCAAGTCCTGCCCCATATCCGCGACCGCCACGCAGGGAAACTCGAGACCCTTCGCCGCGTGCACCGTCAAGATTTGCAGCACATCCCCGGCTTCCGATTTGAGGCTGGCCTCGGGCTCTAAAACCTCACGCTCCGAAAAAGCCCGTAGATAACGTAAAAATCCGTCCACACCGGTCAACGCATGCGACTCCAATGCACGCGCCATCTCGACTAACTTGCGCACATTGGCCGCCTTCTGAAGCCCCTCCTCTTCCCCCAAAATCTTCGCCTCGTACTGCGTTTCGGCCAAAAGCCGTTCGATGAGACCCGAAACGGGCAGCCTGTTTTTACGATCCTGAAAATCTTGCAGCATCGCGTAAAAACAACGCAATTTTTGCCGATCATCGTCCGAAAGTTCCCGAATCCGGTCTGCGTTCTGAAGAACCCCATAGAGCGGCTCTTGCGCGTCCGATACTTTGGCCTCATGCGCCAGCCAAAATAGCGCGTCGTCACTGACAGCCGCGAGCGGGGAACGCAAAACCGCCGCGAGCGCTATGTCGAGATACGGGTTTTCCACCAGCTTCAAAAATGAAAGGATATCGGTGACTTCCGTTTTTTCATAAAACCCGCGGCCTTTAGAAACCACAAAGCGTACCCCGCACTGCAAAAGCTCTCGCTCGTAAATGCGCGACGCCGTGGTGCTGCGGAGCAAAATCGCGATGTCTTTCGGGCGATAGCGACCCGTGTCCACGAGCTGCCGAATGCGGTGCGCCAACGCGCGCGCCTCCGCGACACGGCGCCGGTCCAGAGCCGAATCATCCTCCGGCACCTCCAAGAGCTCGACGCTTGGTTCCTGGCGTATCGCAAATTTTTTCATCGCCTTGAGCGCGTGAAAATCGTCCCGCCACAGCGCCCCAAAAAGACCGTTCACGAAATGCAAAACCTCCGGCCGTGAGCGGTAGTTTTCGCTTAAAAACATTTTCCGCACGCCGGGCCGGCTCTCCCACTGGCGAAATACGCGCGGATCCGCATACCGGAAACTGTAAATGGACTGTTGAATGTCCCCGACGATAAACAGATTGCCTTCGCGCTTTAAGAGCTCAATCACGCGCGACTCGAGCGGGCTCGTGTCCTGAAACTCGTCGACGAAGATAAACCGAAACTTCTCGCGGTAGCGATCGCGCACGGCTTTTTGCAGCACCGAGCCCCCGGACAAAAGCTCATACGTCTTAAACAAAAGATCGTCAAAATCGTAAGCCGCCCGGCGTCTTTTTTCGGCTTCGAGCGCGGAACGAAAAACACCGAACAGCCGGATCCACTCGAGTTTCAGCGGTTCCGCGAGCTCCTGCACAACCAGCGCCGCCCAGCACTGAATCTTGCGGTTCAACGCCTCGACCGGATCTTTATATTTTTTGATTCTCCGAGTCAGCGCGTTGGCCGCTTCCGTCACGCGACATATCATCGTCCATCCACGCTCTGTTGTTTCAAGCTCCGCGCCCAGATGCTCCAAATTTTTGGCCAGCACGCGCTCGGCTTCTGTAGCGCGTCCGGAATGAATTTGTCCCGCGAGCAACTTGATTTCTTTTGATAGTTCGGCCCGAAAACGTTCTTTTTCCGTAAACGCATCGTGGGGCCGCTCGAAGAAACGCTCATCCAGCGCTCGGGCCCGCATCGCGGCTTCGAGGTTTTTCAGCGACTGCCGCACCGCCTCTTCGCCGTAATCGCATAGCATACGAAGCCACGGGCCGTCGGGCGGCTCTTCGTTCATCACGCGGTCCAGCACCTCATCGGTCAGGAGATCCGATTCCCCTTGGGACAGAATGCGGAAAAAAGGATCCACACCGCTTTCAATCGGGTTTTCCTTCAAAACCCGCGCGCAAAAACCGTGTATCGTGCTAATGTAAGCGTCTTCCAATTCGCGGCGCAGACGCTCCTCGCCGCGCCGGGTACACGCGCGCACAAGGCGCAGTTTCATTTCATGGGCGGCTTTTTCGGTGAATGTAATGGCGAGGATTTGCCCCGGCGCCGCCCTTTTTTTGAGTAACGCGTAAAGAAAACGCTCCACTAAAAGCGTCGTCTTGCCGGAGCCGGCGCCGGCTCGCACGCATAAATCCTGCCCGAACGTTTCAATCGCCCGTTTTAGAGTCTTCGAAAGCATAGAGAAGTTTCCAGGGTTCAAAACGGCACACCGCAGCAAACGAGCAGTAGTCACAGGACTTGGATCGGACGGAAATGTCGGCGTTTTTCAAGCGACTCACAAGCGCGTGGATTTCCCGCCGCGCACTCTCACCGATCGTTTGAAAGTCGTCCTCGCTATGCGCTTTTTTGCGAGGCGCCAGCCCCAAGAGCTCGCGCGACGCCTCGCGATAAATCCCTTCGGAGCCCCCGTCTTTTAGAAAGCGAAGCTCGGCACCCGCCACCTGAAGTCCGAGAAGCTTTTGAGCCGCCATCGTATACACCGGAAGCTGCAGCTCCAGTCCCCGTCCAAGCCGCGACTTTACGCTTTCGGAACGCTTGGAGCGTTTGTAGTCGATCACAAGCGCCTGCGTGCCGTCCCGGGATACGTCCACACGATCGATTTTGCCCTCCAGCATCACGGTGCCTGAGATCGCGAGATCCCGGAACGCGTACTCGAAGAATCGCGGCTCAAAATTCTCCCGCGACGGATTTTTTTCCTCCGACTCGAGAAAACGGCACAACGTCTCCAGTATCTGGGTAAAATAAATCTTCCTCCGGTAAAGGGGCTCGTTGCGAAAAGCGCTTTTTTCAAAATGATCCGACAGCCGCTCGCGCACCCACGCGCGCGCGTTCGCGGAATCTTTGGGTTTATTTTTATAAAAATCCTCCAGCACCGCGTGCTGGATCGTTCCCATGATCCGCGCCTCGTTCGAGGCAAAAGGATCCTGCAGGAATAAAATCCGCTCGCAAAAGTATTTAAACGCGCAGGTGCTGTAGGTCTCAAGACGCGTGGGGCTAAACGGTCCCTGAAAGCTGCTAAAAATTCCTCGGATTTTCTCGTCCCGAATCAAGGCCTGCGGGGCCACCCCGCTCGGGCGCGACTCTGGAAGAAAAAACGAAAGCGCGCGGCGGCGGCGCTCAACAGCCGGAAAACATTTCTCGAGCTCCTCGACAAAAAATGATCGCAACACCGGGTGCCCCTCCGCGTCATAGAGCGGATAGGACAGATAGAGACGCTCCTTCACGCGTGTCAACATCATGTAAAAAAAGTAACGCTCCCCAGCTTTGCGCCAACGACGCTCTTCCAACACCACCCCACCTCGGTTGATCACGTGCCGCTCCTCGTCCTTAAAAAGCGCGTCCTCCGCTGTTTCTTTGGGAAACTCACGCTCCAGTAGCCCCGCCAAAAACACCACCTTGTACTCTTTGGGCAGCGCCAACACCGCGTCATAAATCTGCACACAGTTTATTCGGTCCGGCCGTACCGAATAAAGCGCGACCTGTAACCAATCCTGAAACCGAGCGATAAACACGGCGGGCTGAAAGCCCTCTTCAAAACGCCTCTCGACCCACACTTCTTCGATCGTACGCAGAAGCGGCTCGTCCAATGTGTCCTTTTTGAAATGTCCGATGCGGCCCTGAAACAACGTCCGAAACTCTCCCAGCGTCGACGTGTTTAAAAACCGCTGTTCCAGATCCAATAGATCACCCAAAAGCTGCCGCGGGCCTTCTTCTAGATCCGCTTTTAAAGCCAGCTTCTGCCACGCGGCCCGCGAACCCAACACGTTCTCACGCACGGCCAGCGCCTCAATCGCCAGCGCGTCCGGCAGGCACGCGCCCCAGAAACTCGATTTCAGCACGAAAAAAACGTCTTCCCGCCTCCAATCTTCGCGGGTGAGATTGAAAAATCGAGACCACGTCATCGCCCATCCGTGATCGATCACCTTCAATCGCTCATGGATGTGCACCGGAATCTGAAGCGCCGCAAACACCGAGCGTAGTCTTGCCTCTTCGCCGCCGATCGAGCGAAACACCACCGCGATGTCGCCCCAGTGAAGCGAGTCACTTTGGGCGTGGAGTTTACGGATTTCACGCGCGATCATCTCGAGCTCCAGACGCCGGGAGTCGGTCTCGAAAATCGTGACGGCCGGCGCCGGATGCGGATAAGGGGACGGTTTCGGCAGGAAGATATTTTGCTCGAGATACACGAGCGCCGCGTCAGCCGTACGCCAGTTTTTAAGCGGCGTGGGTTGCCTCGTCTTAAACCCCTGTTTCAGGAGAAACGCGCGCGTTTCGGCGGGATAGTGAAAAAGATCCCCCCGGCGCTGGGGTTCCCCGGGAAGCGACAACGTCACCACCATGTGCCGGCACTGACGCGCTAGGTAGGCTACAAGCTGCCTCTGCGCTCGGGAAAAATGATAAAACCCATCGAAGATCACAAGATCCGCTTTGAAGGCGGGCTTTTGGCCTTTCAATAGTTTCACGATATCTTGTTCCGGTTCGGAAAGTGCCAGCTCACGCAGACGCGCTTCATAGCTTTTCCAAAATAGCTTGAAATCCCGGAACTTCAAGCCGAACGCGGGATTCCTCAAAAGCGGCCGAGCGCGTTTCTCAAACTCTCCGATGGAAAGAAGACTCGATTGAAATTCCTTGAGCACGCCCGTGAAGAGGCGCACCGCGCCTTCCTGGTCTTGAATCTTCCGGAAATAGGTCCAGCGACCCTGTTTCAGAATCGATCGCACAAGCCAGGCGCGAAGACCGTCGTCGGGATGCAAACGATTCGAAACCCCGAGCAATCGGGCTGTCAGATCATTAATCGTGAGGATGTGAACGTTGAATAGGCCCGCCACATCATCCTTCAACACCAGGTTTTGAATGCGCTCAGCGTGTTCACGCGACGGCAGTACAAAAAAAGAACGCGAATCAATACCGGCTTTGGATTTTAAAATCTCATTTCGGAAAAGCTCAATGCAAGCGCGCGTCTTGCCCGTTCCGGGGGGAGAATCCAGCAGTTCTAAAACTGCCATTGTTCTAACGGCGGGGATGGGTGCTTACGATTTCGATCGCCGCGCGGAGTTCGCGGACGATATCCTTGTCGATACTGTCTCTTTGCACGTCCTGTTCGAGAAACTTGCGGCCTCGGGGCGAGGTGGTGTACATCGGCCACAGACGGTTCAGCGCCAGACCCTTGATATCCAGAATAATCTCCTGGCTAAAACGCCGGCCCTTGTACTCCGAAAGAATCTTCGGAAGCATCTCGTCGGTGAGTTCTTCCATGTAGTTGGATAAACGGTGATTGTGTACCATCGTCGATAGGCTTTTCATAACTAAGCCGATTATACCTTAATCAACCCTCATTTACAAACCAAAAACTAAATATTTTAATGATTAACACCATGCGCGATGCGCGGGAACGGTTTTCCCGGTTTCGCGAAATAATACCCTTGGCACAACTCCATGCCGCAGTTAATGATAGCCTGACATTCCGCTGGCGTTTCGACCCCTTCCGCTACCGTCGTTGACTTAATGCCCCGGGCAAAAAGGATCATCGACAAAATAATCTGCTGCTTCACGGGGTTGGAATCGATCTGGCGAATCAACGTCCGGTCAAATTTCATAAAATCCGGTCTTAAAAGCGCCACGTCTCTCAAACTGACGGCGCCGCCGCCCACATCATCGATCGCGACCGACACCCCTTGATCGCGCAACTCAACTAGCGCATCGCGCAAGAGATCAAAAGAACGCAAGATACTTTGCTCGGTGACTTCGATCACGACATTCTTGTAACCAATATGCCCCTTGCACGCAAATAGTTCTTTCATGGTTTCGACATCGATCAGTGTTTCCAGATTCAAATTGAGAAATAACTTTTGATCCGTCCCCAGGCCCTGCGCGGTGGACAGCGCGCATTCCACGCAGATCTTATCCAGCTCCTTGAGCTGCCCTACTTTGCGGGCAATATTGAATAAAAACATCGGGTCGTAAAACGGAGTGCCTTCGGGCCCCCGCGTCAGGGCTTCGTAGCCAATCACCTCTTTGGTGGACAAGCGCACGATCGGTTGGTACAACGTGTGGATCTTTCTATCCTGCAAAATCTCATAAAACATCGGAAGATACTTTTCGGTCCCCTCGTGACCTGAAATGCGCACACTCTTCACCTTATCCGGGGGCGGCGCCTCCGCGTGACTCTTCCCGCCTTCCTCTTCCAGCCAGTCGTTGAAACCGCGGTGCAGACGGCGCCGGTCCTTGATGTAGTGACTGCCCGGCAGCGATTTGATATATCCCTTTAGCTCCTCGGCGATTTGGTTCACCTCGGCGGCCTCGCGGATCGGCATGTACTCGTTGTGAACGACCGCGATGGAAACGCTCATCATCGGGTACAACGTCAGCACGCCTTCTTTATTCCTCTGCAAAAGATAGCCGAGTTTTCGGTCACGCGCGTCGTAAAAGCTTGGGATATCCGCGTCAAAGCGGCGAATGATCTCTTCGGAAATGTGAGCCGCGGTGTCTGTGTGTGTCACCACGACAAAGTCGTCACTGCCGACGTGCCCTAAAAAATCATCCCCACTGCCTTCTTTTTTGAGCGCGTCGCGGATCACCTCAGACAGGCGAATGATGACCTGATCTCCGCGCGTGATTCCATACGCGTCGTTAAACGCCGCCAGATTCGAAAGATCCACATAGCACACCGCGAAATGCTTTTCCGATCCAATGGCGCTTTCGATGCGCAAAACCGTCGAACGGCTTCCCGGAAGATACGTGAGTGGGTTGAGGTCCAGTTCGTTGTAATTCTTGTTCAAAATATCACACACGAAGATGTATAAATTTTGCGGCACTTCTTTTTTGTGGAAATAAAAGTTGGCGCCCCGTTCTTCCTCGGGCGGCCGCCGGATATCCCGCTCCACCAGCAGGATCACGGGAATATGCTTTAGGACCATATCACTTTTCATGCCCTGCCAGACTTCACGGCCTTCTCCGTCTCGGAAGTTTTCGTCGATGATTAAAAGGTGCGGCACTTCATCAAATATTTTTTGCATGAGATTGTCTTCCGGAAGCGAAAAGTCGCAAGGACAGCTCTCCAACGCCTTTTGGACAGCCTCTAAAAGCATCCGGTCATCAATCATCGCCAGAATCTTACTTCGCGACATCCGTCACCTTCACGATTAATAAAGTGATATCGTCGTGCTGTTCCGCCTTGCCCATAAAGCGGTTTAAATCCTCGACGGTTTCTTTCAGAATCGGTTCGGCAAGCGGCGCCCGGTTTTTCGCGAGCTCGGCCTGCAGGCGGTCAATGCCGTACTCCTCGACTTTTTTATTGCGCGCCTCGCTGACGCCATCCGAATAAAACGCGAAGCAGTCCCCCGTCTTGATTGGACTCTCAAAGCGCCCGAAAGGAATCCCTCCCATCACTCCGATCGGCATGCCCTCTTCGGCCGTGAGGAGTTGAGACCCGCCGTCAGCCATAGCCCACACCACCGGCAAGTGGCCGCCGTTGGAAAAAACGAGCTTTCCGGCCCCTCTATCAAATATAGCATATGTCATGGTAACAAACAAACCCCCCGTGGATTCTGAAGATATTGCATCATTAAGCTTTTCAAGCACTTGCGACGGATCCTCGTTGTTGACCGCATGGTACTTGAACTCGGACACCACTTTGGCCATGAAAAGCGCGGCGGGAGTGCCTTTCCCCGAAACATCCCCCACCATCACTCCCAGCTTCCCGGGGCCCAAACGTATGAAAGTATACAGATCGCCGCCTACGGCCTTGGCCGGCCGCATCGTCACCGCCAGACTCAAACCCGGCTCTTCTGGCAGCGACGCCGGCAAGAAACTGCGCTGGATGGCGCTGGCTATTTTCAACTCGTTTTCTATCAGCTCCCTTTTTTTGATCTCAAAGATCACGCGTCCCAACGTCGACACGGTATAGATCAAGACAAACACCACGAGTGGGTAAAAAAGGTCTATCCACAACCCATAGAAATAAAACGCGACCACCGCGGCCGTGAAAAGTGTCATCACCGCCAGCACGCTTAAGAAAGCGATCCATGGCTTACGGCGGCGGGAAATAAACAAAATGATGAAGCCCAGAGCCATCAAAATAGCCGCGTTGGCTTTCCGATCCAACTGCCGGATAAAGTCTTTTTGGAGAATGCCGTTGATCACATTCGCGTGCGTCCCGACCTGGGGGTACACGGGTTCCAGCGGAATCGGGTTGGTGTCGTGCGATGCGGTCGCGGTGAGACCCACGACACAGATCTTGTCCCGAAGCTTGCTTAAATCGATGCGCGGTTTTTCACCTTGGCTTAACTGGACGTAGGAATAGAGCACATCGATATACGAATAGTGCTGGAACGTCTCGGCCCATTTACCCGCAAAGCTCACTAAAAAATATCCGTCGGGGTCCAGCGGAATGCTGCCAAAAGTCCCGAGGTCAATTCTTTTCCCCGGTAAAAGGCGCACCGAATCCCTGGGAACACCCAAGATATCCAGCGCCACCAAAAAGCTCACCTGATAATGGGTTTTGTCATCTTGAAAAACCATGAGCGGCACGCGACGCCGTTTGCCGTCTTTGTCGGCCTTGACATTCACGTGGCCGACGCCGCGGGCGGCCTCGGCGTAGGACCCGACAAGCGGCGAAATCACTTCCGATGTGCGGATGCGGCCGCCTTTGGACTCGTGCGGTCCCAGCGCGTACGCGAAATAAACGTTTTTGGCGTTCTTAGCCGACGCGGCCACGAACGCATCGTCCGGATGAGGATCGGTAAATAAAAAGTCCATCACGACGGCCTTCGCGCCATACTCGCTTAGGATGTCGATCAAGTTTGAATGGTATTCACGGTTCAAGGGCCATTGGCCCAGCTGCCGCAACGTGTCGTCATAAACGTCGATCAAGACTATTTTGTCAGAAACGGGTCTTGAGCCCCGCAGCCGAAAGCGCCAGTCGTAGGTCTGAAGCTCATAGAGCTCGAAAACCTTGAAGTAAGAGCCCAGGAAAATAATAAAAAACGCCATGCCAAAAAGAGTGTAACGAACGGGTTTTTTGGAAAATGCTTTAGAGAGGAAATTAGACGCCAAGGGGGGAGTTTATTTTTTTGGCTTCGCGTTCGGCGCGGATCTTGGACATTTCTTTTTCGATCTCGACCCTGGATTTTTCCTTGCCCTTGGCTAAGATTTTCCAGGGGTGGAAACGGATATCCTGGCTAAAATCGTTAAAGTTGTAGGAGGTTTCCTCGAGATTATCAAAGATCGAGTCAATCTTGGAGCGGTTATCGGTCACCGTGTCGTCGATATGCTCGGCCAAGTCGCTGACATTTTCGGCCACGTTTTTACCGATCTCCACGAGATCTTCCAACCGCACCGGATCTTCGCCGGGAACCGCTTCGCCGGGCTTCGCATAAGCCGCGCCGGCCGTTCCGTCTTTAAGCTCGATGTACTTTTCACCCATCATCCCAAGCGTAGTCACGTAAGCTTTTGAATCTGTGCGCACCCGGACTCCATCCCGGATCCACAGATCCAGCTCGATCACGGTGTCTTGGCCGTAAATGAGGCGGATATCCTTCACCTCTCCCACATCCACGCCGGAAAGACGCACCGGCGCGTGGCGCTTCACGCCCGCCGTGTAGTGAAACTGTGTCTTCAAAATGTATCCTTTTTCCAACACGTTGAAGTTGCCGACCTTAAAAATCAGCACCGCGAGCGCCGTGAAACTCACGAGCACCAATGCCCCTGTTTTGGCTTCGTTGTTCAGTTTGAATGACATTGTTTTTCTTTCCCCCTACAACGCAACCGTTCCCGACGTTAGATGATCCAGATAATCCCCGCCCTGCTGCATAAACGAAATCGGTCCCTCGGCCTCGCCGCTGGTAAACTGCCGAACCAGCGGATTTTCGGAACGGCGGATCTCTTCAGGGCTTCCCGTTTCCAGCACCTGGCCTTGGTAGAGCATCACGATGCGGTCGGCGATGCGAAATACACTATTCATATCATGCGTCACCACCACTGACGTGATCTGAAGTTTGCGGGTAAGATCCATCACGAGCTTGTCAATCACGCCGGTCATCACCGGATCCAGTCCCGCCGTGGGCTCATCGTAAAATACGATCTGGGGATCCATCACGATAGCGCGCGCCAACCCCACGCGCTTTTTCATGCCGCCTGAAAGCTGGCTGGGCATGAGGTTCTCGAAACCCCGCAAACCCACAAGTTCCAGCTTCATCTTCACCATGATGCTCATGATATTCTCGTCGAGTTTGGAATGTTCCCGAAGCGGCAACGCGATATTCTCGCCGACGGTGAGCGAGTCAAAAAGCGCGCCCGACTGAAACAACATGCCAAATTTCTTCCGCACCTCGTCCATCTCGGCATCGTCCAGCTTCGCGATATCTTTGCCGAACATGTGCACTTCCCCGGAGTCGGGACGCATCGAACCGATGAGATGCCTTAAAAGCGTGCTCTTGCCGCAACCCGAACCGCCCATCACAACCAGCGTCTCTCCGCGATGCACGTCGAGGCTAACGCCGCTCAACACCGTGCGCCCGCCAAAGCGTTTCACGAGATTGCGTACGCTGATAACCGTTTCTTTCATGCGTTGGCGAAATAAAATAGTGCGGTCAACACCGCATCCGCGACAATGATCAGGATAAAAGAGTTCACGACACTGCGCGTCGTGGCGCGCCCCACGCCCTCGGCGCCTCCTTGCGTGGACAACCCTTCTTGGCAGGCCACCATCGCGATGATCACCGCGAATACGACGCTTTTTAAAAGTCCCGTCAAAATATCCTTGATTTCTAAAAACTCAATCGTCGTATCGATATAGAGACCGGGCGTCAGGCCCAAGTTCATCACCCCCACCAAAAATCCTCCGAACATCCCGATCAAGTCCCCGAGGATCACCAAACACGGCAACATCAAAACAAGCGCCAAAAATCGCGGCACCACGAGATACCGCACCGGGTTCAACGCCAAGGTCTCCAGAGCCTCCACCTGTTCGGTTACTTTCATCGTGGAGATCTCGGCCGTGATTGCCGCGCCCACGCGTCCGGCAATCACCAGCGACGTCAAAACCGGCCCGATCTCGCGCGTCACCGACACGCCTACCAGCGCCGCTACGTAGATTGTGGCGCCCAACTGCTCCAACTGATACGCGGACTGCATCGCAAGCACCATGCCGATAAAAAAATCCACGAAAAATACGATTCCTAAAGACCCAATCCCGCAGAAAACCGTCTGCGTAAAAAGACCTTTCCGGGACACCGCCTTATTACGGAAAGGGCCGATCACGACCCAGTAAAGCGTCTGACTAAAAAGAATGAAGCCGTCGCGGGACTGATTTAGAAAATAGTGGGTGTTGCGGCCGATGGATTCTAAAAACAAAATCATTTCAGATTTTTGATGGCCTCAAGACGGTTCGGAAAGAGGCTGAAAAGCTTATCGAGCTTTGTGATCTCAAAGAGGCTTTTGACCTTGTCCGACATGCCCGCGAGACCCAGACTGCCGCCTTGGGACTTCGTGCGTTTCAGCATCTCAACCAGTGTCGCGAGCCCGGAGCTGTCCACGTAGGAAACTTTTTCCAAATCGACCACGATTTTCTTAGACGTCTCGCGTTCAAAGACTTTCCGAAGCTCCGGCGAAGAGCTGATATTGATCTCTCCGCCGACCTGAATCACCGATACGCCGTCCTGTTGGGATGTCTTGACGTCCATCCGATCCTCCCTATGTTTTCTTCCCACCGATAAACTTCACCATCAAAAGCCGATTGCCTTTCGAATTGTACTTCACGCGGTCCATCAGCTGATGGATCAGGTACACGCCGCGGCCGCCGTTTCTTGTGACATTCTCCTCATCCGTGCAGTCCCGCAGCGATCCGGGGTTGAAACCCTCTCCCTCGTCCTCAATCAAAATCCGGATCTCACTCGAGTTGAACTCCACCTGCGCCTGCGCTTTTTTGCGCGGCTCGAGACGATTGCCGTACCTCATCGCGTTGATCAGCGCCTCTTCGAAGCAGAGGCGAATGTCAAACTGCATGCTTTCGCTTAAGCGAAGCGGCTTCAAAAAAACCAGCACCTCGGCACTCGTCTTCTGGACGAGCGCGAGGTCACTGGAAATGAACCACTCTTTTTTCTTTTCTTGCTCTTTGGATTTTTGAACCATTTTCATGATGTACCCGAATCACCTCTTCGTGACCAAACTGCCCAATCTGCCGGAATTTGTCGTAGCGGTGGCTGATGAGCACTTCCGGCGCCGCACCTTCCAGCTCTTTCCAGTATTTCTTGATGGCGCTCTTGATCTGACGCGCGGTTTCTTCGGGGTCGCGATGGGCGCCTCCCATCGGCTCCTTGATCACTTCATCGATGAGTTTCATCTCCAGTAGATCCTGCGCGGTCAATTTCAAAGCGGCCGCGGCCTCTTCGGTCTTGGTGCGATCTTTCCACAAAATCGCGGCGCAACCTTCCGGCGAGATCACGGAATAGTACGCGTTTTCAAGAACCGCCACGCGGTCACCCACGCCGATCCCGAGCGCGCCGCCGGAGCCGCCTTCGCCGATCACAAATACAAGGATAGGCGTCTGGATGCGCGCCATGCGCTTTAAATTGTGGGCGATCGTATGCGCCTGGCCGCGCTCTTCGGCGCCGACTCCCGGATACGCGCCCGGCGTGTCCACAAACGTGATTACCGGCAAACGAAACTTTTCGGCCAGCTCCATCAAGCGCAGCGCTTTGCGGTACCCTTCCGGATGCGCGCTGCCGAAATTGCGCATGATATTTTCCTTGGCGTCACGCCCTTTTTGATGACCCAGCACCACGCAAGGGTTCCCGTCCAGCCGCGCCAACCCCCCGACCAACGCCTTGTCGTCGGCGAACGAGCGGTCGCCATGCAGTTCCATGTAGTCCGTAAAAATGAGCTGAATGTAGTCCAGTGTGTAAGGCCGCTTGGAGTGGCGCGCCAACTGCACACGCTGCCAGGCCGTGAGCTGGGAGTAGGTTTCTTTTTTCACGCGTTCTAGGCGCTTTTCGAGCTTGGACACCTCGGACTGGAGATCCAGCTTGCCGTCGGTGCTTAAAACTTTAAGCTCCGCGATCTTTTTTTCCAGCTCAAAAATCGGTTTTTCAAAATCGAGTATCGTGAGCATAAAAATCAGTCGACGATCGTCACTTCGGTTCCGGATGGTAGAAAGTCGTACAGCTCCTCCACCTCTTCATTGCGCATCCGCACGCATCCTTCGGTCGCCTGTTGACCGATTTTGTCCGGTTCGACGGTGCCGTGTATGCCGTAGCCCGGCTTGTCAATGCCGAGCCAGCGCGTGCCAAGCACGTTTTCGGGACTGCCGGGCGACACCACGGCGCCCGCCTTGTACCAGGTGGGATCCACGAGTCGATCCGTGATCTTAAATACGCCGACCGGCGTGCCGTTGTCCTTGCCGGTCGCGACCGCATACACCTTCAAAACTTCTTCGCCGGTTTTCAGCATCAAAATATTTTGGGACTTGTCCACCACCGCGCTGAAACGAATCGTGGGCACTTTCAGCTTCTGGCCCACGCGAATCGCGTCGGAGGAGAGGTTGTTGATTTTCTGAATGAGACCCACCGTGGCGTTGTGCTGTTTGGCAATCCGGGTAAGATTGTCGCCCGGCCGGACATCGTAGATCACGGAATGGCTGTCCGGTTTGGAGGACAAAAGTTCGGTAAGAATAAAACTAGGCGCGGGTACGGAAGCCACCGGAAGCGTTTCCACTGAAAATTGACCGGAAACGGGCGCCCAAACGTCCGCTTTTTGCGACCGCGTCCAAACGACGCCTCCAAATACGATCGCCGAAACCGACATCCCTAAGAGAAACGTCCAAAATGTCTTTTTATTCATAACCCTCGTGCCTCACGCGACAAAAAACCCGAAGCGACGAAATAAAAGCGCGATCGCCACACCTAAAAACGCGCCGGCGAAAACTTCCAGCGGCGTATGGCCAAAAAGCTCTTTCAGGCGCTCATCCTCCACTGCGCGGTGACGGTAAATATCGTCCAAAATCTTGTTCAGAACTTCGGCCTGTTCCCCGCTTTGGCGGCGCACCCCCTGCGCGTCAAACATCGTCACCACGGTAAACCCAAGCGCCATCGCGAAAAGCGCGGAATCAAACCCATGCGCGAAACCGATCGACGTCATGAGACATGTGACGAGCGCCGCGTGGGAACTGGGCATACCGCCCGAACCCAAAAACCACCGGAAATTAAACCGCTTTTCCCTCAAAATCCCCAGGAATACCTTGATCGTCTGGGCGCTCAACCAGGCCGTCAAGGACGACAAAAAAACCTGGTTACGCCCCCACTGAACCAGCCAGGATTCATTCATAAACAAGGTACTATAGCATACTTTACGGGCACGGTAAATGACCCCTATTTTCCTACGCAAAATTGATTAAAAATCTCGTCCAGGATCTCATCGGTTAGCACCTCTCCGACAAGCTCCCCCAGACGGTCCAACGCTTCCCGAATATCCACCGCTATGAGCTCCGGACCGAGCTTCCCCTGACAGGCGCGGCGCGCACGCGTGAGACTCTCGAGCGTTTTTTCCAAAACGTCTTTCTGCCGCAGGGAGCCGACCACGGATTCCTCGGCTTCCGGCGCGGCGCCCCCCGTGATAAAACGATAAATCTCCCGCTCAAGCGCTTCCAATCCCCCCTCCCGCACACAGGAAGTCTCCACCACCGGCACGCCCGCGCCCGCCCAGCTTTGCAAAAGTCTTCTATCGAGTTTCGGAAGCAGATCCGCCTTGTTCGCCACTAAAATCTTCGAGCGATCCGCCAGAGACCCAAAAAGCATTTCGTCCGCACCGTTCGAGGGCTCGCTTTGATCCACTACGTAAAGAACGAGATCTGAATCCCGGACCGCCTGTTTCGTGCGCTCAATCCCCTCACGTTCCACAAGATCGCTGGACTCCTGAATCCCCGCAGTGTCCGAAACGCGGATTGGGATCCCGCGGAGCTCGATTTCTTCATGAACCACGTCGCGCGTGGTGCCCGGGATGGGCGTCACGATCGCGCGGTTTTGGCGCACGAGACCGTTCATGAGACTGGACTTTCCCACGTTGGGCCGGCCCGCGATCACCGCGTGAAAACCACCGCGCGTCAAAACGCCCACACGCGCGGTGACGAGTAGCCGCCGAACGGCTTGTTCTGTCTGTTTAAGTTTCGCATCGATTTCCTGAAGGGACATCGGGGTTAAAAGGTCATCGGGAAAATCGATGGCGGCCTCCAGATGGCTTAAAACATGAAGCAGCGCCTCCTTAAAACGTTTCACATCTCCCGACAAAGCGCCTTCAAGCCGCGCCGAGGCCCACGCTTCACCTAAACCCGTTCTAGCCTTCACAAGATCCATCACCGCTTCCGCCTGCACTAAATCCAGCCGTCCGTTTAAAAACGCGCGTTTTGTAAACTCACCCCGGACAGCCAGACGCGCGCCTTGTCTCACGAGAGAATCCAGGATAGAGTTAAGCACCGCCTGCCCACCGTGCGCGCTGATCTCCACCACATCCTCGCGAGTGTAGCTTTTGGGAGCGCGCATCACGAGCACCAACACCTCGTCCACGCCCGGAATGCGCCCGTACTGAACCGTAAAGCTTTTTTGATCCCGTACGCGCTGGCCGGATTTGGAGAGAAAAACAGTGTCCGCGATCTCGATGGATCGAGCGCCGCTTAAACGTACAATCCCGATGCCACCTTCTCCGGGCGCGGTCGCGATCGCCGCGATCGTGTCATGATCGGGAATTTTGGGCATACATCTCTCCGGCTAGATACAAAGACCCTGTCACCAAAACCAATCCCCCCTTACCCGCGGATACTTTTGCCCTTCGCAAGGCCTCCGGCCCATGATCCACGATCTCGGCGCTTCTATTTTGCTCCCCAATTTTGTCGGCGATCTCACGTGGCTCCATCGCGCGCGGACTAGGCGGTCGCGTCACAAAAACTTTCTCGGTTTCCGGCAATAGCTCTTTCAACATCCCGTCCACGTCCTTATCCGCCAACGCCCCAAACACCAAAAACAGTTTGTCATAACAAAAATGTCTTTTGACCGCGGCGATCAGCCTGGAAACGCTGTCGCGGTTCTGGGCGCCGTCCAACACCACGAGCGGTTTTGTGTGCAAAATCTCCATCCGCGCCGGCCAGCGCGTGTCAAAAATCCCTTGCCGAATAGCGCTCTCGGATACCTTGTGACGGCTTTTTTCCTCGTAGGCCTTGGCCAAACCCACGGCCAGCGCCGCATTTTCTAGCTGATGCCACCCTAAAAGATGGGTTTCGAGATTAAAGGTATTTCCAAAATGAGCGCGCAGATCAAAACGTTGGAAATTCTGGCCAAACTCCCGGTCCACCACTTTGATCTCGCGCCCGACGCGCCAAAGCGTCGCGTCCTTTTGGGCGACTGTTTTTTGGATCACCGTTTCCGCCTCCGATACTTGAGGCGCCGACACCACGATCTCGCGGCCCTTCACGACACCACATTTTTGAACCGCGATTTTCGAGACCGTTTTACCCAGCTTGTCCGTGTGTTCCAAACTGATCGGCGCCAAACCCACCACTTTCGCCTCGGCGATATTGGTCGAGTCGTAAAGACCCCCTAAACCCACCTCCAGCACCGCGATCTGAACTTTCATTTCGCGAAAGTGCCAAAACGCGATCGCGGTCAATACCTCGAAATACGTGGGCGGGTTTTTGCGCCAGGCGTAGTTTTCCAGGATTTTCTCAAGGCGCGTGACATATTCCGCGAGGCGCGTTTGGCTGACACAAAGCCCGTTGACCTGAATGCGCTCCCCGAGATCCACGAGGTGCGGCGATGTGTAGAGCCCCACTCGGCAGTTTTCCATGCGCAAAATCGAGCTTAAAAAAGCGCACGTGGAACCCTTGCCTTTGGAGCCGGCGACGATCACCGAGTCGTACGCGTTTTGCGGATTCCTCAGCTCCTTGGCCAGCGCGTGCATGCGATCCAGCTTCAGCGCCCCCGGATAGTCAAACGACGCCGTGCGCTCATAATTGATCAGCGAATCCAAATACTTCAGTGCTTCTTCGTAAGTCACAAATATCCCTTTCAGGCGGCGGGTCCTGGCAGGTACACAAACCGCACAAACCGGACCTGGTCCGCATTCTACTCTATACAGTGAATACCCTCTTGTTTGCCTACAACCCATTGTGGAAAGCGGACCAGGTCCGCTTCGTGTGCGAGCGAAGTCGAGGGAGACCCGTTCGTCATAATCCGAGACAAAACTAGTGTTTGAAATGGCGGAGGCCGGTTAAGACCATCGCGATTCCGGCGCGGTTGGCGGCCGCGACCACCGCCTCGTCCTGAATCGAGCCGCCGGGTTGGATCACGGCGTTGATTCCGTAGCGGCGCGCTAGCGCTATCGAGTCGGGCTTTGGGAAAAATCCGTCCGAGGCCAGCACGGCCCCGCGCGCTCGGGCGCCCGCCTTTTTTAGCGCCACCTCGCACGAATCCACGCGCGACGCCTGTCCGCCTCCGATCCCGATCGTCGCGCAGCCCTTCGCCACCACGATCGCGTTGGACTTCACAAAGCGCGACACTTTGAACGCAAATAAAAGATCCTGGATCTGGGGTCCGGAGGGCGCTTTGCGCGTCACGCTCTTGAGCGAGGCCCGCGCGGGTTCTTTCGAGTCACGATCCTGCAAAAGCAGCCCGCCTCTTACCTTTTTAAAATCCAGCTCGCGATTCTCGCGAAAGTCGGGCAGCGTGAGCAGTCTTAAATTTTTCTTTTGCTTTAAAAGTAAAAGCGCCTCTTTCGTAAACCCGCGCGCCACGACGCACTCTAAAAATCCGCTATTCAGTATCGTCTGCGCCGTTTTGGCGTCCACGCCCGCGTTGAAACCCACGATGCCCCCAAACGCCGACACGGGATCTGACGCGTAGGCCTTTCGGAACGCTTCTTCGGCCGTCCGGCCTATCGCCAGACCGCACGGGTTCGTGTGTTTCACGATGGCGCACACGGTTTCGTCAAAAGCGCTGACCATTTCACAAGCCGCGTCCAAATCCAAAATATTGTTGAACGAAAGTTCTTTGCCGTGCAGCTTTTTGGCTTTGGCCAACCCTTGAGTGGGAATGCCGACTTCGCGATAAAGCGCTCCCTTCTGATGCGAGTTTTCCCCATAGCGCAGATCTTGCACCTTCTCGAAATCCAGCTCGAGCTCGGCCGGCAGCGCATCGATATCCACAGAGCCCCCTTGAAAGTACCGCGCGATGAGACCGTCATAGCGGGCGGTTTGATGAAACGCCTTGCCGGCCAGCTTTCGGGACAGCATCTGGCTTAAAACACCGCCATTTTTTTTCATCTCTTTCAACACCGTGCCGTAATCTTTGGGGTCCGAGATCACGCCTACAAAGCGGAAATTTTTCGCGGCCGCGCGCAGCATCGAGAGACCGCCGATATCGATCATCTCGATAATCGCGTGTTCGTCTTTTTTGCCGCGCACCGCGTCCCAAAAGGGGTACAGATTGACGACGACCAGATCGATGGGCTCGATCTTGTGTTTCTTCAGCGTGCGCATATGGCCTGGGTTGTCGCGCAGCGCTAGAATCCCCGCGTAAAGCCGCGGATGCAGGGTCTTGACACGGCCGTCTAACATCTCGGGAAATCGCGTGACTTCGGATACTTCCGTGACGGGAATACGCGCGCCCTTCAAGAGCTTGGCCGTGCCGCCTGTGGACACGAGGCGCACCCCCATCGCGTGAAGCGCTTTCGCGAAAGGCAGTATTCCCTTTTTATCGTAGACGCTGATAAGCGCGCGTTTAATTTTCATCAACCGCCGCCACGGATTCTCGAAATCTTTTTAACAACATTTTCGTCACAACCCCCGGCTTTCCATCCCCGATCATCCGCCCATCCATTTCCACCACCGGCATCACCTCGGATGAAGTGTTGGTCAAAAAACATTCCCACGCCGTATAAAAATCATGGCGCGTTAAAAACGTCTCCGTTACTCCGAGACCTTTTTGGCGCGCCAAATCGATCACCACACCGCGCGTGACGCCCTTTAAAATACCCGAACCAAGACACGGTGTCAAAATCCTTTTTCGGCTGTCTACGAGAAACAAATTGGAAACACTCCCCTCGGCCACACGCTCTTCCGTGCCGAAAAATATCCACTCATACACCGGCGCGTCCGTCTTCTCCAACGCCGCCAGAACACCGTTCATAAACTGCGACGCCTTGATCTGCGGGTCCTGAGAGCGAAGCGGCCAGCGCCGAATGCTGGTGGTCTTCACCGACACGCCTTTTTCATAAAGCGTCTTCGGGTGCGAATGAAACGGACGTATCAAAACGGCTAAGAGACCTTGCAAATTTGATTTCCAGTAAACCATGACACGCAGCAACGCGTCGTCAAAACCGCTCTCCGAAAGCGTCGCGCCCAGCCAGTACCGAATCTCGGCCGGAGAAACCGGCACGCTTCGCCCAATCACCCGCGACGACTCCAAAAGCCGCCGGCAGTGCTGATCGAGGAGAAAAATCCTGCCGCGGTAAGCGCGCAGTGTCTCAAAGCAGGAAATCTGGTCGAGATAGTCAACCGGCAGAAACCCGGCTTCGCTCGCGCTCTTTTTTAGACGCGAACGCGGCCCGAAGAACGGCTTCTGCCTTATGAAGGGTTTCATCGTATTCCTTTTCCGGATCGGAGTCGGCCACGATACCGGCGCCCGCTCCGAGATAGGCGCGGCCATTTTTTAAAAATAAACTGCGGATGATGATATTAAAATCCATCGCCCCGTCAAAACTAAAATACCCAAGCGACCCGGTGTACGGCCCCCGCGCCACGGGCTCCAACGCGTCGATGACCTCGAGACAGCGCAGTTTCGGCGCGCCCGTGATCGTGCCTCCCGGAAATAGCGCTTGAAATGCGTCGACCGCGCCCAGCTCTTTTCTCAACACCGCGCGCACGTTGGAAACGATATGCTTCACGTGCGAGTAGTCCTCGATGGCCATCAATTCATCCACCTCCACGCTGCCGTACTCGGCAACCCGGCCCAGATCGTTGCGTTCTAAATCCACGAGCATCACGTGTTCGGCGCGTTCCTTGGCGCTCAAGAGAAGCTCAAGACTTTTCGCGTCGTCTTCGCTGGGGTTCGCCCCGCGCGGACGGGTCCCCGCGATCGGCCGCGTTTCCAGGACATCGTTTTTAAGACACACGAGCCGCTCCGGAGAACCCGACACCAGCGCGAAACCATCCGTTTCCAGCAGTCCAAAAAAAGGGGATGGGTTGATCGCTCTCAAGTTGCCGTAGATTTCCCGCGCGCTCTCCAAAGGACAAGGCCACTGGAACCGTTGCGCGATATTCGCCTGATAAATGTCGCCGCGCGCGATTGCCCGCTT
>CAYJSE010000013.1:0-2903 GCA_964372765.1 uncultured Planctomycetia bacterium | reverse complement strand
TCGTGCGCGGTCTGCGGATAACTAAAAAACCCGACCGCGCCCCCCGCGAATGGAAGCCCATCCGCGCCCGGATTGGCTGGAACAGCATAATGCCGCAAAATTTTCTTTAAAAGAAGAAAGGGATCTGTTGTGAAATGCCATGCTCTGCCGCCGGCTTCCAGCGTCACTCGGCGGCCCTTGGCCTGAAACACCAAAAAAGGATTGTCGCCGACGATCGAATAGCGTCCGGTGCCGTCCGAAACGCGCGCGCTCTCCAAAAGCACGCGCGGGCCTGAAGATTGGAGACCCTCGTAGAGCCGTAGGGGATCCACGCAAAACGGAAAATGGCGGGTCACTTGAGAAACGCGATCTTTTGTTTTTTTAGGCGGATTTGGAGCTTGAAATCCTGGATTTGTTCCCGCAAAGGATGGATTTTTTCGGACAGCATCAGCACCTTGTCTTCCCACTTCTGCCGCTCGGAATTTGAAAGGTTTAAGCCCTTGCCCTCCCGCAGGATTTTCCGGATATCCACCAGCGTCGTCTCGTAACCGGTGAGCTCCCGCATTTTAGTCTCAAGCTGGGCTTTCAAAACACCGGTCTCACGCTCCAGGAGCTTGCGATGGGTGTCCATCGTGGCACGGTACTGCTCGATCACGAGATTCTGGGCTTTCGCGTACTTGTCGTAATCCGCCCTCGACTTTTCAATCTGGCCATCCAGCGCCTTTTTGCGGGAAAGCAGGTCGTATTTAATGGTCTGTATCTGGGCAAGCGCTTTATCGCGCTGGATAATGATGTCACGGAATGGCGGGTCTTCCTTCATCAGGCGGTCCAGCTCTTCGGGGTTTTGCATGGAACAACCCGCGAGAGAAATCAAGAATAAAGGAAGAATTAAAAAACGGTGAGACATGGGTTGAATATAACACAAATGGCGGGAAAAATGTAGGAGCCCCTACACAAAAAACCTATGCCGTTAAATTACCTTTTCGCTTTAAAACTATCGATCAACTGCGCCACATACCGGCCGGCCATGTCTTTACAGCCCAAACCGATTGCGAGCCCTACCCCTAGCGCCAGCGCGCCGAATATCGCCTTAAAGAGCAGGTCCACCAGCGAGGTGTCTATGCCCAGCTGTTTGATCGCTTCGACGATCGTAAAGATCGCGATGATGACTTGCGTGAACTGCCCGAGCGTGCGCGCCTGCTGGACGCCGGCATTGGCCGCCGTGGTGCGCACGGTATTGGCCATCACACTGGCAAAGAAGATACCCAAGACGAGGATGAAAACACTTGAGATCACGTTCGGCAGGTATAAAATCACCTTGTTCAGGAGATCCGCCGCGACGGTGAGCTGTAGCGCGTTGACCGCGGCTAGCGCAACGACGAGCATCACGAGCCAGTAGATCAGGATACCGACTATTTCCGAGAGCGTATAGTTGATGTCTCCTTTGGTGAGAATATTGGCGATACCGGCCTTTTCGCTGACCGTGTCCAGCCGCGCCAGCTTCAGAAAGCGCGTCACAACCTTTTGCACCACCGAGGCAATGATCCAACCGATGATAAGAATAAGAATGACGCTTGCGAGCGTCGGTATAAACGCCATGACGCGCGTCCACATCTCTTCCACCGGACCCATGATGGTCATTTTGAAATCATCCACTGGTCAGCCCTCCTTTTAAAAAACATATTTCTACAAGCTTAATTTATCAAAAATAAACAAACTTGTCAATAAAAACCCTAAAAACTACAGGCTATGCTGGCGCCGCCGGAGTGGTTGACGTAGGTGAAAACAGGGTCGTTGGAGTCGTTGTTGAGGTAGCTGTAGTTAAACTTAAGGCTCACATTCTCGAAGAGCGGGATCGTGATTTTTCCGCCTGTCGTGTATTCTTCATCCAAGCGCTGGATCAGCGCCGTGATCTCCGGGTAATCGGAGTGTTTGTACTTGAAATTCACATTCCCGCTCCAATTCCACCATAGCGGAAAATTGAAATCAGTGCCGATCTGGTGAATATCGCGCACAAAGCTCGACCCGTCGGTATCCTCGACTTTAAATTCATACGCTATGGCCACGTACAGATCCCGCTTTTGGTTGAAATAAATATTGTTCGTGACGTTGAGCGCGTTGCTGACCCCTTCGCGGGAGGTTGTGGTCGGGTCCGAGCCCTGATCTTTGTAATCCGTCCAGGCGATCGTATCCGCCAGGATCATCCGGTGCCAGTCCCAGAAAGAGTAAATCACGCGAAACGCCTGCGGATAACTCTGGTAATAATACTCATCCTCTACGGAAACGTGAGTGTAATTCGGCGAATACATGGTCACGAACGGTTTGCCCCACAGTTCTCCCACGTGCGTCAGTGAAAGCCCAGGCACATGCACCCTCGTGTTAATATAATCCAGCGTATCGCTGTAGAACGACTGGACATACGCATAGCTTGCGGACAGCGACCACGGCCCGTCGCGGCGAACTTGATAATTGGCCGAAAAAGTGGTCGGAAAACGCACCGCGTGCTCTTCGGTTGGGGTTTGAAGCTTTTTGGGTTCCGACGACGCGTTGGAATTGAGCTCAAAACCTTGCTCTAGGTTAAAGGACCAAGGCTTGCCCTCCCCTTTTCGAAGCATGACCTCGATGTTCCCGATGGCCTCGAGATCCCGATCCGCCTTCAATTTATAGTCGGCCTGGTCGTACTGGACGACATACTGGAGCTCGGCTTTGCTCGACTCCAAGTCTTTCTTGTGAAAATGTGTCTGGGCCAGCGCGTAGTGCAAAGCGGCGTTCTCAGGGGCTATTTTCAAAGCTTCGTTAAACGCCGCGATGGCCTCGTCGTAGCGGCCGAGCTTATCGAGCGCGATGGCCTTGTAGCGCTTCACCGTCACGTCCTCGGGGTACTGGCTCTCGAGTACCGTAAACTCTTGCACCGCTTCCTCATA
>CAYJSE010000012.1:17131-34858 GCA_964372765.1 uncultured Planctomycetia bacterium | reverse complement strand
AAATCTATTTTTCCGGTTGGGAAAATATTTTTCCCCACGAGCGTGTGAAAAAGTTGGGCCAACGTAATCTCGGATGGTTTTCTAGCCAACACATACCCCCCTTGAGGTCCGCGCACGCTTCTTAAAAACCCGTTGCGCTTCAGGAAATTTAAAATCTGCTCGAGACCCATCACACCCACGGATACTTTTTTGGCGATCTGCGACGCGGACAGAGATCCTTCCCCATAACGGCTCGCCAAAATCAAAACGGACTGAATCCCGCAGATGACTTTGGACGGAAACTTCATTTAAGACTGGCTGGAAACTCGAATTTTGACGATGTAGAGCTCTTTTTCCAGAGCTTCCAATTGCTTTGAAATGTCTTCCTGTTTTTTAGAAATCTTGTCAAGCTTCTCCATCACTTGTTTCAAGTCCCTATCGGAGGACGGTTCTTCCGAAAACGCCGGCACGACAAACGTAAACACCAGTAAAAAAAATAGAGCGAAAAACAAGCTCTTCTTCATATTATGATTTCCTCCTTAAAGAACACTGTCTCCAGTGACCGGTTCGACCTTAATCCCGCGGGATTCCAAAAACTTAATACCGGCCGCGAGATTTTTTGCGGTACCCTCCAACTCCAGCGTCATCTCTCCGGTCGTCTCGGTCACACGCGCTTTGCGGATATTGGGCATGATGTCGTACTTCTTGGCCATCGTAAACACCGCCGGTTCCTTGATCTGATCCTGGGGAAACACGAGCGTCACGCGCTGCTTGACAAGCTTTTCGGTCTGCCTGCCGGTAGGCGAGGCGCCACCCGCGATTGCCGGGATAATAGAAATATCGTCGCCGTCTTTAAGCGCGGTTTCTTGGCCCTGCAAGAAACGGATGTCTTCTTCATTCACATAGATATTTACAAATCGCCGCAGTTTGCCGTCGGCATCGCAGAGCCGCTCCCGGATACCGGGGTGGCGGATCTCAAGATCCGCCAAAACTTCATTGATGTCTTTTCCATCGCACAGGATCTCACTCTGATTGCTGGTCAGTTTCTGCAGCGGGGTTGGAATTCTCACTTTGACTGCCATACATCCTCCTTCACTTTGGCTTCATGGCGAAGCACTTTTTCAAAAGAATCTAACGTGGGTTTCACACGAAACGGTTTACCGATGTGTTCGGATACCGCTTCCTGAGTTTTCAGTCCATTGCCCGTGATACAAATCACGAGCGACTCGTTTTTGGGAATGATCCCTTTTTCCACCAGCTTTTTCGCCACGGCTACCGTGACACCGCCGGCCGTCTCGGTGAAAATACCCTCGGTTCTCGCCAAAAGCTTGATCCCATCGATGATCTCCGGGTCACTTACCGCTTCGGCCGTGCCGCCTGACTCCTTCATCGCGTCGATCGCGTAAATCCCGTCGGCGGGATTGCCGATCGCCAGCGACTTCGCGATCGTCTGGGGTTTCACAGGCCGGATAATGTCGCTTTTTTCTTTCACCGCGGTGAAAACCGGCGCGCACCCTTCGGCCTGCGCGCCATACACCTTGGAATCGACAGCGTCGATCAAGCCCAATTTTTTAAACTCCTTAAACGCTTTCCAGATTTTCACTAAAAGAGACCCACTCGCCACCGGCACCACAATGTGACGAGGAGTCTTCCAACCCAACTGTTCCATCACCTCGTAGCCGTAGGTCTTGGATCCTTCGGCATAGTACGGGCGAATATTGATATTTACAAAAGCCCAGTGATAGCGTGAGGCGATCTCGGTGCAGAGGCGATTCACCTCATCGTAGTTTCCCTCGACGGCGATTAAGTTGGGCGCGTAGGTGAGTGATCCGACCACTTTTCCAAGCTCAAGATCCGCCGGAATAAAAATGAAGCGATTGAGATTGGCCCACGCGGCCTGCGCGCTCACGGAACCGGCCAAGTTCCCGGTCGAAGCGCACGCCACAGTCTTAAACCCGAGCTCTTTAGCGCGCGTCAGCGCCACGGCCACCACACGGTCCTTGAAAGAAAGTGTCGGATGACACACCGAGTCATCCTTGATATACACCTCGCTCATTCCAAGTTCTTTAGCCAGGTTCTCAGCGCGAAAAAGCGGCGTGAATCCCGCGTGAAACCCGACCGTCGGCTCGCCGTCTATCGGTAAAAGATCCCGGTAGCGCCAAATACTTTTTGGTCCTTTTTGGATTTTCTCGCGGCTCGTGACCGATTTTATCCGGTCATAGTCGTAATCTACCTCGAGCGACCCAAAGCAATACTCACAGACATAGATCGCCTCGGCCGGATAGTACCGGTGGCACTCGCGACACTTTAACCCTTTGATATAGCTCACGAAACATCCTTTTGACTGGAAGCGGTCATTTTATCACCTAAAACCTCTTCCAACAATTTCAAAGAAAAAAGTTCCTCCAGCTCTGGCGCCTCTTTCAAAAATCCCGCCTTGTGGGCCGCCTCGGCTTGTTTTTGTACGGAATCCATTAAAGGATCCACAGTAAACTCAATGTTTGAAAACGCCGCGTCCATGACGGTTTGCGGCAGCGGCTTACCCGTTTCCCGTTTTATTTCTTCATTTAGGGTTTTTCTGGCCTCTTCCGGATTTTTTTGAATCCAATCGATTGTCTGAACATGCACATGTAAAAACTTTTTCACTAGACCTGGATTTTTATCCAAAAATTCTCTGCGAACTATTATCAGCGCTGTTGAATATTGTCCACCCGGCCAAAGCTCGGACTCTTTCAAGAAAACCCTGCCGCCGCCTTCCTGGACTAGTCTTGAAACCCACGGCTCAACGGTCCAGGCCGCGTCCATCTGGCCTTTGATAAAAAGTGACAGCTGATCGGGGTTCGTCAGCGGGATGATTTGAACATTTCCGCCGTATTCTTTGAGCTTCAGACCCTGGTTTTTCAACCAGCTGCGAAGCGACACATCTTGTGTATTGCCGTACTGGGGAGACGCGATTTTTTTACCCTGAAAATCCTGGATCTCCCGTATCCCGGCTTTTTCGCGCACCACGAGCGCCGCGCCGCCGCTTGTCACCCCGGCCACGACACGAATCGCCTCTCCGCCTGACTTTACATACGCGTTCACGGCGGGGCTTGGGCCGATATAGGCAATATCCAGTTGTTTGGCAAACATCGCCTCGACAACAGACGGTCCGGCATTGAAAATTTTCCAGTCAATCTTGGCATGATCTTTCAACGCCTCCTCGAAACTGCCTTTGGCCCTTCCAAGAAGCGCCGGCGCATGCGTCAGATTCGGAAAATGCCCTATGCGGACTATGTTTTTATTTTCCGCGTAGGCACTACCACTCAAGAATAATCCCAGGTAAAGAACGGCTATTTTCTGTCCAGTCCCCATATCCGCCTCATACGCTTTTCAAGCGAACCAAACACAAGATACTCCATCCAAATCCCGATCATCACGATCAACACCATTACCGCGATCACTTGACTCATATCATTGAGCTCCCGGCCCATATTCAAAAGATGCCCGAGCCCCAGGCTCACAAACACGATCTCTCCGGCCATCAGCGAGCGCCAGGCGAAGGACCACCCCTGTTTGAGTCCTGAAATGATGGACGGGAGCGCCGCCGGCAGCATCACATTCAGAAACATCACTTTCCCCTGCGCGCCCATATTGCGACCGGCGCGAAGGAAAATCGGCTGGATATTTTTGATGCCGCTATCGGTCGCGAGCGTGATCGATAAAAGCGAACCCATCACAACGACAAAGATAATCGTGAGTTCCGATAACCCAAACCATAAAATCGCCAAAGGCAGCCAGCAGATGCTGGGCAAAGCCTGCAGTCCGACAAATAATCCGCCAACCACTTCATCCAGTAATCGGTACTTCCCCATCGCTAAACCCAGCGCGATTCCAAATACGATCGAGATTCCGTACCCGACCGCGATTCGCCAGAGACTGGTCCCGATACCGATCAAAAAACTCCTGTTGTGAAATCCTTCCGCCAGCGCTTCCAACACCTGACCCGGAGAAGGAAAAAGGTACTGTGGCCAAAGTTTTAAGCGGAATAAAAACTCCCACAGCGCGATAAGCGCCGTGTAAAAAATAATCTGCCGGATAATTTTTAAAATCACGTGTTAAGATCCAAATTACAATTTACAAATCAGACATTAAAATACGGTTCCACACTGATATACCGTTCACCCGAATCCGGAAATATTGTCACGACAATTTTTCCGGGCCCCAGCGCCTTGGCGACCTTCAGAGCGCCGATGCAGGCCGCGCCCGAAGAAATCCCGACAAACAGGCCCTCTTCACGCGCCAGGCGTTTCGCCATCTGGTAGGCCTCATGGTCATCGACGACTAGAATTTCGTCGATCACTTCACGATTCAGGACATCCGGCACAAAACCCGCTCCGATGCCTTGAATCATGTGCGGCCCCGGCTTTCCTCCGGACAAAACAGCCGACGTTTTCGGCTCCACCGCAACCACTTTAATCTTAGGATTCAGCTTCTTTAAAACCTCACCCACGCCCGTGATCGTGCCGCCCGTGCCGACGCCGGCCACAAACGCGTCCAGCTTCTCGTCCGTATCGCGCAGGATCTCTCTGGCCGTGGTCTTGCGATGCATCGCGGGGTTATCCGGATTTTTAAATTGCTGCGGCATAAACGCGTCTTTTCGTGTCGAGACAATCTCACGCGCTTTGTCGATCGCTCCCACCATGCCCTCCTTGGCCGGCGTCAACACCACTTCGGCGCCGAGACTTTGCAGCACAAAGATACGCTCCTGGCTCATCGCCTCGGGCATCGTGAGAATCACTTTGTAACCTTTGGCCGCCCCCACCATCGCGAGACCTATACCGGTATTGCCGCTCGTGGGTTCCACGATCACGGAACCGGGCTTCAATAAACCCTTTTTCTCCGCCTGCTCGACCATATTGAGCGCGATGCGGTCCTTCACACTGCCGCCGGGATTGAACATCTCAAGTTTCGCGTACACAATCGCGGAATTTTTATCCACCACTTTGTTAAGCTTTACCATCGGCGTATCGCCGATAAGATCCAGAACACTTTGCTTCGCTTTGCCGTTCATAGAGAACCTCCGCCCATGTAAAAAACAAATTCCACCGCGTCACCTTCTTTGATCTCGATTGTTTCATAATCCAATTTTTGCAAAATATTCTCGTTGATCTCTACCGTCACGACCTCCGGCCTCATCTTCCACTTGGCCAAAAGATCGTTCACGGTCATACCGGATTTGATTTCTTGCTCTTTACCGTTCAGCTTAATTTTAATAAAGTTTTGCTCAGACAACGCTTACTTCCTCCTCCTGGACGATATCGTTCTCAATATGAAAAGACCTCAAAACGGGTTTACTCATGTCTGACAGCGACACGATCAGGTAGCTGATCTCCGGGTAAAACGCTAAACGAACGTCCTTCGCTGACGGATAGGCAACGCTTGCCACATGCGAGTGAAAAATCCCTGTCATCTCGAGATGCGTTTCGCGCATTTCTTTAAAAATTTTAAGCTGTTCCTTCGGATCCATAAAATAGCTGATCGTGGAATAGTCCACGTTCTTCATCACAAAAAAATGCGTGCCGCTTCCGGGCTGCTCCCCGGCCAAAATCCCGCACGCCTCATTCGGATACTCCTTCTTGGCATGTTCAATCATCGACTCATAGACAGATTTTTTTATTGTTATCACATTGTCTCAACATTTGATGAACGGGTCCTGTCTTCTCGTAGCTTCAAATGTTGCTCCCTATATTTCTGTCAATCGGTGTCAGCACACCTGTTTTGGACACCCGATAATCCGTATCCAGTTCCTCGCGCGCCACTTTTTCGATCTCGTCGCGCAAGCTGGACATGATCTTGGTTTGCAGCGTCAAAAGATTCGCGTCTTGTTCTTTGCGCGGACGCGGCACCGGGATCGCATACTCGTTTTTGATACGCCCCGGTCTAGCGCTCATCTCAAATACCCGGTCCGCCAGAAACGTCGCTTCACGCACATTGTGCGTCACAAAAAGAACAGTTTTTCGGGTTCTCTGCCAGATATCCTGGAGCTCGATCTGCAGCATTTCGCGCGTCTGGGCATCCAGCGCCGCGAACGGCTCGTCCATCAACAGAATCTTGGGATCCATCACCAGCGCCCGGGCAATCGCGGCGCGCTGTTTCATGCCGCCCGACAGCTCATGCGGATAGGCGTTGACAAAGCGTGATAAGTGCACGAGCTTGATGTACTCCAGCGCTTTTTCTTTGCGTTCTTTTTCCGGCATACCTTTAATTTTCAAACCAAACTCGACATTTTCCAGCACCGTCAACCACGGAAAAAGCGCCGCTTCCTGAAATACCACCAGCCGGTCAGACGAAGGTCCCGTGACTTTTTTAGAATCCACAAATACTTCACCCGAGTCCGGAAACTCCAAACCGGCGATGAGTGAGATTAGTGTCGATTTTCCGCAACCCGAAGGCCCCAGCACGCAGAGAAATTCCCCCTCCTCGACGGAGAAATTAACATCCCCCAGGGCCTGAACTCTTTGGCCCTTTTGCTGAAAACTTTTATGAACTCTTTTTAGGACGACCTGCATGCAGCCCGCATTCCTTATTGTTGGGATCTTCCCACCACCAGCGGCCCGACCGCACATCCTTACCCGGCTTTACCGCCCGCGTGCACGGCGCGCATCCGACGGAAGGGTAACCGGTATCATGTAACCGGTTATAGGGTACCCTATATTCCTTTATATACGCCCAAATCTGGCTTTCAGACCAGTCCGCCAAAGGGTTGATCTTTAAAATCCCCCCATGGGCTTTGTCGGTTTCCAGTTTCTTTAGATCCGCCCGTGTCACGGACTGCTCCCGTCGCTGTCCAGTAATCCAGGCCCCAAGACCCGCGAGCGCCCGCTTCAGGGGCTCGACTTTCCGTATATGACAGCATTCGAGACGATTTTCCACCGACTCGCGAAATGAATAAAACCCTTTCACGCGTTCTAGTTTCTCAACGGCGCTCGCATCGGGAAAATAGGACTCAATCTGAATTTTGTATTTCGCGCGGATCTTGTCCATCACCTCGTAGGTTTCTTCATTCAAGCGTCCGGTATCCAGCGTGAAAACCCGCGCTTTTGGATCGATTTTCACAAACATATCGATCAACACCACATCCTCGGCGCCAAAGGAGCTGGCCAAAGCCACTTTGCGGCCAAATTTCCCCACCGCCCATTTTAAAATCTCCTGCGGCGATTGATTTTCCATTTAAATGGCACTCCCGCTAAACGACACGGCCTTTAAAATAATCCCGCCGCCGCGCACCTGCCGGTCCTGCACCAAAACAAAACGACCCGTCTCATTGATTTCTTCAAACGAGTCCAGCACAATCGGCTTTTTAGCCGTCAAGATTATTTCAGCCACTTCGTTTTTCGCTATCTCACGCGCGGTTTTCGTGATCTCTTCCAACGTCGAAGAATTGATGACTTTTAAAATCGAGTCCACCGTGCACTCGATCTCTTGGGTGGTCAGCTTTAAAACACACTTGGCGCCCTTTTCAAGATGCTTGGATCCCATCCAGAAAATATTGGCCGCGAACGCGTTCGTCATCTGTGGTTTCGTGGCCGCATGGCAAACGACTTCCCCGCGCTCGACAAAGATTTGATCCTCGAGTGTAAACCCAATCGACTCGCCGACACAGGCCGTCTCTTGCTTCGGTGCATTCCACTTTTCAATCGAGCGAACGATACCCGTTTTCTCCGAAGGCAAAAATAAAACTTTGTCTCCCACGGAAATCTCACCCGATTCCACGCGCCCGGCAAAAATCCGCTGTTTATCAAATTTGTAAACATCCTGTAGCGGCAGGCGCAGCGGGCTGTCTTCCGGCAAACGATGCTGCTCCAGACTATCCAAAAGTGGCAGCAGCGCATCGCCGCGATACCAAGGCATCTTGCCACTTGGGGACACAAGATTTTCTCCCTCGTAAGCAGAAAGCGGGACAAAAGCCTTCGGTGTTACTTTTAGTGATTTGAGATAATCGGTATATTCGTTTTTAATACTCTCGAAAATCTCCTGGCTATAACCCATCAGATCCATTTTATTGATGACGACCACGATGGTTTTAATCCCCAAAAGCGACAAAATCGTGGCGTGTCTCCGGGACTGCTCGCGCAAGCCTTCTTCTGCGTCGATCAGTAGGATCGCGACGTCCGCCGTCGACGCGCCTGAGATCATATTTTTCAAAAATTCTTTATGTCCCGGCGCGTCGATCACGCAATATGTGCGCTTTTGGGTCTTGAAAATCACCTGCGACACATCGATGGTGACCCCCTGGTCCTGTTCCTCTTCCAACGCGTCCATCAGAAACGCGTACTCAAACTTCATGCCGCGGTCTTTACAGATTTCCTCCACGTACTTGATTTTGGAAGGCAACAATGAGTTTGTCTCATACAAAATCCTTCCCACGAGCGTCGACTTGCCGTGATCGACATGACCGACAAATACTATTCTTAAAGCGTCGTCTTTCATCACATGTATCCTTTCGCCCGCAACTTCTGCATCGCGTAGCGCTGGGAATGGTCCTGCTCACGCCCCACGCGCTCGGAAATTTTTGTGTTCTTTAACTCTTCGACGATCTTGTCGATCGTGTCCGCGTCCGAATCGACGGGCTTGGTGATCGGCCGGCAACCGAGCGTGCGATAACGCTTGCCGTTTTTCGCGAAATAGAGACTTACTACAGGAATATTTTCGCGCTGCACATAACGCCACACGTCGATCTCCGTCCACTCGAGCAACGGGTGGATGCGCACATGCGCATCCTTGTCATAGTCCGACTGAAACTGATTCCACAGCTCCGGCGGCTGGTCCTTGTAGTCCCATTCAAAATCGATGTTGCGCGGTGAGAAAAATTTTTCCTTCGCGCGCGTGCCGTCCTCGTCGCGGCGGATACCGACGATGAGACCGTTCCATTTTTTCTTCCCGATCATCTGCTGTAATCCTACGGTTTTCAGTTCATGACACACCGCCACGGGGTCATTGTTTTGATAGTTGACCCCGCGGTCAATCGCGTCCAGATTCACGCCAACCATCAGGTTCAGCCCCCACTCCTTCGCGTAGCGCTCGCGATATTCGTACATCTCCGGAAATTTGAACGTCGTATCGATATGCACCGCTTCAAACGGCACACGTCCACAGAAAGCCTTCCGCGCCAGCCAGATCAGCACCGTCGAGTCCTTGCCCATCGACCACAGCATGGCCAGCTTATCAAATTTCTTATAAGCTTCTCTTAGAATAAAAATAGACTGATTTTCTAGTTTATCCAGATGATCCATGTTTTACCTCTATACTTGAAATTTATATTCATATTTATACTATATAAACTATATCATATATTAAATTTATATTCAAGAATAAAAATAAAAGAAAAAGCGGCTGGTTGTTTAACACCCGCTCCTCTATTTGACTACAACTTTTCGAAGAGCATCCAGATAGTTCTTAAAATTCTTTTCATACCCCTGTTCCGTGGGTCGATAGTAGCTTCGCTTCTCGGGTATATACTCCTGATTCACATGATGCCCTTCGTAGTCGTGGGCGTATTTGTAGCCCGCATGCCCCAGGCGCTTGGCCCCTTGATAGGAAGCATCGCACAGGTGTTTGGGGACTTCCAGCGTGCGACCTTCCTTTATATCTTTGAGGGCCTCCTCTATCCCTAGATAAGAAGCGTTGGATTTGGGTGAGCAGGCGATATACACCGTGGCTTGGGCCAGCGGGATGCGCGCCTCCGGCATGCCGATAAATTCAGACACCTGCATCGCCGCGTTGGCCAAAACGAGGGCCTGGGGATCCGCGTTGCCCACATCCTCCGAGGCACAGATCACGATGCGCCGGGCGATAAAGCGCGGGTCCTCCCCGGCGTACAGCATCTTGGCCAGATAGTACAGCGCCGCGTCGGGGTCCGAACCGCGCATAGACTTAATAAACGCAGAAATCGTATCGTAGTGCTGGTCCTCATCGGCGTCATACACCACGGCCTTTTTCTGGATGGATTCCTGGGCCACGGCGAGTGTGATCTCAATCGTCCCATGGCTAGCCGGTTGGGTCGTAAGAACCGCGAGCTCCAGCGCGTTTAAAGCTCGGCGTGCGTCGCCGTCGCATATTTTTGCCCAAAATAAAAGCGCGTCGGGTTTTACTGTGGCTTTTTTATCGCCCAGCCCTTTTTCTTTATCCTCAAGCGCCCGCTTCAGTACAAACTCGATTTCTTTTGCCAAGAGAGGTTTCAACTCAAAAACTAAAGAGCGCGACAAAAGCGCCGACACGATGGAAAAAAATGGATTGTGCGTCGTGGCGCCGACCAAAATAGGGTTTCCCTTTTCCACATCGGGCATCAGCACGTCCTGCTGGGCCTTGTTAAAGCGGTGAATCTCGTCGATGAAAAGAATCGTTTTCTGGCTCTTGGTTTGAAACCGTTTTTTCGCCGCGTCGATCGCCTTGCGGATCTCGGCCACGTTGCTTGTCACGGCGTTTAACGGCTCGAAAAATGATTCAGTTTCGTTGGAAATGACAGTCGCGAGCGTCGTCTTGCCTGTGCCCGGAGGACCGTAGAGAATTAAGGAAGAGAGTTTGTCGGATTGGATCGCGCGCGTGAGCAGTTTTCCGGATCCCAAAATATGTTCCTGTCCGGCAAACTCCGCGAGACTGCGCGGCCGCATGCGCGCAGCCAGAGGTTCATGCTTCGGAGATAAGACGCGCTGGGATTGGCTTTCGAAGAGATCCATTAAAACGAGCCCCGCCGGTGCCGTGCTGCCGCGCTCATTTTGAACCCCCATTACCAGGGTGGGGACCGCAGAAACGTTGAGACCATCCCCTCGCTTGAGAGAGGCGGCGCTCGAGCGCCCCTATAGAGCCCCCTTACATTAGCGTATTGGATTCAAACGAATTGCGCTCATGAATCCACGCGCACCGCAGGGTGAAGCTATTATACTACCGGGAATGATACTTTAAAATAAAGAAAGTAACGACGCTGAAAAGCGTAATATTGACCACAGCAAAAAGCCGAAACGCGATGTCCGGCGAACGCAGAGCTTGTGGGACCATAAGCAGAGAACAACTCCACACCCCCAGCACCCACGGAAGACTAAAATCTTTTGCGCTCTTGCGTCGTACCAGTTTGAAAATGAGCGGAATATTAAATAACGGCATCGCGACACCGGCCGCAGTGCCCACCGTTTGAATCCAGTCGCCGCCCGTCACGCTAACGAAACTCCGCCCGGAAGCGATTTTTTAGAGTCTCGCCCACCTTGGATTGCACACCGCTTACCTCTTCGTCGGTGAATGTGCTTGAGTCCTTTTGATACTCGAGAGAAAACGCGAGACTTCGCTTGCCCTGCGGGACGTTTTTGCCCACAAACTGGTCGAATAAATGTACTTTCCGGATAAACGGAGCGCCGGCTTCCGTGATCGCGCGGACAAGATCCTGCACCGGTATTTTTTCATCGATAAAGAATGAAACATCGCGACGCACCGAAGGAAACTTAGGGATAGCCACGGCGCGCGCAGACACTCTTTTCTTACCTATCAAAGCGTCCAGCACGATCTCGATTATGAAAACATCTTTTGGGATATCCCAACGACTCAATACCGATCCGCGCACGGCGCCGAGCGCCCCGACGTTGCCACCGTTGATCTTTAAAGCGAGAGAACCGCTATAAATCGAACAGGGCGGATTCTCTTCCCAAACGAGCTCACCCCACTGAAACGACCGCGCGATATTTTCGACGATACCTTTCAGATCAAAAAAGCTAGCGTCCCCGCGGCGTCGCCAGTTTTCCTCGAAGGGCCCGTAAATCGCCAGCGCCAGCACGGTTTCCTCTGCCCCTTCAAAAAAACGATTGGCCACTTCGAAAAGCTTGAGGCTCACGGCCTTTCGGTGCAGATTGTATTGGATGGCCTGGAAAAACCCCACGCGAAGACGCGGCCTTAAAAATTCCTGTTCGACACTTAAGGGATTTATGATCTTCGCGGCACACTGTAAGTTTTCCTCGCTGTACCCTGAATCAAGCAGCGACTTCCCAGAACAGAGACTGTATGTCAGAATCTCATGGAATCCTAAACCTGCCACAAATTTTTTAAGCTCCAAAATTTCATGGGGTTTCGGGTCGTCGTAGGCGTCCGGGGTATGACGCGTCACGGGAATCGCAAGCGGCACCTTGTCAAAACCTTCAATCCGCAAAATCTCTTCGATCAAATCCGCCTCCTGGACAACATCGCGACGTGACGAAATCGGCGTCACTTTAAGATTAATTTTACCGACAGTTTTCACTCCAAACCTAAGTTTTTTTAGAATAATCGCAATCCGCTTCACGGAAACCTTGAAACCTAAAACAGCTTCCACTCTCGGGACTCTTAGAACAATATCTTTCGGTTTTGAAAACTTGAACGTGCCCGTATCTACAAACGATACTTCCTCCCCGCCCGCCCATTCCAAAATCAAATCCGCCGCCCTTTCAGACGCAGTCACAACGCCTTCAGGATTGACTCCGCGCTCAAAACGATAGCTCGATTCAGTTGTGATCTTGCAGAGACGAACCCCCTGACGAACGAGTATCGGATCAAAATAGGCGGACTCGAGCAAAATATTCTTTGTTCTGTCCGTTACTTCGGTAAGCTTTCCACCCATGACACCGGCGATCGCGATCGGCTTCCTTGCATCGGCGATCACGAGAATCTTGTCACTCAAGTTGTATTCTATTCCATCCAACCCCAAAAATTTTTCACCCGCTCTAGCACGCCGCACAACGATCACTCTGCCTTCAATTTTGTCATAGTCGAAAGCGTGCAGAGGCTGTCCCATCTCAAAGAGAACAAAATTTGTCGCGTCGACAATATTGGAAATCGGCCGAGCTTTACAGTGCCCTAAAAATTTTTGAATTTCTTGGGGCGTGGGTCGGACATTCACATTTCTGATTAGACGCCCCGTGTACCGTGAACAGCCTTTTTTGTCCTCAAGGGTTATTTTAAATTCTGAATTTTTGGATGGTTTTCGTTTAGAAATTTTTGGAAAATGAATCTTTTGACCCGTGAGCGCGCTAATCTCTTTGGCTAATCCTAAAATACTCAGACAGTCGGGGCGGTTAGACGTAATCTCAAGCTCAAGAACCGATTCCGACCCGTGTTTTTCAATCCCAGCGACCGAAGTGCCGGACAGCGTGAGTGCATGGGCCAACTTTTCAGGCGAGAGCTTCACACTGATGTGTTTTTTTAACCAGGAAAGCGGCAGGCGCATTAAAATTGCCTCAGGAAACGAATATCGTTCTCACAAAACTGCCGGATATCCTGCACACCATAACGCATCATGGCGAGTCTCTCGACACCCATGCCAAACGCAAAGCCCGTATACTTTTCAGGACCCACTTTCACGGAACGCAACACATTCGGATGCACCATGCCGGCTCCCAGAATCTCCAGCCAGCCACGTTTCTCGGAATAAATATCCATCTCGGCGCTGGGTTCGGTAAAAGGAAAAAAGCTCGGACGAAACCGGATTTGGGTCTTGGAGCCAAAAAATTCAAGCGCGAATAACAGTAGCACCCCTTTTAAGTCCGCGAAACTGACCCCGCGATCCACCATGAGTCCCTCGACCTGATGAAACATAGAGGCGTGCGTCGCGTCCGTGGCATCAGGCCGGTATACTTTTCCGAACGCGATGATTTTAACAGGTGGTTTTGTTTTCTCCATCACGCGGATCTGCACCGTCGAGGTCTGACTGCGCAGAAGCTTGCCGTTCTCCAGATAAAAAGTGTCGAAGCCGTCGCGCGACGGATGATTGAGCGGGATATTGAGCGCCTCGAAGTTGTAGCGCTCCGTGTCGACCTCCGGTCCGTCGGCTAAACCAAACCCGAGTTTCTTGAAAATAGCCGTGATGTCGAGCACCACCCGAGTCAGCGGATGGAGAGTACCCGGTTCGTAAAAAGTCCCGGGCATCGAGGTGTCGAAGCTTTGTTCCAAAACAGCCGCGCGGGAAGAAAGTTCCTTTTCTTTTTGCGAAAAAATCTCTTCCAACGCCTTCTTGACGCGATTGAGCTCCTGGCCAGCCGCGCGGCGTTCATCCGCTGTGAGCGCTCCCATGCGCGCCGAGATAGACGCGAAAAGACCCTTGCGCCCCAGGTATTTATTTTTCAGTTCCTGGAACTGCGCAGGGTCCGCGCTCGAAAGCTCGGCTTCGGCACTTTGCTGGAGATTTTTTAGCTCTTCAATCATCCTTTTGCGACGGAAACCAGCTCGGAAAATGCCTTTTTGTCGCTGTGCGCCAAATCCGACAGTATTTTACGGTCGATCTGCACCTTGGCCTTTTTCAAACCGTCGATCAAACGACTGTAGGAAATACCATTTTCACGCGCCGCGGCCTGGATACGGGTAATCCACAGCTTGCGGATCACGGATTTGGTGTCACGGCGATCGCGCGTCGCGAAAGCGAGCGCCCGCTGCACCGTCTCGCGCGCGGTGCGATAGAGTTTGCGGCGTCCACCGACAAAACCTTTAGCGCGCTTTAGAAACTTCCGGCGGCGGCGGCGTCCGGCCGGGACTGTTTTAGCTCTAGGCATAGGGTAACAACCTCCTTATAGACTTTTCATGCGCGCTCGTGATGACCGCCTTCTGGCGAAGGTATCGCTTCTGCTTGGCCGATTTGCCTGTCAAAAGATGCCGTCTACCCGCGCGGGCATGCATGATCTTCTTCGTTTTCGAGGTACGAAAACGTTTCTGCACGGATTTATTCGTTTTTAGTTTTCCCATTTTTTCCTCATTTCACTTTGGCATTATCACCATCGTGATATTTTTGCCTTCCTGAAACGGCATTTTTTCAATCTCGCCGACTGCCGCGAGATCCTGCGACAACCGCTCAAGAAGTTTTCGCCCCGTTTGTACATAGTTCATCTCGCGTCCGCGAAAATTCATGACGATCTTCCCCTTGTCGCCGTTCTTTAAGAACTTCTCCAGATGCCGCAGCTTCACCTGATAATCGTTTTCCTCGATAAACGGATGAAACTTAACCTCTTTGATGTGGATAACCTTCTGTTTTTTCTTGGCTTCTTTTTCTTTCTTCGCCTGGTCGTACTTGAACTTGCTAAAGTCCATGATGCGGCAGACGGGGGGACTGGCTTGCGCCGCCACTTCGACGAGATCCAGCTCGGCTTCCCTCGCCATCGTAAGCGCCCGGGTGACGGGTACCACGCCCACTTGATTTCCATCTTGATCCACGAGCCTTACTTGCGGAGCGCGAATTCCCTCATTCACGCGGTTGTATACTTTTTGGATGTCCAACCTCCTTTGGATGTACTGACTGGTTATTGGTAACTGGCAATTAACTGCTTGGCGTTTTGGATAAAATCCAAAAGCCCCATCTGCCCTTTGTCGCCTTCTTTCCGACAGCGTAGAGCAATCTTTTGCGCCTGGATTTCCTTGTCACCCAGGATGATCATGTACGGAATCTTCTCAGTCTGCGCTTTGCGGATGCGCGCGCCGAGGGTCTCGGAAGAGTCCTGCGCTTCGACACGGAATCCTTCCTTTTTTAAAGTGCCCGCGATTTCGTGCGCATAGGCCTCGTGCGGCGCCGCGACCGGAATCACGCTCACCTGCAACGGTGACAACCACAGCGGCATGGCCCCCGCGTAGTGTTCCAACAGCGTACCCATAAACCGCTCGACGCTCCCTAAAATCGCGCGATGCAGCATCACGGGCCGGTGCTTTTTCCCGTCCGAGCCTGTGTACTCCAGGTCAAAACGCTCCGGCAGCGCAAAATCGCACTGGATCGTACTGCACTGCCACGAACGCCCGAGCGCGTCCTTGATCTTGATATCGATCTTCGGACCGTAAAAAGCGCCCTCGCCTTCGCAAATTTTATAAGGAATATTTTTGGAGTCCAGCGCGCCTTTCAAGGCGTCGGTGGCGCGGACCCAGTCCGCGTCCGTGCCGATCGAGTCCTTGGGACGCGTGCTAATCTCAATCTCGCGCTCTTTGAATCCAAACGTGTCCAAAACGTAAAACACAAAATCGATCACCGATACGATCTCTTTCTCGAGCTGTTCCGCCAGACAGAAGATGTGCGCGTCGTCTTGCGTAAAGTTGCGCACGCGCAAAAGCCCGTGCAACACACCTGACTTTTCATTGCGGCACACATTGCCCATTTCAAAAAATCGAATCGGCAGGTCGCGGAAACTGCGCACTTTCGTGCGGTAGATCAGCATGTGGCCCGGACAATTCATGGGCTTCACCGCGTACTCTTTGTCGTCCTCGGTTTTAAACACAAACATATTTTGCTTGTAGTAGGAAAAGTGCCCGGAGCGCACCCAGATATTGCTTTTCAAAATCTGCGGACCGATCACAAAATCATAGCCGCGCTTTAAATGCTCGTCCTTGATAAACTGCTCGATGAGATGGCGCAGGAATGCGCCCTTCGGATGATAAAAAATCAACCCCTGCCCGCCGTCCTCCTGCATCGAGAAAAAATCCAGTTCCTTGCCGATTTTCCGGTGGTCGCGCTTCTTGGCTTCCTCGCGCATTTTCAAGAAATGATCAAGATCCTTCTGTGACGAAAACGCGGTGCCATAGATTCTTTGCATCACGGGATTGGTTTCGACACCTTTCCAGTAAGCGCCCGCGATGCTCGTCAGTTTAAACGCCTTGATCAACCCCGTCGAGCGCGCGTGCGGGTATTTGCAAAGATCGGTAAAGTCTCCGTCCACCACGATGGAAATGTCTTCAGCGCCTTCCAGCTGGTCGACGGTTTCTACTTTGAATGTCTCATTTTTTTCTTTAAAAATTTTACGTGCGTCGTCCGCCGACACCATTTTTTTCTCGAAAGGATAGTCCGACTTCACGATCCGGGCCATCTCCTCTTCGATCCCGCGCAGATCCTCGTCGCTCAAAGATTCCGGCAAATGGATGTCGTAGAAAAACCCGTCCTCCACCGGCGGGCCGAAGCCCAGCTTCGCGTGCGGGTATTTGCGCTTCACGGCCTGTGCCAACACATGCGCGCAAGAGTGTCGCAATTTATCGAGATCCGTGTATTGTTCAGCTACTTTTGTCATTAATCCTTTCATGTCAAAGTCAGCGCGCGGGTGACGCGAGGCGCCTGCCTGCCGGCAGGCAGGGGGCGCCCCGCAATCCTGCAACACAAATAACGTGGGCAATACAGGACTCGGCGCCCTACGCTCGAGCAGTCCTCACGCCCTCCGGCCGTTCGGCTGCACTCGCTCCGGGTCGGCCACCCGCCACGTCGGTGGTATTTGACGAGTGCCTTTGTGGCACTCGTCGTTTAACTTAAGGGCGACGTGGCTCCCTTCGAGTCCTGTATTGCCCACTAGTCATTCGCAATAATCGCGACAAAACGTCGCAATTTCAACAAAATGGTGGGCAATACAGGACTCGAACCTGTGACCTTTTCCATGTCAAGGAAACGCTCTAACCAACTGAGCTAATTGCCCCAATTTTTTGTCTAGCAATTAGCGAATCCGCCACGCTTTTTGGCGGAGGGCCAATCACATAAAATCTTTCAAATATGCCGGGGGTGGGATTTGAACCCACACGACCCAGAGGGTCTCAGGATTTTAAGTCCTGTGCGTCTGCCAGTTCCGCCACCCCGGCCGAAGGCCCGCCGTGCCTTTTGGCGGGCGAAAATCAAGGCGCGAACCAGATTCGCACTGGTGTACGCGGTTTTGCAGACCGCTGCCTAGCTTCTCGGCCATCGCGCCATAATCATCTTTTCCGCTTCCCGCACCAGCACGCGCGACAGCGTCCTCTTGCCCATCG
>CAYJSE010000012.1:0-17121 GCA_964372765.1 uncultured Planctomycetia bacterium | reverse complement strand
GACCGCTGCCTAGCTTCTCGGCCATCGCGCCAATCTCTCGGCTTCACGAACGAATATTCTTGAAAGTCTTTTTTTCCCCGCGTTTAAAAATTTTCGCACACGGCCGTCGCGCGTGAGCCAGTAGGCGTCGATTTTTTTGTCCCCGAAAGGCGACACCCGATCCGTCACCTTCTGCATCACGATCGCGTCCAGTCCTTTGGACTTAAGCTTCCCACGGCCGCTCACCAGCACGTTCTTGGACTCGATGCCAAATCCGACAAACACCTGCGATTTTTTCTTCTTTCTGGAAAGAGCCGCGATCACATCTGGATTTTTCACGAACGAAATAGCCCGGAGTCGGTCCTTTTTTATCTTTCCCGCAGAAAAATTTCTTGGCCGCACATCGCACACGGCCGCGGACATAAAAAAAACGTCGTATTTCGGTAAAATACGCTTCAATACGTTTAAAAGATCGCGCGCCGTCTCGGCGTCCCGCGGACATTGAACCCAACTCACCTTGTGACCCCGCACCCGTGCGGCTTGCGCGAGATATTTCCCCATCGTCCCCGTCGAACGATTGGATAAAAACCGCACCGGATCCAGCGGCTCTAGCGTCGGACCTGAGGCGACTAGGACTTTAAGCATGCCTGTACGGCTTGGACGATACTTTTATTTTCCGCCAGATGTCCCATCCCCACATCACTGCACACCAAATGCCCGCGGATGGGGTCCACGATCACGGCGCCGTTACCTTTGAGACGCTTTAAGTTTTCTTGAGTAAACTTATTTTCATACATCTTTTCGTTCATCGCAGGCGCTACGACAAGCGGTGACGTGCTTGCCAGCACGGTGCAGGTCAGGCAATCATCCGCCAACCCGTGCGCTATTTTCGCGATCACGTCGGCCGAGGCGGGCGCCACCAAGATCAAATCCGACTCTTTGGCGAGCTCGATATGAATCGGTTTCGTGCGCCCCGGCACCGAAAAAAAATCGTCCACCACCTCTTGCCCCGAAAAACTCTGCAGTACAAGCGGTGTCACAAAGTGATGCGCGTCGCGCGTCATGACGACGCGCACCGCAAAACCAGACTCTCTCAAATCGGTGATCAGGTCGCACGCCCTGTACGCTGAAATGGAACCCGTGACGCCCAGCAAAATATTTTTATTCGGCTTTTTCATTTACAGATTCTCCGCGCGGATAATAGCGCGCGTCACCTCGCACGCTTTTTGGGTGCTTTCGTTCACGATCCGGTAATCGTACAAAAAAAGCTCGTTTAGTATTTTAAGCTCCCGCGCCGCGGCTTTCAGCCGTTTGCGGATTTCAAACTCTGAATCCGTGCCGCGCTTATGGAGTCGCCGCTCAAGATCTCGAAACGAAGGCGGCGTCATAAAGATAAGCACCGCGTCGGGCCATAAGCTTTTAACCTGCTTGGCTCCCTGCACGTCAATCAAAAGCAGCACATGACGTCCGGCGGCCAAATCACGCTCGACCGATGCCTTGGGTGTGCCGTAAAACTTTCCAAACACCCGCGCCGACTCGAGAAACCCGCGCTTGGCTTTCAAATCCAAAAATTCTCTCTTGGAAACAAAGCAATAGTCGCGGCCGTGCACTTCTCCCGGGCGCGGCGCGCGCGTGGTCCAGGACACAGACTGCACGACGTTTTTATCCTTCTTCAACACCGCCTGCGCCAGCGTCGTTTTACCGGCGCCCGACGATGACGAGATGACAAAAAGCCGCCCCTTTTTACTCGACATTCTGCGCTTGCTCGCGGATTTTCTCAACCGTGCTCTTGATGTGAATCACGTGATTGGCGATACTCACATCGCTCGACTTGGCGCCCATCGTGTTGGCCTCGCGGTACATCTCCTGGGCGATGAAATCGATCTTGCGGCCGATCTCGCCGGACTCTTTTAACGCGCTCTGCATCCCCGCGATATGGCTTTTCATGCGCGTGACTTCCTCGGAGATGTCGCTATTTTTCATAAAAAGCGCCACTTCCTGCGTCACACGCTCACGATCCACGCCCCCGTCCTTCAAAAACTCTTTGACTTTCTTTTCGAGATTCGTCCGGTACTGTCTTTCAACCTGCGGTAGACGTTTTTCGATTCCCCGAAGCGAGACGCCGATCTCCCCAAGCCGGCGCTTAAAATCTTTCTCCAGCGCCGCGCCTTCCAGACTGCGGGATTTTTTGAGACTCATGAGCGCTGACTGCAGTGCTTTTTTCAAATCCTTCGCCAACACGCGCTGACCGTTGGCTGATTCACGTATCAACACATCCGGATAGCGTAAGACATCGCGCAAGCTCACGGACTCACTGGAGTGTAGGATCTTTCGGAGCCTGAGCGCGTTTTGATACACCTCTTTGGCGAGACGTTCATTCAAGATGAGTTTGCCGGCGGCCAAGGAGGGATCCGGACACGCCGCGAAAAGATTCACCTTCCCACGCCGCACTTCTTCCGCGACCCGCTTGCGAAACAGGTCCTCAAACTCGGCGATGTAGCCCGGCAGCCGAGAAGACAGCTCAAAATACTTGTGGTTGATCGTTTTGATTTCGATGCGGATCGGGCCATAGCTCGAGCGCACTTCCGAGCGCCCGAAGCCGGTCATGCTCTTCAACATTGTGAAAAATTTAAGCCCATGTCTTCTTTTTGTATTGTGTCAGCGTGATTTCTCGGGTGGGATATAGATTATCAACGGCAATTTCGACCGGCTCAAACCAGAGCTTGATTTCTCGCTCGGCGTCCTCGGCGATGCTGGATGCGTGGATCACGTTTTCGTAGACTCCCTTTGTCGTGATGCGGCCAAAGGAACCACGGATGGTTCCGGGCGCCGCCTCTTCCGGATTGGTGGAGCCGCAGATCGTTCGTACCTTCGCGATCGCGTCATCCCCGTAGTAAACGAGCGCCATCACGCGTTTTGTGTGGTAATCGCCCATAAGATAGCTGACAATTTCTTCAAAAAAAGGCTTGGCCTTCAAGTGGCAGTAATGTTCCTCGGCCAAAATTCTCGGCACATTCATCATCTTGGCTGCGACAATGATGAGCTTCGCCTCCGACAAGCGCGTTAAGATATTGCCCGTCAGAGACTTCTGGATACCGTCCGGTTTGATCACCACGAGCGTCGGTTCTGCCATAAGAACTAAGTAGTCTAAGATATATTCCAGGGGATGTCAATATGGGTTACGCGCCCAGCTTTCGTAACACCCGATCCAAGTCATCGAGTGAGTAGTACTCGACGACGATTTTGCCCCGCTTTTTACCGTGGAAAATCCGGACCTTGGTACCCAGCGCATGCTGAAGTCTTTCTTCGAGATGTTTCAAGTCTACATCGTGAACGCTGTGGCGACCACGTCGGGATTTTGAGACGTGGGAGCGTGAGATTTCCTGCTCTGTTTGTCTCACGGAAAACCCTTTTTTTATAACCCGTTCGCAAAAATGCACTTGTCGATCGGCCTCACTCAAAGATAAAATGGCTCGGGCATGACCGAAGCTGATCATATTTTGCTGTAGATAATCTTGAATTTTTTGTGGTAAGTTTAGTATTCTCAATAGGTTAGATATTGACGTTTTATCCTTACCCACACGTTCGGCGATTAAGTCCTGGCTCATTCCAAATTCCTGAACCAGTCTCCGATAGGCCTTGGCTTCCTCTAGCGCGTTGAGTTCTTCCCTCTGAATATTTTCGATGATGGACATCTCAAGCACATCCCCATCAGCCACGCGTCGAATAATGGCAGGGATTTCCCTTAATCCTAGGTGCTTCACCGCGCGAAAACGCCGTTCTCCGGCAATGAGTTCGTATTGGTCCAACGTCGTGGGCCGTACTAAAATAGGTTGTATCACACCCTTTTCCTTGATCGACTGGGCCAATTCCTCTATCCTTTTTGGATCGAAGTAACTCCTTGGCTGTAAATGACTTGCATGAATTTTTTCAACCGATATTGTTTCGACTTTTTCCCTGGATTCGGATTCAGTCGGCTTGGGGATCAGCGCATCCAACCCCCGCCCAAGAACTTTTCTCTCCATGATTGTCTCCTTTGATTGAATTGGCCGCTAAAAACTCTCGCGTAAATTCCCGATACTTTCGGGCGCCTTCTGAGTCCTTGTCGTACAAAAAGATCGGTTTTCCAAACCCTGGTGCTTCGCTCAAACGAATATTGCGTGGGATCACCGTCTGATAGACCTTGTCCCCAAAATGCCGCTTCACCTCATTGATCACTTCTTGAGTGAGGTTGGTTCGGAAGTCAGCCATAGTCATTAGAATTCCTTCTATCTCTAAAACCTGATTAAGGTTATCCCGTACCAGCTCTATTGTTTTTACAAGCTGGCCTAAGCCCTCTAACGCATAATATTCGCACTGTAGAGGTACCAGCACTGAGACGGCCGCTGTGAGCGCGTTGATGGTCAAAAGCCCCAGTGATGGCGGGCAATCAATGATGACAAAATCAAGCGTCGAATCCGCGGAGACAAGAACTTTTTTCAGACGATTTTCTCTTCCGATTTCCCCAACAAGCTCCACCTCGGCGCCTGTTAGATGGGCATTGGATGGAATAATCCACAAGTTTTCAACACCTGTGTTTTGAATACTATTGGAGATGGGCTCATCATCCAGCAGCGAATGATAAATTGATTTCTCGATGGAATTTTTATCGAGTCCTAAGCCGCTGGTCGCATTGCCTTGTGGATCTAAATCGACAAGCAAAACTCTTTTTCCCTCGAGAGCGAGACCGGCGGACAAAGAAATAGCGGTGCTGGTCTTCCCCACACCGCCCTTTTGATTGCAGATCGCCACAATTTTCGGCATCGCTCATCATCATAGCGAAATTCTATGAATTGTCAACGAGTTTCCACGTGGAGCCGAGGTAAGGCTAAGATCGCTTGAGTTTTTCGATGTGGATGGCGAGGACAGATAGGTCGCAGGGTGTAATACCGGATATGCGGGAGGCCTGGCCAATAGACCTGGGACGCACTTTCTCTAGCTTCTCCCCTGCTTCACGGCTTAAACCTCGGATAGACTTAAAATCTAGCGCTTCCGGAATCTTTTTATCCTCGTACTTTTTTAAACGATGGATCATCCCCGCTTCTCGTTGGATGTATCCCTCGTATTTTATTTCAGTTTCCACGTGGAAACTAATATCGTCGACCTTATCACCCGAGTCTCCCAGTATTTTCAAAACATCAGAAAATTGGATTTCAGGTCTCTTAAGGTATTGATCTAACGAGACTTGCTGATATCTCTCTTGACGAAGTCTCTCAATCCATCCTTGCACCCTCTTCTCCTTTTCACACAGATTTTGGTGCTGCTTTTTGGATATGAGTCCAAGCTCATAACCGTAACCAAGTAGTCTTTTATCTGCATTGTCCTGTCTCAGTAATAGCCGGTGCTCGGCTCTGGATGTGAACATGCGGTAAGGCTCTTCAGTACCATGGGTTACAAGATCATCGATCAATACTCCGATATAGGCCTCCGAGCGACTCAAAATAAGCGATGTCTTCCCCTTTATCTTCAAAACAGCGTTGATTCCGGCCATGAGACCCTGACAGGCCGCCTCTTCATAGCCAGACGTACCGTTGATCTGACCAGCGAAATACAGATTTTCGATGCGTTTTGTCTCCAAGGTCGCCTGGATCTGTGTGGGTGGAAAAAAATCATACTCTATCGCGTATCCAAATCTCATAACTTCTGTATTTTCAAGTCCTTGTATACTTTTTAGAATCTCAATCTGCACATCTTGTGGAAAACTTGTTGATAAACCATTAATATAGTACTCCTGTGTGTGACGACCTTCGGGCTCTAAAAAAATCTGATGACGTTCTTTATCCGCGAATTTTTGCACTTTATCTTCAATGGATGGGCAGTAGCGCGGCCCACGGCTTTGGATTTTCCCGGAGTAGAGGGGAGAGCGGTGCAAATTTTTTCGGATAATCTCATGGGTTTTTTTGTTAGTGTAGGTCAAGTGGCAGGGAAGCTGGGTTTGCGTAATTTTTTCTGTCTGAAAGCTAAAGGGTGCCGGATCTTTATCGCCTTCTTGAATTTCCATTTTGGAAAAGTCAATCGAGCGCGCATTGAGGCGTGGGGGAGTGCCGGTTTTCAAACGCTTGGACTCGAAACCCAGTTTCACAAGCGACTCGGTCAAGCCACAGGACGGTTTTTCGCCGCCGCGCCCACCGCCGAAAGTTATTTCGCCGATATGAATGAGTCCGTTTAAAAATGTGCCGGTCGTGACGATCACCGCTTTCGCGCGAAAAACGGTTTGGATATTCGTGACGACGCCCACCGCTGCGCGGCCGTCGGTCAATACTTCTTTGACCTCCCCTTGTTTCACGTCCAGATTTTCCTGCAATTCTAAAATATTTTTCATCCTCTGGCGATAGTGGCTTTTGTCGGCTTGCGCGCGCGGCGCCCAGACGGCGGGACCTTTGCTTTTGTTGAGCATGCGAAATTGGATGCCGGTTTCGTCGGTGACCTTGGCCATTTCGCCGCCTAGGGCGTCGATCTCGCGCACAATGTGACCTTTGGCGACGCCTCCGATCGCGGGATTGCAGGACATCTGAGCGATCGCGTCGAGATTCATCGTGAGCATGAGCGTCTGGGCGCCCATGCGCGCCGCGACCAGCGCAGCTTCGCAGCCCGCGTGACCAGCCCCTACTACGATAACGTCGTAGATTTTATCGTGGGGGATCAAAGGGTAACGTGCTTCAACCGCCACTGATACGCGGTCATGAAGATCGTATTGGTAAACCAGTAGAGAACCAGCCCGGAGGGCATCGTGTAAAAAATAAATCCAAATAACAGCGGCATCATGATGCCCATCATTTTCTGCTGGCTGGCCGTCGCGGGGTCCTGACCCTGAACCGACACTTGCGTAAACTTTTGCTGGAAGAACATCGCCGCCATCATGAGCAGGGGAAGCACATGAATCGAGTTTCCCAAGAAAGGAAGCGAAAAGGGTAATGGCAAGTTGTCGGGGGAAGACAGATCCTGCACCCATAGAAACTGCGCCCCCACCAGCGCCACTGTTTTTGAAAGCGCGATGTATAAAGACACAAAAATCGGCATCTGCATCAGCATCGGCAGACACCCGCCGAAAGGATTCACCTTATGTTTTTTGTAAAGCTCCATCATCTCGCGGTTCAGTTTTTCCGGACTTTTTTTGTGCTGGTCGCGGAGTTTACTCATCTGCGGCTGGATGAGCTGCATGCGCTTCATCGACATGTAGCTCACGCGCGTAAAAGGAAAAAGCACGACATTGGTCAAGAGCGTCAAAAGAATGATCGCGATCCCGTAGTTTTTGAAAAGTCCGACGGTGAGCTCGAGGCCACCGATCAAAAGCTTGGCGATCCAGTCGAGCTTTCCAAAATTGACGATTGCGTCGAGTCCGAACGGCGCCAGCTCGCGCACATCATTGGGACCAAAATAGGCGAGAAACTCCTGCGTGACAGACTCTCCGGGTCTTAAAACAATCTTCGGTGAAACCAACACCACACGGTAGTGATGGTTGCCCAAGCCGTCGTGCCGCGCCGTAAACAAGCCCTCGCCCTTCGGCGCCCAGATACCCGAAAAGTGACGGTCTTTGGTGGCGGCCCATTTCACGGGTCCCGGGCTTGAAATGGATTTTCCCGACTTCGCCTCGCGTAGATGCTGGATCTCGAACTTCCCGTTCGCGGAATAATAGAAATTGGACTCGACAAATTGAGAGTCGATCGAATGCCGAGGGGGCACATCCGCACCCACGACGAGCTCATACTGGAACGACTGTTCTACGCCCGAATCGTTTTGAATGCGCAAATTTACGTCGCTGCCATAGCGGCCTGAGCGAAATCTTTGAGACTTCTTTATCAAGAGCCCCGTGTCTGTTTTCGCGGTATACGCAATTTCGTCGGCGAATCTTTGTTCCACGGATCCTTTGAAAGCGGCACCGTCGATCAGCACCGCGCCGGATGTTTGAGAGGCCTCGTCGAACTTAAAAAAACGGATCGCTTCTTTGGTGACAGGATCCTGAAACTTTGGAAATGAAAGCTCACGGACACCGCCGCCCACGGCCGCGAATGAAAGTCTAAACTGCTCGTTTTGATACCGAAAGTCGTCCTGATCGGTAAGCGCTGCACGGGAAACGGGGAGCGTGGATTCAGGTTTAGACGGGGTATCCGCGGGGACTGTGGCGCTCACCGCGGGCTTTGGTTTTACCTTCGCGGCTTCCGGGTAAAACTTTTCCAGGATATAAGGATAAATTCCTAAAAATAAAAACGAGATCGCGATCGCCAAAAGCGCTTTTTTTTCCATCTGTTAATCTCCTACCGGATCGTACCCGCCGCGCGAAAAGGGATGACAACGGACAACACGATTCAAAGTCGCGCGGCTTGCTTTCCAAAATCCAAAACGGCCGTAAGCTTCCGCGGCGTAGGCCGAACAGCTTGGGGCATAGCGGCATGCCCGGCCTGACACTACCCGGAAAAAACCGGCGACAAAACAAACGGCGAATAGTGCGATACGATTCATACGCAGAGTTTCTTCAGGCGTTCAATCTCGGCTTTTACATCCTGATACTGGGTGGCGAGCCCGGGATCCCTTCGCACACGCAGTTTATAGACCCTGAGATCCCCGAAAAAACCATCGCCGCGCGTGGCCTCCCGAAAAAGCCGCTTTAAACGGTTGCGGCGCGTGCTCAAACGCACGACCTTTTTCGGAATCACAAAGTACAAAGCGGGCCCTTGGGTATCGGAGCGGGAAACCTCAAGCGAAAGCCACGTGTCCAAATCTAGACGGTCAGGACTTTGCGGCCTTTTCGGCGGCGGCGCTTTAAAATCTTGCGGCCGTCCCGGGTACGCATCCTACGGCGGAAGCCGTGCGTACGCTTTCTTTTAATGTTGGATTTTAATGTCAGCGTTTTTTTCATGGTCTCAAATAACGAGCGCGCATTATAGCACATCGGCAAAATTGTTGCCAATTAAACTCAGTATTTGCTATAATGCCCGTGTGTTTCGCCGAGCTTTTTGGGTTTTTGACACTTAAATACAGTTTGTTGATAAACTGTGCATATGTTTTAAAAAATAGAGGTTCTTTTACAGCTCGATTAACTTATTCATAAGTAATTTATTTTCAGTATGTTATATTTTAATTTTTTAGAATAAAAAGGTTTTATTAAGGACTATTTGTGGATAACCTGAAGATAGATTCAGCCGAAGATCTTTGGCTGAAAGTTCTCGATTCTCTCCAGAAAGAACTGAACCCGCAAGTTTTTGAACGCTGGATTCAGCCGATCAAACCCATTTCTTGTGCGGATGAGTTGTTGATGCTGGGCGTCCCGGACGATTTTTTCAAAAGCTGGATCATGGATCACTACGGAGCCATGATCGCGATCGCGATCAAAGAAACCACGGACAACATTAACTTCAGAGCGTGCTACGAAACAAGCGAGCCGCTGCCGGCCGCGCCCCCTTCGGCTGCTTTACCACCGCAACAAGTCGCGGGGTTTACGCCGCTTTCGACAACCGCCGTTGACTTGAGCCCAAGATACACGTTTGAAAATTTTGTTGTCGGGCCTTCAAACCGTTTCGCGCACGCGGCATCGCTGGCGGTCGCCGAATCGCCAGCCAAAGCGTACAACCCTCTTTTTATATATGGGCCCGTTGGGCTTGGAAAAACCCACCTCATGCAGGCGATCGGTCACGAAATCTTAAAACACAAACCCCAGGCTAGAGTGCTCTATATCACGAGCGAAAAGTTCACCAATCAGCTCATCAACGCGATCAAGACGGGCACTACGATCAAGTTTCGCGAGAAATATCGCACCGTCGATTGTCTGCTGATTGACGACATTCACTTCATCGCCGGGAAAGAAGCGACGATGGAGGAATTTTTCAATACGTTCAACACTCTCTTTGACGCGCATAAGCAAATCGTGGTTTCAAGCGACAAATCCCCCAAGGAGATCCACAACCTCGAGGAAAGACTCGTGTCTCGTTTTGAGTGGGGTTTGGTGACGGACATACAGCCGCCGGATTTTGAGACGCGCACCGCGATCCTGCGTAAAAAAGCTGAGAGAGAGAACGTGCATATCGCCGACTCGGTCACATTCTTTATCGCGGACAAAATCAAATCCAATATCCGCGAGCTGGAGGGGGCGTTGATCCGCGTCGTCGCCTACTCCAAGCTTGTCGGAAAAGAAGTGACTGAAGAAGTGGCCTATGACGTGTTGAAAGACCTGATTGTAGAAACCGAAAAAAGAATCACGGTTGACCTGATCCAACGAAAGGTGGCAGAATATTTTGAAGTGCGTCTGTCGGATATGACCGCTAAGCGTCGCAGTCGAAGCATCGCGTACCCGCGGCAGATCGCGATGTTTTTATCCAGAGAATTGACGGGATTTTCATACCCTGAAATCGGGGAACATTTTGGCGGTCGCGACCACACAACTATCTTGCACGCGCACGAAAAGATTAAAAAGGATATAAAGCGAGATCAAAAGGTGAAATTGCTTGTGGATAAGCTTAGCCTAGAGATCCGAAAATAATCACCCTGTGGATAAGTGTGAAGTTATCCACAACTTACTATATTTATAACCTATTCTATTTAAATGAGTTATAAACTAATCACAGAATTCACTATACTACTGCTAAAACTGGTCTTTTAATAGATCTATAAAAAACGTAGGAGAGAGAATGAAATTTATAACAACAAAAGATAATCTCTTAAAAGGAATACAGGTTGTCCAAAACGCGGTGAGTAGTAAAAGCACACTACCTATCTTATCGCATATCTTAATTGAGGCCCAAAAAGGAGAAATCCGGTTTACAGCCACGGATTTGGATATAGGTATGTCCGTTTTAATTGGAGGTGAGGTGTCGGAGGAGGGAACGATCACGGTTCCCGCGCGGAAGTTTAGCGAGATTGTTAAAGAGCTTCCTTCTCAAGATCATGTTAGTGTGAGCGTTAAAAAGGGTCAGTCGATAAATATTGAATCTGGAAAGAGTTATTTTCGATTGATGGGTCTTTTGAAGGATGATTTTCCGCAGCTACCCAGCTTCTCCAAAAACGCGGAGTGTGTGAAAGTGCCTCAAAAACTTTTAAAAAATATGATCCAGCTTACCGCGTTCGCGATGAGTCGTGACGAGACCCGTTATGTTTTAAACGGGGTATTGTTTAGTTTTCAGGATAAAATCTTGAGGCTTGTCGCGACCGATGGACGGCGTTTGGCGCTGATTGATAAGGAGGTGCAGGGAATAATAAATTTTAAAAAGGACGTGATTATCCCACTTAAGACCGTGCAAGAACTGTACCGCAACCTCGGCGAAGAGGGAGATATGAGTTTTTACTTCAAAGAAAATCAGATTCAGGCGCAGATTCAATCGATCACGATTACCTCGCGTCTTATCGAGGGGGAATACCCGAAGTATGATCAGGTAATCCCCAAAAAAACCAAAGAACAGATCAAAATCCGCACTCAAGATTTCCTCCAAGCGACGCGGCGCGTGAGTATCCTGGCTAATCAGGAGTCCCAAGCCGTGAAGATCAATCTTGTTAAAGATAAAATGATCATCTCCAAGAGCACGCCGGATTTAGGCGAGGCGCATGAGGAAATCGACGTGGATTACAAAGGCAGCGAGATCACAATCGGATTTAACCCGGGTTTTCTCATCGACGTGCTAAAAAACCTCGAGGAAGAGGATGTGAGTTTTGAGTTGATCGATCCCGAAAAACCCGGCGTTATTAAAAGCAAGGGCGACTATACCTATATCGTACTGCCGATGCAGCTAAACTAGCGTGAAGCAAAAAGCGACGCGCATCGGGGACGTCGTCCAGAGTGTTTTTTCGAAAATAGACCGGGAGAAACGACTCGGCAAAGAAGAGATCGAGTCGGTCTGGTCCGCGTGCGCCGGGGGCGACTCAGCCGCACACTCCAAACCCCACTCCTTCCGCGGATGCGCGCTCATCGTGTATGTAGACAGCCCTGTATGGCTACAAAATCTCACACTTCGCAAGCGCGAGATTTTAAAAGCATTGAAAAGAGCTCTCGGAAAAGATAGAATCACTGAAATTCATCTGAAAATCGGGGATTGGAATGCCTAAGACGAAAGACAGCGAGAAAAGCCACAAATCCAAAAGCTCGGAAACCCCCAACGGCGCCCGTAAGTCGGATGCCGGCTACGACTCAAGTTCCATCCAAGTTTTAGAGGGGATCGAGGCGGTTCGCAAGCGTCCCGCGATGTACATCGGTGACGTGGGCGTGCGGGGTTTGCATCATTTGGTTTATGAAGTGGTCGACAACTCCGTCGACGAAGCGCTAGTCGGCCACGCGACGGATATCGGCGTCGAGATCCATGCCAACAACAGCGTCTCCGTGATCGACGACGGCCGCGGTATCCCGGTAGATATCCACAAAGGTGAAAATAAACCCGCGGTCGAAGTGGTGTTGACGATGCTGCACGCAGGCGGGAAATTTGACCACAAGACCTACAAGGTCTCGGGGGGTCTGCACGGCGTGGGCGTCAGCTGTGTCAACGCGCTCTCCGAGTGGATGGAAGTCGAGATAAAGCGCGACGGCAAAGTTCACCACCAAAAGTACCAGCGAGGCAAAACCGCTTCGAAACTCACCGTGATCGGCAAGTCCAAGTCCACCGGCACCAAGGTCACGTTCAAGGCCGACAAAGAGATATTCCCGATCCCAATTGAGTACAACTACGACACGCTGGCCGGGCGTTTGAGAGAGCTAGCGTTTTTAAACAAGGGCCTGCGCATCACGTTGAAAGACGAGCGGCCCGGCAAGGAGCGCGAGGACGAGTTTCGCTTCACGGGCGGCATCGTTTCTTTCGTACAGGAGCTCAATAAAAATAAAAACGCGCTGCATACCAAGGTCATCTATTTCGATAAAGAAAAAGACCACGTTCAAGTCGAGATCGCGATGCAGTTCAACGACGGTTACGCCGAGACGATCTTTAGCTTCGTCAACAATATCAACACCACGGAAGGCGGCACGCATGTCAGCGGTTTCAAGTCGGCGCTTTCGCGCCGCGTCAATCAGTACTGCAAGGACAAAAATCTTTTAAAAGACAATGTCGGTATCCAGGGTGAGGATATACGCGAGGGTCTGACGGCTGTGATCAGCTGCAAGGTGCCCAATCCTCAATTTGAAGGCCAGACCAAGACCAAACTCGGCAACGGCGAAGTTGAGGGGTTGGTGGAGTCGATTGTGAGCGAGGGCCTGGGCAATTTCTTCGAGGAAAATTCCTCTGTCGCCAACAAGATCGTTGAGAAAACGATTCTCGCCGCCAAGGCGCGCGAGGCCGCCCGCAAAGCGCGCGAACTGACGCGCCGAAAAGGCGCTTTGGATTCGGGCTCGCTTCCCGGGAAATTGGCCGATTGCCAAGAGAGCGATCCCGGTCTTTGCGAGCTGTATCTGGTGGAAGGCGATAGTGCTGGCGGGAGCGCAAAACAAGGTCGCGACAGGCGCTATCAGGCGATTTTGCCTTTGAAGGGCAAGATTTTGAATGTCGAGAAGGCGCGTTTACATAAAGTGCTGTCCAACGATGAAATCTGTACCATCATCAACGCGCTAGGCGCTGGAATCGGTGAAGAGTTTAATCTGGAGAAGCTCCGTTACCACAAAATCATCATCATGTGCGATGCCGACGTGGACGGAAGCCATATCCGGACCTTGCTTTTGACTTTCTTTTTCCGTCAGATGCGGCAGCTCATCGAAAAAGGGCATATTTATATAGCCCAGCCACCGCTGTACAAGGTTAAGCGAGGAAAAAGAGAGGAATATATAGATACCGAGGAGCAGATGAGTGGTCTCTTGCTCGAGCTTGGTTGTGAAGATATGACTCTATCTAAGATGAAGGATAGTGAGAAAGTCGAAGGCAAAAAACTGCTCGAAATTCTAAAAAATCTAGATCTTTTGGACAAAATGTCAGGCGGTATTAGCCGTCGTGGGGTTTCTTTATCAAAATACCTGGGTTTAAGGGATAAAAAGACCAAATTATTGCCAACTTATAGGGTGAAAGTGGAGGGTGAGGACCAGTTTTTATACAACGATGAACAGCTTGCTGATGTCGTGAAAAAGTACGAGAAAAAGAAAGGTAAAGACGCGGACATTGCTGAAGCTGAAAAGCAGGGCGATAAAAAGGCCGTGATTACCAAAGAACTGGACCTTGTGGAGTTTTTTGATGCGGATGAGTTGGGAGATCTCGCTCACCGCATCGAGAAGATGGGTGTGGATCTGGATGATTATTCGGAACCGGATCCGGGGCTGAAATCCGAAGTCAAATCTTCATCCAAAGCAAAAGAAAAGAGCGCCGCCAGCGCCAAAAAGATGACTTTCAAGATCCAAAAGAAAGAGGATGTGCCGTATTACTTCAACAGCCTCGTGGAAATCCTGCGCTTTGTACAAGTCGAGGGAAAAAGAGGCATGTCGATTCAGCGTTACAAAGGCTTGGGTGAAATGAACCCCGAACAGCTCTGGGAAACCACGATGGACCCCGAGAAACGCACGGTTTTGAAAGTCGAGATGAAGGATACAGTGGAGGCGGATCGCGTTTTCACGATGTTGATGGGCGACGAAGTCGAGCCGCGACGTGACTTTATCCACAAGTACGCGCGTGAAGTTAAAAATCTGGATATCTAAGCATGGCTGACGAGAAAAATTTATATACGCGTAATGAAAAAGTGCTTCCGGCTCCGATTGAGACGGAAATGAAGACGTCGTATCTCAACTACTCGATGAGCGTGATTGTTGGCCGCGCGCTGCCCGACGTGCGGGATGGGCTGAAGCCTGTGCACCGGCGCATCCTCTACGCGATGAGAGAGCTGGGGTTGGATCATCACAAAGCGTACAAGAAGTCGGCGCGCATCGTCGGTGAAGTACTCGGGAAATATCACCCGCACGGCGACTCGGCGGTGTACGACACGCTGGTGCGTATGGTTCAAGACTTTTCACTGCGCTATCCGCTCGTGGACGGGCAGGGAAACTTTGGTTCCATCGACGGTGACTCCGCGGCAGCCATGCGCTATACGGAAGCGCGGCTCGCGCGCATCTCGGAAGAGATCCTAAAAGACATCGAGAAAGACACGGTCAAGTTCGCTCCCAACTTTGACGAATCACTGGAGGAGCCGACGTTGCTGCCGTCGACGCTGCCTAATTTACTCGTCAACGGCTCAAGCGGTATCGCGGTCGGCATGGCCACCAATATCCCTCCGCACAATTTAAACGAAGTCGCCGACGCGATCGCGGCTCAGATCGACAATCCGGATATCGACACGAAAGAGTTGATGAAGTATGTGAAAGGCCCAGATTTTCCGACAGGGGCTACCATCTGCGGCGCTGAAGGTATCCGATCGGCTTACGAGACCGGCCGCGGCATTGTCAAAGTGCGCGCGAAGGCCGGGGTTGAGGAGACCAAGGGCAACCGCCAGGCTATCGTGATCCATGAGATCCCTTATCAGGTCAACAAAACCAATCTCATCCAGGCGATCGCGGATCTCGTGAATGACAAGAAAATCGAGGGCGTCTCCGACGTACGCGACGAGTCCGATAAGGACGGCATGCGCGTCGTGATCGACTTGAAGCGCGACGCCAATTCCCAGGTTGTTTTAAATCAGCTTTATAAGCACACCCAGATGCAAGAGACGTTTGGCATAATTCTTCTGGCGATCGTGGACGGATCCCCGCGTGTTTTGACGCTGAAGCAGATCAACCACGAGTATATCCGCCACCGCAAAGAGATCATCGTTCGTCGCACGCAGTTTGACTTAACGAAAGCCAAGGATCGCGCGCATATCGTCGAGGGTCTGAAAAAAGCGGTCGACATTTTAGACAAGATCATCAAGACGATCCGCAAATCCAAAAATCCCCTGGAAGCCAAAGTCGCTCTCGTAGAAGAGTATGAGTTTTCCGAGCGCCAGGCGCAGGCGATTCTGGAGATGCAGCTGCAGAAGCTCACCGGCCTTGAGATCCATAAACTCGAGGAAGAGTACAAGGAACTTTTGAAACGCATCGAGTACCTCGAGTCGGTTTTGAAGTCCGAGAAGAAAGTGCTGGAGCTCATTAAGCAAGAGTTAAAAGAGCTGAAAGAAAAGTACGGTGACGAGCGCCGCACGCAGATCACGAAGAGTGCCGACACGAATTTTGAAATCGAGGACCTGATCGCTGATGAGGATGTAGTCATTACGATCAGCCACCAGAGCTATATCAAGCGTTTGCCGGTAGCAACGTACCGCAAACAACGCCGCGGCGGCATAGGCATCACGGCGACCGGTATGAAAGAGGATGACTTTACTGAGCATCTTTTTATCGCCTCCACGCACGATCATCTGCTTTTATTCACCTCCAAAGGTAAGGCGTTTTGTTTGAAGGTGCACGAGATACCTGAGGCCAGCCGCCAGTCGCAGGGGAAGTTCATCCAAAACTTTGTGTCGTTGGCGCAGGGCGAAAAAGTTACCTCATATATCCCAATCCGCGAGTTTAAAGAAGGTGAGTTTCTCATCATGGCGACGCGCATGGGGCAGATCAAAAAATGCGCGCTCACCGATTTTGAAAATGTGCGTAAATCCGGCATCATCGCGGTCGGGCTGGATGATAAAGATGAGCTGATCGCGGTGGAGCTCACGAACGGCAGTCAGGAGATATTCTTGGCGACGCGAAAAGGTCTCGCGATCCGCTTCCCGGAGAAAATGGTGCGCAGCATGGGACGTGCGGCCGGCGGCGTGCGCGGTGTCAATCTACGCGGCAAGGACTATGTGATCGGCATGGAGACCGTCGACAAAGACGCGACGCTTTTGTCCGTCACCGAAAAAGGTTTTGGCAAACGCACCGTGGTGAGCGAATATCGTGTCCAGTCCCGCGGCGGCAAGGGCATCACCAATCTCAAGGTCACCGACAAAAATGGCGAAGTGATAGGTCTCAAGATGGTCACCGACAAGGACGATGTCATGATTCTCACCAAAGAAGGCATGATGGTCCGCAATTCCGTGAAAGAAATCCGCACCACCGGCCGCGCCGCCCAAGGTGTGCGGCTCATGTCCTTAAAGGGCAGTGACCGCGTCACCGCGATCGCCAAGGTCGAGCCGGAAGAAGAAGTTGTTCCGGTCGCCGCTCCAGCCCCCAAAGAAAAATAAAACGACCACAAAGCGAAGAAGAACGACCCG
>CAYJSE010000011.1:0-37614 GCA_964372765.1 uncultured Planctomycetia bacterium | reverse complement strand
ATCCGAGAGGGTGGACACACGGTGGGCGCCGGCGTGGTGTCGGAGATATTGGAGTAATCATGGCGGTTGTCGATACACAGAAGATACGCATCAAGCTTCGCGGCTACGACCATCGGGTGCTGGATCAGTCGGCGCTGGAAATCGTGGATACCGCGAAACGCACGGGCGCCCAGGTTTCCGGGCCGATTCCGTTACCGACGGATCGGGAGCTGATCACGGTGAACCGTTCCCCTGTGATCGACAAGAAGTCGCGCGAACAGTTTTATATCAAAACGCATAAACGGCTTTTGGATATTTTGAATCCGACAGCCAAGACCATTGACGCGCTGCGCAAACTGGATTTGCCGGCGGGTGTGGATGTGGAAATAAAGTAATGGCTCAAGCGATTATCGGCACTAAAATCGGAATGACGCAAATGCTGAACGCCCAAGGACACATGATCCCGGCGACGGTGCTTGAAGCGGGTCCGTGTCCTGTGACCGGTGTGCGAACGGAAGAGAAAAACGGCTACCGCGCGGTACAGCTAGGTTACGGCAGCGTGAAGGAAAAGAATTTATCCAAGGCCAGCAAGGGTAATTTTACGAAGAATAATCTAAAGCCCGTGCGTTGGCTGCGCGAGGTGCGCCTCGGCGCGTCCGAAAATTATGAGATCGGCCAGGAAGTGAAAGTGGATATTTTTAAGCCTGGGGATCTTGTGGATGTGCAGGGCCGTTCGATCGGGAAGGGTTTCGCCGGTGGTATGAAACGCTGGCACTGGCGTGGGGGTCCCGGCAGTCACGGTTCGACGTTTCATCGTCACGTCGGCTCGGTGGGTGCCAGCTCTTTCCCGTCCCGCGTCTGGCCGGGGTTGCATATGCCTGGCCACATGGGCGCCGCGACGATCACGATCCAGAATCTTGAAGTGATCAAGGTGGACGCGCCGAATAACCTTTTAGTTTTGAAGGGCTCTGTCCCTGGAGGGGACAATCAGCCTCTTTTGATCCGCCGTTCGCTCAAGAGACCGATGGGCGTCGTGATCAAAGCGCAGGAACAGAAAGCAAAGGATAAGAAAGATGCAGGAAAGAAAAAGCCGCAAGAAAAGTCCGGCGGCAAAAAGTAAAAAAACCGCTTCCAAGTCCAAGGCCACGCGTCAGATTAAGACGAGCGTGCGCCGGACGGCGATAGCCCACAAGGTCAAAAAGGCCGAAGCGGCTAAAGCCAGGCCCGCGTCCCGGCCTAGGAAAGAAGCCAAGCTTCCGCAGCATGTGGCTCAAGGTAAGCTTACGGTGCATGATCTGAACGGCAAAGTCGTAGAGACGCTGGCGATGGACACGCTTTTTCAAGCGCGGCCCATTCACACAGATGTGATTTACCAGTCTATTTTGATGTACCGAGCCGGCGGTCACAAGGGCTCCGCCTCGACGCTCGATCGTGGTCATGTGCGCGGCGGCGGCAAAAAGCCGTGGCGCCAGAAAGGCACCGGCCGGGCCAGACACGGTTCGCGTCGCTCGCCGATTTGGCGGGGCGGCGGCACGACGTTCGGCCCGAGTCCGAGGGACTATTCCTACACACTGCCTTCCCAGATACGTCGGCGGGCCGTGGTGGAAACATTGAAAGACAGAATCCATGAGGCGAAACTATTTTTGGTGAATCGTTTGGAGCTGGCCCACGCCAAGACGCGGGAGCTTTCGAAAATACTCGACACGTTTAAATTAAGAAAACCGCTGGTGGTGGTGGAGGCAAGACAAGAGGCGCTGGTGCTGGCTTCGCGGAATATCCCCGGCGTGGCTTTAAAAACTGCCGATGAGGTCAACGCGTTGGACGTGGCGTCGCATCCGGAGTGTCTTGCGACCAAGGGTGCCTATGAGCGGCTTGTGAAGAGGCTGAAGAAATGAAAGAGGCGTATTTAATTATCCGGGCATTGCTCAGAACAGAAAAAGGCGCGGTTTTAGCCGGCGCTCGCAAGTATCTTTTTTCAGTGGCGACGAGCTCCAATAAGATCGAGATCAAAAAAGCCATCGAGAATCTTTACAAAGTAAAAGTGCAGGACGTCAATACCCAAAGAGTTGCCGGAAAACCCAAACGCGTGCGCCGTGATTTAGGTTACCGGCCTGACTGGAAAAAGGCCGTGGTGACGTTGAAAGAGGGTCAGAAGATTGATTTGGCGTGAGGTGAGAGATTATGGGAATTAAGACATTTAGACCGTATACGTCCACACTGCGCTGGACCGCGATCTCCGATTTTGCGGAAATCACGTCGAAACATAAAAAGCCGGAAAAGTCGCTGGTGGAACACATCGCGCATCGGGGCGGCCGCAACAATCAGGGTCGTATGGTGACCCGCCGACGCGGCGGCGGCGCCAAGACAAAATACAGGATCATTGATTTTAAACGCGACAAAACGGATGTGACGGCACAGGTGATCGGCATTGAATATGATCCCAATCGCACGGCGCGCATCGCGCTTTTGGAGTACGCGGATAAGGAGCGACGCTATATTTTGGCTCCGATCGGCGTGGCTGTAGGCGATAAGATTGCCAGCGGCCCCGATGCGGAAATCCGTCCGGGCAACGCATTGCCGCTTCAGAATATCCCGCTCGGCACCGAGATCCACAATATTGAGCTCTCACCCGGACGCGGCGGACAGATGGCGCGCACCGCCGGCGCCGCGGCCGTCTTGATGGCCAAAGAAGCTGAGCATGCGCACGTGAAACTGCCCTCGGGCGAGGTACGGCTTGTGCGTGTGGATTGTTATGCCACGGTGGGTCAGATCGGGAATATCGAGCACGAGAATATCTCTCTGGGCAAAGCCGGACGCAAGCGCTGGATGGGCCGTCGGCCGGCGTCGCGCGCGGTTGCGAAAAACCCCGTGGATCATCCGATGGGCGGCGGAGAAGGAAAGGCGTCCGGCGGTCGTCCACCGACGTCACGCAACGGGATCATGGCTAAAGGCTTCAAGACGCGCTGGAAGAAGAAGCAGAGTTCCAAGTACATCGTTTCAGGCAGGCCCCGCACATGAGCCGTTCCGTCAGTAAAGGCGCTTTTATTGATGAGAAGTTGTTGAAAAAAGTAACCGCGATGCAGAGATCACGCGACAAGAAGCCAATCAAGACGTGGTCGCGCCGCTCCACCGTGACGCCTGATTTTGTAGGGTTGACGCTCCTGATTCACAACGGGAAGAACTTTATCTCCGCTTTCGTTACGGAAAATATGGTTGGGCACAAGCTCGGTGAGCTGGCGCCGACGCGCACATTCCGTAAACATGGCGGTCTCACGAAACAGTCGACGGAGCTTACGTAGGTAAGAGGGGAGAGGTAAGAGGAAAAATGGTGTCGAAAGCTAGTGTAAAATTTATTCATATCTCGCCCCGCAAGGTGCGCTACGTGATCAATCTAATCCGTCGTAAGGATGTTTTTCAGGCGATCGGAATATTAAACAGTTCACCGCGCCGCGCCGGGGGCATTGTGAAAAAGTTGTTGGACGCCGCCGTCGATGCCGCCCAAAAAAACTCTCAAGTTTTTGCCAAAGATCTTTATATTTCAAGGGTTATCGCCGACGGCGGTCCTGTGATGAAGCGTTTTCGTCCGATGAGCATGGGCCGGGCCGGCGCGATCCGCAAGCGCACGAGCCATATTCACCTGGAACTGGATTTGAAAAAGGGCGTCGTGCGCGCGCCCGAAAAATCAGCGGCGAAGATACAGACAAAGAAGGCGCCGCTAATCCGCCACAAAACCTCGGCGGATCCGTCCTTCGGCGGAAAAGCCGTGGCTAAAAAATTGGTTGGAGCTAGGTAAGGAGAGATTCATGGGACAAAAAGTTCACCCCATCGGATTCAGACTGGGGATCACGAAGACATGGTCGTCGCTGTGGTACGCGGACAAGAAAAACTTCGCGAAATACCTGCACGAAGATATGAAGATTCGCAAGCACGTCTTAAAGACTTTCACGCAAGCTGCTATTGCGAAAGTAGACATAGAGCGCGCGGCCGAGAAGATCCGCGTCAATATCTACACGGCGCGTCCGGGCGTTATCATCGGTCGTAAGGGCGCCGACATTGACCGTCTACGCGAGGATTTGCAGTTGATGACCGGCAACAAGGAAGTGCACATCAATATCCGGGAGATCAAAAACCCGTCCGCGGAAGCGCAGCTCGTAGCCGAGAACGTGGCTCTGCAGCTGGAGAAGCGCATCGCGTTTCGTCGCGCGATGAAAAAGGCAGTTCAGCAGGCGATGGACTCCGGCGCCAAGGGCATCAAGATTCAGACAAAAGGAAGGTTGGCCGGTTCCGAAATCGCGCGCGCGGAAGGTTATCACGTGGGCAAGGTGCCGCTTCATACGCTGCGCGCCGACATTGACCACGGTTTTGCGGAAGCGATGACCACGTACGGGAAGATCGGCGTGAAAGTGATTATTTACAAAGGTGATTTGATCGGCGAGGCGGCGCGTGTCAGCCGTTCACGCGGCGCAGAGCCCGTGACCGCGGCAGAGCCGGTTTTACCCGTAGAAAGTATCGCAACCGAGGAGAAAGACCCCAATGCCGCTAATGCCTAAGCGTGTCAAATACCGCAAAACGCAGCGCGGCCGCCGCAAGGGCGCGGCGCAGTCCGGCAACAAGATAAGTTTTGGCGAGTACGGCCTGCAGTCGCTGGGAAATGCCTGGATTACCAATATTCAAATCGAGGCGGCGCGTGTGGCGATCGCGCGTAACGTGACGACCGGAAAGGTTTTTATCCGCGTGTTTCCGGACAAACCCGTGACGAAGAAACCGGCCGAGACCCGCATGGGTAAAGGCAAGGGCATGGTGGAATCTTGGGTGGCGGTTGTGAAACGCGGCCGCGTGTTGTTTGAGGTGGAGGGACTGCCCGAGGAGATCGCCAAAGAGGCGATGCGCCTGGCGGCCAGCAAACTGCCGATCCGGACATGTTTCATTAAAAGAGGACAGCTGCTGTGAGCTTAGCGAAAGCCAAGGATTTGCGGGCCTTGAGCGAAGGGGAGCTGGCACAGAAGAAGCAGTCGCTCGAAAAAGAGCTGTACGAACTACGGCTTAAAAAAGTCACGGGTCAGCTCGATAAACCGCATCAGTTTCGTACGACACGGCGCCAAATAGCGCAGGTGTCCACTATTCTAAGAGAGAAAGAACATGCAAAATAATACGACTTCCCGATTCAATCAACGTAAAGAGCGTACGGGTGTTGTGGTCAGCGACAAGATGCAGAAAACCATCGTGGTGCGGGTGCGTCGCAAGGCGCGTCATGCGCGCTACGGCAAAGTGGTGGAGCACGCGAAGAAATTCAAGGTGCACGATGAGAAAAATGAAGCGAAAGTAGGCGATCATGTACGTATCGCCGAGACGCGCCCGTTGTCCAAGGATAAGCGCTGGAGACTTTTGGAGATCGTCAAACGAGCTGCGGTTCAGGTAGAGTTGAAAGAAGGGGTGGTGGGATGATTCGTATGCGGAGCATTTTGGAAGTTGCTGACAACACAGGCGCGCGCAAAGCGTCCTGCATCGGTGTATTGGGACGCTCGGGAAGTCTCGTGGCCGAGGTGGGCGACGTGATCACTGCCAACGTGAAAGAAGCGATTCCGGACGGCACCGTGAAGCAAGGCGAAGTTGTGAAGGCGGTGGTGGTGCGCACCAAGAATAAGATCCGCCGTCCCGACGGCACGGTTATTCGTTTTGACTCCAACGCGTGCGTACTCATCGACAATCAGAAGAATCCGCGCGGCACGCGTATCTTTGGGCCGGTGCCCCGAGAACTGCGTGACAAAGATTTTATGAAAATTATTTCTTTGGCACCTGAGGTGATATAGCCATGAGTTTAGGAATTCGAAAAGACGATAAGGTAAAAGTTTTGTCGGGTCGTGACCGCGGTAAGACGGGCCGTGTGGTTCACGTGTATCCGAAGGTGAGTAAGGCGCTGGTCGAAGGCGTCAATCTCGTGAAAAAGCACGCGCGTAAAAGCCAGCAGAATCCCCAAGGGGGCATTCTGTCCCAGGAGACACCGATTTATCTTTCAAAGCTGGCTCTTTTGTGTCCGGTGTCGGGAAAGCCGACGCGTGTTAAGACGCTGGTGGTTGCGGACGGATCCAAGCAGCGTATTTCCGCGAAAAACAAAGCGGTGATCGCGTGACGGCACAAACACCGAACTTACAGGCGTACTACCGCAAAGAGATTGTTCCGCAGATGATGAAGAAATTTGGGTATAAAAATCCGTTCGAGGTTCCGCGGCTTAAGAAGATCGTCGTGAATATGGGCGTAGGCAAAGGCGCCGAGGACGCGAAAATCGTCGAGTCCTCACAGAATGACTTGTCGCTTTTAACGGGCCAGCACGCGGTGATCACGCGCGCTAAAAAAGCTATCTCTAACTTTAAAATCCGCAAAGACTCGCCCGTCGGTTGCCGGGTTACCTTAAGGCGTCGTGTCATGTACGAATTTTTTGAACGGCTTTTGCGCGTAGCGCTGCCGCGTGTCCGTGACTTTCGGGGTGTCAGTCCGCGCGCGTTTGACGAGAGAGGCAACTACACGTTTGGCATTCCGGATCAGAGCATATTTCCCGAAGTGGCCACGGATCGCGTGATCCGGGCTCAGGGGATGGACATCACGGTGGTCTTGAACGCGAAAAACCGTGACGAGGCGCACGAACTGCTCGTTCTCTTCGGCGTGCCGTTCCGCACGCGCCAGGAAAAAGCGGCGAAAAATTAAGGACCTAACACGATGGCAAAATTATCCCTAATGGTGAAACAGAGTCGGCCGCCGAAATTTAAGACGCAAGGCTACAATCGTTGTCAGGCCTGCGGCCGTACGCGGTCGTATTTGAGAAAATTTAAACTATGCCGTATCTGCTTCCGGGAACTGGCCTCCAAAGGCGAGATTCCGGGCGTGGTGAAGGCCAGCTGGTAAGGAGTTGAGATGAGTCTTTCAGACACGATCGGCGACGCGCTCACGGTTATCCGCAACGGTAATCGCGCCAGAAAAGAACGCGTGGATTTACGGGCTTCGAAGCTCTTGATGGAGATTTTAAAGGTTTTAAGACGCGAGCGTTTTATCTACGACTATCGTTTGATCGAAGACAAAAAGCAGGGCGTGTTGCGCGTGTATCTGAAAAAGATGGATCCGATGACCGGCGTCACGGTTTCCGGCACGCGTTTTATCAACCGGATCATTCGGATTTCAAAACCCAGCCGCCGCGTTTATGCCGGCAAAAACGAGATTCCGGCTGTTTTGAATGGATTGGGTCTTTGTGTGGTTTCCACGCCCCAGGGGATCATGACCGGTGAAGAAGCCAAGAAACGCAGTGTGGGTGGCGAAGTGCTTTTAAAGGTTTGGTGAGGAAGCGATGTCCAGAGTCGGGCGAAAACCCCTAGAGATTCCTAAGAGCGTGAAGTTTACGCTGCAGGGCGAACAAGTCGAGATGCAGGGCCCCAAGGGCAAGGTCGCGTTGAAACTGCATCCGCGCGTGACGATCACTCAAGAAAACAGTGTGGTGACTGTACAGGTCGCCGGTGAGGAAAAGTTTGACCACGCGATCCAGGGTACCACGCGCAGTCTTTTGTCCAACATGGTTAAAGGGGTGACGGACGGTTTTAGCAAGGAGCTCGCGATTGAGGGCGTCGGTTTCAAAGCGCAGGTGCAGGGCAAAGAACTGCAGCTTCTGCTTGGTTTCACGCATCCGGTGGTTCATAAAATTCCGGAAGGACTTACGGTGGAGACGCCGAAGCCGACCAATGTGCTGATCAAAGGCGTGGACAAAGCCAAAGTGGGGCAGTTCGCGGCGGAGGTGCGTGCCGCCTATGAAGTCGAGCCTTACAAGGGCAAGGGTATTCGTTACGTCGGCCAGTACGTGCGCCGCAAAGCGGGTAAAACGGTGACCAAATGAACAGAAAAAATCGCACAAGCTCAAATCGTATTATCCGGCATTATCGGATCCGAAAGACGGTGGCTGGCAGCTCCGAGCGGCCGCGGCTTTCTGTATTTCGCAGTCATAAACATCTAGAAGCGCAGATCGTCGACGACTTTGAACAGAAGACGCTTATTTCCGCGACCACCAAGTCCAAAGAGTTTGAGAAAATTGACAGTTTCAAGGAAGAAAAAGGCAAAGTGGGTGAGGCGATGCGGCTGGGACGGTGGCTCGCGGAAAAGGCCAAGCAAAAAAATATCACCCAGGTCGTTTTTGACCGTAGCGGGTATCTCTATCACGGACGCGTGAAGGCGTTCGCGGACGCGGCACGGCACGGCGGTTTATCATTTTAAGGAAAGGATCTCGTGGAAAATAAAGAATTAAAAAATCCGGTGGTGGCGGCGGAGGTGATTGAAGAAGTAGTCGCCGCGGTGAGGCCGGCCAGGGGCCCTCGGCGTCCCGGCAAGCGTCAGCGTCAGGAGGAGCCGAGTGAGTTTGTCGAGAAGGTGGTGGCCGTTAATCGCGTGGCCAAAGTTGTGAAGGGTGGCAAACGGTTTTCGTTCAGCGCGCTGGTGGTGGCCGGCAACGGCAAAGGACGCGTGGGTTTTGGCATCGGCAAGGCCAACGAAGTGCAGGACGCGATCCGGAAAGGCATTTTCCAAGCGAAGAAAAGTTTTTTTGCAGTTCCTTTGAAAGGGACCACGATTCCCCATGAGGTGATCGGGCATTTCGGAGCCGCGCGAGTGATGATGAAACCCGCGTTGCCGGGAACCGGTGTGATTTCAGGGGGCGCGGTGCGCGCGATCTGTGAAGCGTCCGGTATTAAGGATATTTTGACGAAATCACTCGGGTCCGACAACGCGATCAACGTGGTGCGAGCGACGGTGATGGGCCTTCAATCGCTGATTGTGAATCGGGAGCCCGCTCCTATTCCTACGGAAGCCGTGGATCATGTTGCATAGACTGAAAAGGCCTCACGGCGCCAGAAAAAGGCCGAAAATTGTCGGTCGCGGACGTAGCAGCGGACACGGCAAGACATCGTGTCGGGGTCATAAAGGCGGAAACGCCCGAGCCAGCGGCGGCACAAGAGTCGGTTTTGAGGGCGGCCAAACACCTCTGATTCGCCGTATACCTAAGCGCGGATTTACCTTCACTCCCACGGCGCGTTACTCGATTGTGTCGCTCGAGCGGCTGGGCGCCAGTTTTAGCGCGGGTCAAGAGGTGACGCCCGACGCGCTTGTGAAGGCGCGTCTTGTGAAAAACGCCGAAACACCGGTCAAGATCTTAGGCGATGGGGAGTTGAAATACGCACTGAGCGTCAAGGCGCATGCTTTTTCACGTTCGGCCAAAGCGAAGATCGAAAAGGCCGGCGGACAAGCGCACGTTTTGGGTGCTTGATGCTGTCGGCGTTTGCCAATACGTTCAAGATCCCGGAGCTCCGGAAAAAGATTCTTTTTACGCTCGGCGTGATCGCGGTGTACCGGTTCGGCACCTTTATTCCGACGCCGGGAGTGGACGGCGCGAAGCTCGGGCTGTTCTTTGACAATTTAGCGAGAACACAAGGGGGCGGAGGTGTCTTCGGAATCATGAATCTCTTTTCCGGAGGCGCCATGCATCGTCTGACCATCTTTGCGCTGGGGATCATGCCTTACATCTCAAGCTCCATCATCATGCAGCTTTTGACGGTCGTAATTCCGGCGCTTGAAAAACTCGCGAAGGAAGGCGAGATGGGCCGCAAAAAGATTATCCAGTACACGCGCTACGGCACGATCGCGCTGTCGCTTATCCAGTCCTTCTTCATCGCGCTGTGGCTTGAGAACCCCGAGCGCTTTGGCGGTCTTGAGATCGTGCAGTTTCCGGGCTGGCCATTCCGTATCTTGACGGTGCTGACACTCACCACGGGTTCGGCGTTTATCATGTGGCTCGGCGAGCAGATCCAGGAAAAAGGAATTGGCAACGGCATATCACTTTTGGTGGCGGTCGGTATCCTGTCGCGACTACCCACCGCGACGATCCAGATGTTTTCGCTGATGCGGCCGAGCCGGGGCTCCGCGCAGGCCGCGATCGAGCCGCTCACGGTCATCTTTCTCGTGCTGATTATGGTGGCCGCGATCGCGTTTGTGATCCTTCTGACTCAAGGCGAGCGCAAGATTCCGGTGCAGTACGCGAAGCGCGTCGTGGGACGAAAGGTTTTCGGCGGTCAGTCGACGTTTATCCCTTTTAAGGTCAATCAGGGCGGTGTGATGCCGATCATTTTCGCGCAGTCGATCGTGCTTTTTCCGGCGACGATCGGGATATTTGTTCCCAATCAACTGATCCAGCAGGTCGCGGCAGCGTTGTCGTCACAAAGCGTGGGATACACGGTGATGCTGATGCTCCTCATTTTGTTTTTTAGTTATTTTTACACGGCAATCGCGTTCAACCCGATCGATGTGGCCGAAAACCTGAAAAAGTACGGCGGTTTTATCCCCGGTGTGCGCCCCGGGACCCCGACCGCCGAATACTTTGACTACATCATTAACCGGATCACGCTGCCGGGCGGGGCGCTGTTGGCGCTGGTCGCGGTACTGCCGGACATTTTGGGTCAATGGATGAAACTGCCTTACTCCGTGGCCGATTTTTTTGGCGGCACGGCGATGTTGATCGTCGTGGGCGTGACGCTTGACACGATGAAGCAGATTGAGTCCCAGCTCATGATGCGTCACTACGAGGGCTTTATGAAGCGCGGGCGAATCCGCGGGCGCCAAAGAGCCGCGGCGTACTAAGGTGGAAGGTTGAAGGTGAAAGGTCGAAGGAAAAACTTGTGAGGTTGGTGCTGTTAGGTCCGCCGGGGGCGGGAAAAGGAACACAAGCCGAGATTTTGACCAAAGCCTACGGAATTCCGCATGTGTCCACCGGCGACATGCTGCGTGAGGCCGTGAAGGCCCGGACGCCGCTGGGCGCCGAAGCCAAGGGCTACATGGACAAAGGGCTTTTGGTGCCGGATCAGGTTGTGATCGGTCTTGTAAAGCAGCGTCTTTCGAACGGCCACGCCGAAAAAGGGTTTATTTTGGACGGGTTTCCGAGAACACCGGAACAGGCCCGGAGCCTAGATGTATCCTTGGATGAGCTCCGAAAGCCGGTGGATATCGTGCTTTATTTTAAAACAAGCGAACCGATGATCGTGCGGCGTCTTTCGGGCCGGCGTGTTTGCGGCCAGTGCGGGAAAATTTTTCACGTTACGAATCTTCCGCCGAAAGTGGAAGGCGTCTGCGACTACTGCGGCGGCGGGCTTGCGCAGCGTCTCGACGACAAAGTCGAGACGATTGAAAAGAGATTGCGCGTTTACGAAAAAGATACCGCGCCGCTCATTGATTACTATAAAAAAAAGAAGCTTTTAGTCGAAGCCTCGGGAGATTTGGAGGCTCAGGAGCTCTTCAGGCAGCTCTCGAAGTTGTTTACCGAGCGAGGGCTGGCCTAGCGTGGTTTTAAAGACGGACGAAGACCACCAGCGCATGCGGCAGGCGGGGCGCGTCGTGGCGAAGCTCTTGAAGTATCTCGAATCCCAGGTTCGGCCCGGGATCGAGACTGGGGAGTTGGATCGGCTGGCGGAAGAATTTATCCGTCGTGAGGGCGCCGAGCCGGCGTTTAAAGGCTACTACGGCTATCCGGCGACGATCTGTGTATCTGTGAACGAAGAGGTGGTGCACGGGATTCCGGGGCCAAGGCGGCTCCAGGAAGGAGATATCGTCGGTGTGGATGTGGGGGCGGTGGTGGACGGCTATTTCGCCGACGCGGCGCGCACGTTTCCGATAGGCCGGATTGACGCTGAGAGCCAACGGCTTTTGCAGGTGACGCGCGAGTCGTTGAATCAGGGGATTCGCCGGGCGATTGAAGGTAACCGCGTATCCGATATCTCGTGGGCGGTTCAAAGCTTCGCGGAGAAAAATGGCTACTCGGTGGTGCGTCAGTACGTCGGACACGGCATCGGCCGGAAGCTTCACGACGAACCGCAGGTGCCCAACTACGGTCGGCCCAACGAAGGTCCCCGGCTTGTCGCGGGGATGGCGCTCGCGATTGAGCCCATGGTAAACGTGGGCAGCCACGAAGTAGAGATTTTAAAAGACGGCTGGACGGCGGTGACGCGCGACCGCAAGCGTTCCTGCCATTTTGAAGAGACGGTGATCGTAGGGAAGGGCTGCGCCGAGATTTTAACGCAGGTCCAGGAGTTTTAGGATGCCGAAAGAAGAAGCGGTTCAAGTTGAAGGAAAAGTCGTCGAAGCTCTGCCGAACGCGATGTTCCGCGTGGAGCTCGACAACGGACACAAGGTGCTGGCGCATGTGTCCGGCAAGATGAGAATGCATTTTATACGTATCCTGCCCGGCGACAAGGTGATGCTTGAGCTTTCACCGTACGATTTGTCACGCGGGCGGATCATTTACAGGGAAAAATAACATGAAGGTACGTTCGAGCGTGAAAAAAATATGCGGCAACTGCAAGATCGTGCGCCGCAAACGTGTGGTCCGTGTCATTTGTTCGGACCCAAAACACAAACAAAGACAGGGGTAAGCGATGCCAAGAATTTTAGGGGTGGACATTCCGAAAGAAAAGAAGATTTACGTGTCGTTATCGTATCTTTACGGCATTGGCCAGTCGCTCGCGAGGCGCATCTTGGCTGATGTGAAGATCAGTCCCGATGTGCGCGCGAAAGACTTGAGTGAAGATGAGATCTCACGCATCACCGCGCTGATCCAAAAGGATTATCGCGTGGAAGGCACATTGCGCCGTGAGATCGGTTCCAATATCAAGCGTCTCATGGATATCGGGTCTTATCGGGGCATGCGCCACAAAAGAGGTTTGCCGGTACGGGGCCAACGAACGCGCACCAACGCGCGCACGCGCAAGGGCCCGAAAAAGACAATCGGCGCGCAGATTAAAAAAGAGGCGAAGCCCGCATCCGCGGGCGCTGCGCCGGGCGCCAAAAAATAATTTGAAGACAGGAGGAAGCTAAGTCCGTGGCAAAAGCAAAGAAGTTTAAATCGCGCAAGAAGGTTACGCGTATGGTGCAGGAAGGCGTCGCGCACATTCTGGCGACGTTCAACAATACGATCATTACGTTTACCGACAAATCGGGGGGCGTGATCGTGTGGGGTAGCTGCGGCAGTTCCGGTTTCAAGGGTTCGAAAAAGTCGACACCGTTCGCCGCTCAAGTCGCGGCCGAGACGGCCGCGAAAAAAGCAATGGAGCATGGCATGAAAACCGTGGAGGTTCACGTGAAAGGCCCGGGTTCGGGCCGCGAGTCCGCGATTCGCGCTATTCAGGCGGCGGGGCTCATGATCACGGTGATCCGGGATGTGACGCCGATTCCGCACAACGGTTGCCGTCCGTCCAAGAGAAGGAGAGTCTAAGATGGGCCGATACACGGAGGGTGTTTGTCGTCTCTGCCGTCGCGAGAAGATGAAGCTATTTTTAAAGGGTGCGCGTTGCTACACCCCGAAGTGCGCGATCGAGCGCCGAGAATACGCGCCCGGCATGCACGGTCAAACGCGTTCCAAGACATCCGACTATGGTATCCAGCTTCGCGAAAAGCAGAAAGTGAAGCGTATTTACGGACTTTTGGAAAGGCAGTTTAAATTTTACTTCCGCAAAGCCTCGCGCTCCAAGGGCGTGACCGGTTCGGCGCTCTTGCGCACTCTCGAGCGGCGTCTGGACAATGTGATATTCCGGATGGGCGTCGCGGCGTCGCGCAGCGAAGCCCGGCAGCTCGTGCGTCACGGACACGCATTTGTGAACGGCCGCGTTGTGAGTATCCCGTCGTACCAGGCGGACACGGCGGATCGCATCGAAATGAAAGCGAGCGACAAACAAAAAGCGCGCTTCAAGGAGCTTTTGGAGCAAAAAAAAGACCAGTCGAAACCGGAATGGCTGGCCATCGACGAAGAGAATTTCAAGGCGGAGATTAAACGCCTGCCGGAGCGCGCGGATATCCAGATGCCGATCCAGGAGCAGCTGATCGTCGAACTGTATTCAAAATAATTTACGATTTTTATAAGAGAGGAGCATTAAAACCATGGGCATTGCATTAAAAGCGTTTGAAATCCCTAAACGGCTCGTCTGTGACGAAGAAAACCTGACAGACACGTACGGGAAGTTTGTCGCTGAGCCGTTTGAAAGAGGCTATGGCACCACGATCGGAAACTCACTGCGCCGTGTCTTGATTTCGTCGCTCGAGGGGGCCGCGGTGACTTCGATCCGCATTGAAGGCGTGTCGCATGAATTTGCGACGATTCCCGGTGTTTTGGAAGACGTAAGTGAGATTATTCTCAACATCAAAAATCTCGTTTTACGGTCCCATACGCGCGAGACAAAGACACTGCGCATTGAGGTGAACGAAAAGTGCGAGATCTCGGCGCGTGATATCATCACCGACAACACGGTCGAGGTCGTGAACCCGGATCTGCATATCGCGACGCTCACTAAAAAAGTTCCGTTTGTGATGGAGCTTGAAGTTCAAAAAGGCCGCGGGTATGTGCCGGCCGATCGCAATAAAAAGGAAGGCCAGCCGATCGGCGTGATCGCGATTGACTCCATCTTTACGCCGGTGAAAAAGGTGGATTTTCACGTGGAGGACACGCGCGTGGGCCAAATCACGGACTACGACAAGTTGATCGTGGAGGTATGGGCCAACGGCAGTATTTCGCCGAAAGACGCGATGCTTTACGCGTCCAACATTCTGCAGAGGCATCTGGATGTGTTTGTGAATTTTGGCAAACTGCCCGAAGAGGACATGGAGCCGGCCGAGACGACTTCGCACGACAAGGAAGAGGATTTTTACAAGCGGCTGGCGCAGCCGGTGTCGGAGCTTGAGCTGTCCGTGCGCAGCGCGAACTGTCTGCGCGAAGCGCGTATCAAGAGGATTGGGGATCTTGTAAAGAAAACCGAGGCCGAGATGCTGAAGTACCGCAATTTTGGCAAGAAGTCCCTAAACGAGATCGGCGGTATTTTAAAAACGATGGGTCTTGGTTTTGGCACGCCGGTGGATGTTGAGAAATTGAAAAGTTATGTCGGCAATGCCGACGAAGACGACCAGGAGTAAGCGGGGTTTCCATGAGACATAATCGGGTCACAAAAAAACTAGGGCGCAATCACTCGGAGCGCAGGGCGCTTGTCGAAAATATGGTGACAAGTCTTCTGAAGCACCAGCAGATTCGTACCACGCTTCCGAAGGCGAAAGTGGCTCAAGCGTTGGCTGACCGCATCATCAGTCTGGGCAAAAACGACACGCTGGCTTCGCGCCGGCAGGTATTTTCGTATTTGCAGGATCATGGCCTTACGTCGCGTATTTTCAAAGTAGTGGCGCCGCGGTTTAAGAGCCGTCAAGGCGGCTACACGCGCATCCTGCGTTTGGACTGGCGCAAAGGCGACGGCGCTCAGATGGCAATCTTGGAGCTGACGGAAAAAGAGATCATTGAGAAAAAGACCAAGGCGAAAGTGAAGGCCGCCGAGCACAAGCACGAACACAAAGAACACGCTCACGAGGAAACCCCGAAGCCCACGGACAAGGAAAAGCCGTTTGCAAAACCGCAAAGCACGAACAAGGATAAGCCTCCAAGCAAGACAGGATTCTTCAGCAACCTGAAGAAATTTTTCCGCAATAAGGGTGGGAGTTAGAATTTAGTGAAAATAGCCAAGCGCATGTCTTTGGTGTCGCCTTCCGCGACGCTGAAGTTGGCGGCGAAGGCCAAAGAGTTGAAAGCGAAGGGTCAGCCGGTTATTAGTTTCACGGCCGGCGAGCCGGATTTCAATACGCCGGAGCCGATCATCGAAGAGGCGGTGCGCGCGCTTAAAAACGGTTTTACCAAGTACACGCCGACATCCGGAATCCCAGAACTGCGCCAGGCCGTGTGCAAAAAATTTGAGGAAGACCAAGGTTTAAAATACACACCCGAAGAAGTGGTGATCTCCTGCGGCGCGAAGCACTCGCTCTACAATCTGATGCAAGTTTTGTGCGATCCAGGTGACGAAGTGTTGATTCCGGAGCCTTACTGGGTCAGTTACCCCGAGATGGTGTATGTGGCCGAAGGGAAGCCCGTCTCGATCCCGACATCTCAAGAGCAGGCTTTTCGCGTGGATCCGGAAAGTTTACGCCGCGCGCTCACGCCCAAAAGCCGCATTCTTATTTTAAACAGTCCCTCCAATCCAACGGGCGCCGTGTTTGAGAAAAAAGATCTCGAGCAGATCGCAAAGATCGTCGTGGAAAAGGATCTTATCTGTATCAGCGATGAGATTTACGAGTATTTTCTCTATGACGGCTGTACACACGTGTCGATCGCGTCGTTGGGGGAAGAGATTAAAAAGCGCACGTTTGTCGTGAACGGCGTTTCCAAGTCTTTTTCGATGACGGGTCTCCGCATCGGTTATCTGGCAGGTTCCGCCGAGGTTGTGAAAAAAGTGGGGATCCTGCAGGACCACTCCACCTCCAACCCCACGTCGATCAGCCAAAAGATGGCGCTGGCGGCGCTGGGCCTCCCAACAAGCTGCCGTGAAGAGTTTCGCAGTCTCTTTGAAAAACGGCGCAACCGCATGTGCGAGCTCTTGTCGAGAGACGCGCGTCTTCGGCCGTTTAAGCCGAACGGCGCGTTTTATGTTTTTTGCGACATTTCCGGCACGGGTTTTAGTTCTGAAGCTCTCTGTGACCGGTGGCTTGAGGAAATCTACGTGGCTGTGATACCGGGAAAAAGTTTTGGATTGGATCGGCATGTGCGCTTTAGCTTCGCGACCGGTGAAAAGGATATCGAGGAAGGGATCGGTCGAATTCTGGAGTGGTTAAAAAAGGCACCCAATCATGAAACGAAAAGTTACTCTCATACCCGGTGACGGCATAGGGCCTGAGCTTTCCCAGGCCGCGACGCGTTGCGTCGAAGCAACCGGCGTTGCGATTGAATGGGAAATCCAAAACGCCGGCGCCGACGTGATGGAAAAAGCGGGCACGCCGCTTCCGGACAACGTGCTCGAGTCCATCCGCCGCAACAAGATCGCCCTGAAAGGGCCGGTCACGACGCCCGTGGGTTCGGGTTTTCGCTCTGTGAACGTGGCGCTTCGAAAAGAACTGGATCTATTTGTGTGCCTGCGGCCCTGCAAGCTCTACCGCGGCATTCGGAGCCCTTTTAAAAATATCGATATCGTGATTTTTCGCGAGAATACTGAAGACCTCTACGCCGGCATTGAATTTGACGAGGGAAAACCGGAAACCCAAGCGCTGATCGAGAAGATCCAAGCGCTGAATCCCAAAGCGAAGTTTTACCCGCGCTCCGCCATCAGCATCAAACCGATCTCGGTGGAGGCCACGCGGCGGCTGGTCGACCACGCGTTTCAATACGCGCTAAAAAATAACCGTAAGAAAATCACCGCGGTGCACAAAGCCAATATCATGAAGGCCACCGACGGTTTATTTTTACGCACGGCCCAAGAGGTGGCTAAGGAGTACCAGGGACGCGTGAATTTTGAGGACCGCATCGTCGACAATATGTGCATGCAGCTTGTGCAGCGTCCCCAGGAATACGACTGCCTCGTCTTGCCGAATCTCTACGGGGATATCGTGTCGGATCTTTGCGCTGGGTTAGTCGGGGGTCTCGGCGTGGCGCCCGGCGCTAACCTTGGCGAAGGGATGGCGCTTTTTGAAGCCACGCATGGCAGCGCGCCGAAGTATAAAGGTTTGAATAAGGCCAATCCCACCGCCATGATTTTGTCGGCCGTTTTGATGTTGAAACACATGGAGGAGCTGGAGGCGGCCGAGCGTCTGGACAGCGCGGTGGCTCAAGTGATCGAAGAGGGCCGGTCCGTGACCTATGATTTGAAAGCCGACCGCAGCGATCCGACGGCTGTGGGCACCAGTCAGATGGCCGATGCGATTATTGATAAAATCAAATCTAAGTCCAAAGTCAGGATTTGATGGCTGATTTGTTTGACCTCCTGGTTTTGGGGGGTGGGCCCGGCGGTTACGTAGCCGCGCTGCGCGGCGCCCAATTGGGGCTGAAAGTTTGTTTAGTCGAGAAAGACGCGCTGGGAGGCGTCTGCTTGAACCGGGGATGCATTCCCTCCAAGACGCTTTTAACGGGCGCAGAACTTTTTGACAAAACCGCTAAGTTGAAAGACTGGGGTATCGAGTTTTCGGGGCAGGTCCGGTGGAATGTGCCCAAGCTCTTTGAAAAAAAAGACGCCGTGGTGGCGCGTCTGCGTCACGGCCTCGAGACGCTGTGCCAGAAGCGAAAAGTAAGCCTCGTGCAGGGGCGCGGCGTGTTGAAAGGTCCGAACGAAGTCGAGGTGAACGGCGAGAGGTTGTCGGCGCGCGCCATTATTCTCGCGACCGGTTCCGTGCCTCGAAAAATCGATTTCGGCGTCGCCGACCCCTCGCGTATTTTGACGAGCGAAGAGGCGCTGTCGCTTCAAAAGATACCCGACTCGATCGTCATTGCGGGCGGGGGGCCCGAGGGTTGTGAATTTGCGCTGATCTTCCGGGCGCTGGGCGCCAAGGTTACCCTCGTGGAGCTAAAAGACCGTCTTCTGCCGGGGATGGATCAGGACGCGGGCGCCGCGATTCGCCGGCTTTTTGTATCCAAAGGGATTGATTTATTCACCGGCGACGCGCTCACGACGGTTACAATGACCGGAACCGCGCTTTCGGCGAAGCTAAAAAGCGGCGCGGAGTTGACCGCGGAACGTATCCTTCTATGCGCCGGGCGCGTGCCCAATTCATCGGGTCTGGGTCTCGAGGCGCTCGGAGTTGCCTGCGACGCTCGCGGCGCGGTGCTGGTGGACGCCGGGCTCAAAACACGCGTGCCGTCTATTTCGGCGGTCGGTGACCTGACGGGGCGTTTCATGATGGCGCACGCGGCCTCGTACGAGGGCTATGTGACCGCCAGCTGTCTGGCAGGAAAAAAAGAAGCGTTGGATTATAGCGCGGTGCCGGCCTGTGTCTACACGTACCCGGAAGTGGCGGAAGTGGGTTTGAACGAGGAAAAAGCCAAAGCCCAGAACGTGCCTTATGACATCGGACGATTTTCGCTCGCGGCGCTCGGCCGAGCGCAGGCCAAGGACGCCACGCAAGGGTTCGTGAAGATCATCGGCCATGCTAAGACCCATGAGATCTTGGGCGCGGTGGTGGTTGGAGAGGGCGCGTCGGAGATGATCAATCTGTTGACGCTCGCGGTGCGCAAGAAATTGAAAGTGGATGACCTGAGAGGACATATCGCGCCGCACCCCAGCGGCTCCGAGGCGGTGGTGGAGGCGGCGCATTTATTTTTCCGCGAGGGGCTTCATTTTGCGTAATCGTCTGCCTGAGTGGCTTAGGAAAAATCTGATGCCCGGTCACGAGGCCGCGCGCACGGATGCTCTTTTAAAAAGTTTAGGACTTCACACGATCTGCGAAAGCGGCCGTTGTCCAAACCGCGATGAATGTTACTCGCAGAAGACAGCTACGTTTATGATCATGGGCGACGTGTGCACGCGTGCTTGCGGCTTCTGCTCCGTGACGACGGGTAAGCCCGGAGCTTTGGATGTGGACGAGCCGCGTCGCGTGGCGGGAGCCGTTAGGGACTTGGGTTTGCGGCATGTCGTGGTAACCAGTGTGAATCGCGATGATTTGCCCGACGAAGGCGCCTCACATTTTGTGCGTGTGATCCAAGAGCTTCGGAAGCTTTCAACCGAGCTTGTCATTGAGATTCTGACGCCTGATTTTAAGCGTACGCAACGTGCGGCGGTGCGCGGGATTCTGGAGGCGGAGCCCGATATTTTTAGTCACAACCTAGAAACCGTGCCCCGGCTTTACCGGCGTGTGCGTCCGCAAAGCGTGTACGAGAAGAGCCTCGAGATCTTTCGTGTGATCCGCGGTTACTCGGATACCGCGGTGACAAAGAGCGGGCTCATGCTGGGGCTTGGTGAGACGAAGGAAGAGGTGCTGCGGGTTTTGAGAGATTTAAAAGACGCGGATTGCCGGATGGTGACGCTCGGGCAGTACCTGCAGTCGGATCCACTCGGGTTACCGGTGACCGAGTACTTGCCCCTCGAGATTTTCATCAAATATAAGGAAGAAGCTTTTAATTTAGGTTTTGAATGGGTGGAAAGCGGGCCGTTTGTACGTAGTTCCTATCACGCCCGCGAGTCTTTTGAAAAATTAAAACAAATTTTACGGAGGGATGCGTGCAAGAAGCTAATCGTTTAAAACGTCTACCCCTGTACCTTTTTACGATTATTGACGATCTTAAAAGACGCGCGCGCGAAAAAGGCGTCGATGTGATTGATTTTGGCATGGGTAGCCCCGATCAGCCAGCGCCGCCGCATGTCGTGGAGGCCCTGTGTAAAGCCGCGCATATCACGGAGAATCATCGCTACTCGCGCCCGGATGGAGACGTGGAAAGGCGTTTACGCGCCGCGATCGCTTCCTGGTACAAAGACCGTTTCGGCATTACGCTCGATCCCAACACGGAGGCGTTACCCCTGATTGGTTCTAAGGAAGGTATTGCGCACCTATCTCTGGCCTATCTCAATAACGACGATATCGCGATCGTGCCGAGCCCGGCGTACCCCGTGCATTTCAACGGCGCCATCATGGCGGGCGGTATTTTGTACGATGTGCCGATGGCGCAGGAGAAGGGTTTTTTGCCGGACTGGAATACGATCCCCAAGGAAGTGGTGAAGATGGCGAAGCTCATGTTTTTCAGCTATCCCCACAACCCGACCGGCGCTGTCTGCGACAAAGCGTTTATGGAAAATACCGTGAAGTGGGCGCAAGGCAAAAATATTATCGTCGTACATGACTTGACCTACTCGGATATCGTGTTTGACGGTTACAAGGCGCCGAGCATTCTCGAAATCCCCGGAGCCAGAGATATCTCGATCGAATTTCACACGCTGTCCAAGTCCTATAACATGGCCGGCTGGCGTCTCGGGTTTGCGGTCGGCAACGCGGGTATACTGAAGACGCTTGCCAAGACAAAAAGCTACGTGGACTTTGGCATTTTCCGCGCCGTGCAGGAAGCCGCGATCGCCGCGCTCACCGGTCCGCAGGACTGTGTCGCGCGTATGGTCAAGCTTTATAAGGAAAGACGCGACGCGCTGGTGGACGGTTTGAACGCGATCGGCTGGAAAACCGAAAAACCCAAAGCCACCTTCTACGTGTGGACGCGCATTCCGCCGAAATTTTCGGCGCTCACGGCGCTGGAGTTTGCGACGTTGATGGTCGACGAAGCCGGCGTGGCTGTGGCGCCCGGCACCGGTTTCGGGGAATACGGCGAAGGGTATGTGCGTTTTGCGCTCGTCGAAGATGTTTCGAGGATCAAGGCAGCACTTCTGCGCATCCAAAAGTTTCTGGAGATGAAGCAATAGCCCATTATTTTCACTACCAGACAGCCCGCGCGCTTGCTCACACGTTACCCAAGAACGTCTCTTACACGTTAGCCTCCTTTTTATCACGTTTATACGCCGCATTTTTTGTGTCTGAAAAAATCGCGGTTGAGAAAAACCTAAAGGCGCTTTTGCCGGACGGCACCGACCACGCGGCCGTTTCCCGCGCGGCGCGCCAGGTATTCCAGAATTTTTCAAGATACCTTGTGGATTTTTTCTATGCGGATCGTTTGTCGGGAGAATGGATTGAAGCGCATGTCGAAATCCACGGTCTTGAGACGCTCCGCGAAGCCTTGCGGAAGGGAAAAGGAGCCATCCTTGTCTCGGCGCATCTGGGACATTGGGAACTGGCGGGTATGGTGCTGGCTAAACTCGGGCTTCCGATCCATGTAATCGCGGTCCGCCACCGGGACCCTGCGATCAACCGCTATTTTTTAGAGGCGCGTTCACGGCACGGAGTTCACACGATTCTCGTGGACACGGAGCTAAGACAGTGTTTCCGTGTGCTTCAGGAAAATAAGATTTTGGCTTTAAACGGCGACCGGCTTTTTGGGAAAAACGGCGTGCCGGTGCGATTCTTGGGGCGCGACGTGCTGTTTCCGAAGGGGTTCGCGCGGTTTTCACACTGCGCCGGCGCTCCGGTGGTGACCGCTTTTTTTATCTGGAAAACACCGACGCGGTGTTCCCTAAACATTGAAACGTTGCCGACGGTGCCGGATGAAAGGGAAAAGGTGCAGCTTTTTGCCGACCGCCTGAGCGAGAAACTTCAAAAACATCCCACCCAGTGGTTTATCTTTCAGCCTTTTTGGGAGACGCCCCAATGGCCGGTGTGAACGCTCGTTTGGCGGCGCTTATTCCGGTGTATCAAGAAGAACAAAATATCGTCCGGATGGTTCAAGAGCTAGCCGCGATGGGTGTCCCGGTGTATGTGGTGGACGATGGTTCGAAGGATCGCAGCGCCGAGCGTTCACAAGAAGCGGGCGCCCAGGTGCTGAAGCTTGGGACAAATCACGGCAAAGGTGTGGCGATACGGCGAGGGCTGGAGTGGGTCGCCGGGCTTGGCGCGTATGATGTGATTCTGCTCCTGGACGGGGACGGGCAGCACCATTCCAAAGAAATACCGCTATTTTTGAACGCGGTCGAAGAGGGCGCCGATCTCGTGGTGGGAAACCGCATGAGCGATCCCCAAGGTATGCCCGTGATCCGCATGGCGACGAATCTCTTCCTCTCATCCATCTTGTCTCTTCTTTGCGGTCGGGGTATCGCGGACAGTCAATGCGGGTATCGCGCGATCCGAGTCGAGGCCGCGCGCAAACTAGATCTTCGGACTAAGCGCTTTGAGATCGAATCCGAGATGTTGCTCGAAGCGGCCCGCAAAAAACTTAAGATCTCGTCGGTGCCCATCCAAAGCATCTACGCCGATGAGGTGAGTCAGGTTCACCCTTTCCGTGACACCTACCGATTTTTCCGCTTTCTCTTTGTCTACTATTTTCTGCGAAGAAAAAAGTGAAAAAATTTGTGGAAATTGGATTTTGTTGCTTGACAGGAAATCGCTTTGGGCTATACTAGCGATTGTGGGGAGTGAGTAGATCTTACCAATATCTTGTGTGTACCTGGAATCTAGGAAAAAATTAAAAAAGGAGGTTTCGGATGTCGCAAGGCACGGCTTCGGCCCATCAAGAGATTCGTGTCCAGAAGCGCAACGGTCAGCTCACGGCATTTAATCTTTCACGCATTTCCAGCGCGGTGGCGAACGCTTTCAAAGAGATTCATGGGATCCCTAGAGAAGCGGATCTATCGAATGAAATTTCAAATCATGTGGAAAAGGTCACGAACGCCGTGTACGAGGTTTTGAAAGCGCGTTCGACCCAAAAAGAGTTTTTAACCGTCGAAGAAATCCAGGATGAAGCTATTCGCCAACTTTATGAAAACGGTTACAAGGACATCGCCGAAAGCTACGCGAACTACCGCCGCCAGCACGCGTCGAAGCGATCGGTGTTTGAGCTCTACAAGACCGTGAAACGCGGCAGCAAAGTCGTTTCGTTTAAGCCCGAGAAGATCACGATCGCGATCGCGAAAGCGTTTCGCGCCGCGAACCCTAAAAACGAGCTCACCGACTCCGACGTGAATCTCGCGCGTAAGCTCTCCGATAAAGTGATGACGGAGATCCGGCATCTGTGGCCGCAAGGCGCTAATGTTCATATCGAGGAAATCCAGGATCTCGTGGAAAAAACGCTGATGACTTCGGGTTTTTACGAGGTTGCGAAGCGCTACATCGTTTACCGCGAGGAGCGCCGCAAGGCCCGTCAGAACGGTGATGTTTCGAAAGAGGTTTCGTTTGATGAGGCTAAAAAGATTCACGTGAAAACTGCGCACGGGCAAAACGCGCTCGATGTCGAAGAACTGCGCTTTGCGATCCAAACCTGCTGTGACGGTCTTGAGAATGTGTCCGCGGACAAGGTGTTGCACGAGAGTCTGAAGAACTACTACAACGGTATTACGGAAAAGCAAATGGCGTTTTCCAACATCATGGCGACACGTTCATTTATAGAAATCGAGCCCAACTATAGCTTCGTGGCGGCACGCCTGCTTCTTTTGGAGTGCTATCGTGAGGCGTTGGGCGCTCCGGCGAGTTTTCAGGCGATCAAGGCCGAGTATCCGCGTTACTTCAGCCAGTATATGCACAAAGGCGTGGAGCTTGAGCTTTTGCACTCCGATCTCTTGCAGTTTGACCTGGATTTTCTGGGCCGTAGCTTGAAACCCGAACGCGACCGTCTTTTCCTGTACATGGGTTTGCAGACGCTGTACGACCGGTATTTTATTCACTGGGATGAGCGGCGGTTGGAGCTGCCGCAGGTTTTCTGGATGCGCGTGGCGATGGGCTTGGCCCGGAACGAAGGCGCCCAAAAAAACGAGCGCGCGGTTGAGTTTTACAACACACTCTCGACATTTCGATTTGTATCGTCCACGCCGACGCTTTTCAACTCCGGCACGTGCCATTCGCAGCTGTCCTCGTGTTTTTTGACGACGGTCGGTGACGATCTGTGGCACATTTTCAAAAGCATCCAGGACAACGCGATGCTGTCCAAGTGGAGCGGTGGCTTGGGCAACGACTGGACCAATGTGCGCGCGATGGGTTCCCGCATCAAGGGCACCAACGGCAAAAGCCAGGGCGTGATCCCGTTTTTGAAAGTGGCCAATGACACCGCGGTCGCGGTGAATCAAGGCGGCAAGCGCCAGGGCGCTACCTGCGCGTACCTCGAGACGTGGCATCTGGACATCGAGGAATTTTTGGAACTGCGCAAAAACACCGGCGATGACCGGCGTCGCACGCATGACATGCATACAGCGAACTGGATCCCGGATCTTTTCATGAAACGCGTGAAGGCGGATGAGCCATGGACGCTCTTAACGCCCAGCGAAGCGCACGACCTGCACGACTTGTACGGCCAGGCGTTCGAGAGGCGTTATGAGGAATATGAGCAGATGGCCAAAGACGGTAAGCTCAAGCGCTACAAGACGATTTCAGCCGTGGCGCTGTGGCGCAAGATGCTCACGATGCTCTTTGAGACAGGTCATCCATGGATGACCTGGAAGGACCCCTCCAATGTGCGTTCTCCGCAGGATCACACCGGCGTGGTGCATAGCTCGAACCTCTGCACCGAGATACTGCTCAACACCTCGAAAAACGAGACGGCGGTGTGCAATCTCGGCTCCGTGAATCTCGCGGCGCATACGACGCCTCAAGGGTTAAACCATGAGCTCTTGAAAGAAACGGTGCGCGTGGCGATCCGCATGCTGGACAACGTGATTGACATCAATTTTTACCCGACCGTGGAGGCCAAGAACGCGAACCTGCGGCATCGCCCCATCGGGCTCGGGCTCATGGGTTTTCAGGACGCGCTGTTTGTCCAAAATAAAAGTTACGCCTCACAGGCTGCCGTCGAGTTTGCTGACGAGAGCATGGAGGCGATCTCGTACTACGCAATTTTAGGGTCGGCGGAATTGGCCGGTGAACGCGGCGCTTACGCGAGCTTCTCAGGTTCCAAGTGGAGCCAAGGTCTTTTGCCGATCGATACGATCACGCTTTTGGAGAAAGAGCGTGGGGGACATGTGAACGTGGACCGCGGCGCGCGTATGGATTGGACGCCGGTGCGTGTCGCCGTGAAGCGAAACGGGATGCGCAACAGCAACGTGATGGCGATAGCCCCGACGGCCACGATCGCGAATATCGTGGGTGTCGGTTCCTCGATCGAGCCCACTTATAAGAACGTGTTTGTGAAGAGCAATCTGTCAGGTGAATTTACGGTCGTGAATGAATATCTCGTGGCAGATCTAAAAGAGCTCGGCCTCTGGGATCAGGAAATGATTGACGATCTCAAATACTTTGACGGCAGTGTGCAGGAAATCAAGCGCATCCCTCAAAACCTCAAGAGTAAGTACCCGACCGCGTTTGAGGTGGACTATGAGTGGATGGTTGAGGCCGCGAGCCGCCGCCAGAAATGGATCGACATGGGTCAGTCGCTTAATCTCTACCAGGCGCAGCCGAGCGGCAAAAAGCTGCACGACATGTACATGTACGCGTGGGAAAAGGGGCTGAAGACGACCTATTATCTGCGCTCGCTCGGGGCCACGCGCATCGAAAAGAGCACACTCGATGTGAATAAGTACGGCAACTCGGTTGGCCAGAAAAATCGTTTTAAGGAAAAAGTAGCCGCGCCGGAAGCACCCAAAATCGAAGAACCGCTCACGAAGGAGCAGTGCAGTGTTTTGAAGGGTGATAATTGCGAAGCGTGCCAGTAAAAGGAGATTGAAGCCATGTCCGAACAGCTACGGATGACCAAAGAAAGAGTCAGCGCCGATAAGAAAAGAATTATCAATAATGACCGCGTTGTGGACGTCAATCAGCTTGTGCCTATCAAGTACAAATGGGCGTGGCAGTACTATCTCGATGCCTGCGCCAATCACTGGATGCCGCAGGAAGTCTCGATGCAGCGTGATATCGAGCAGTGGAAGGATCCAAAGGGTTTTACGGACGACGAGCGGCGCATCATTAAAAGAAACCTTGGGTTTTTCTCGACAGCCGATACGATCGTCGCCAACAATGTGGTGCTCGCGATTTATCGCTTCATCGACAATCCCGAATGTCGTCAGTATTTGCTGCGCCAGGCATTTGAAGAGGCGATTCATATTCACGCCTACCAGTACATCATCGAGTCGCTGTCGATGGATGACGGCGAGGTATTCAATATGTACCGCGAGGTCTCGTCAATTTATGATAAAGATGAGTACCAGATGAAGCTGACGGAAGATATTATGAGTCCGGATTTTGAGTCTCGGACCGAGGTGGGACGTCGCCGGCTTTTGGACAACCTGATCGGTTACTACGCGATCATGGAAGGTATCTTTTTTTATAGTGGTTTCGTGATGCTTTTGTCGTTTCACCGTCAGAATCGTCTCGTGGGTTCCGGTGAGCAGATCCAGTATATCCTGCGCGACGAGAGTATGCACATGAACTTTGGTCTCGATATGATCAACGCGATTGTCGATGAAAATCCTGATATCTGGTCCAAGGAATTCCAACAGTCGATCATTGAAAAGATCAAAACTGCCGTGGTTCTCGAGTACACCTACGCGAAGGATTGTTTGCCGAACGGGGTGCTGGGCCTCAATGCCGACATGTTTAAAGAGTATATCCAGTACATCGCGGACAGGCGCTTAGAGAAAATCCGTTTACCCAAGCAGTACGGTTCCGAAAATCCATTTCCATGGATGAGCGAGATCATCGACCTCCGAAAAGAAAAGAACTTCTTTGAAACGCGAGTCACCGAGTACCAGACTGGCGGCGCCCTTCAGTGGTGAGGGGTTAGAAAAAGTATTACTTCACTCCTGCTGCGCGCCGTGTTCGGCTTCCGTGATCCAGGATATTCACGAAGCCGGGATTGACTTGAATATCTACTTCTACAATCCCAATATCCATCCCCGCCGTGAGTACGAGCTTAGGAAAGAAGAAAATATCCGCTACGCGAAAAAAGTCGGCATTCCGTTTATCGACGCCGACTATGACGCGGAGCGCTGGTTTAAACTCACCGACGGCCATGAGCGGGATCCGGAGCGGGGAGAGCGCTGCTCGATGTGCTTTGAGATGCGCTTCGTAAAGACAGCCGAATACGCGCACCAAAACGGTTTCAAGGTCATCACAAGCTGCCTGGGAATCTCGCGCTGGAAGGATTTTGACCAGGTCACGCGCGCCGGTCAGCGCGCGGCGGCGTTATTTCCGGGGATCGTCTACTGGGACTGGAACTGGCGCAAAACCGGCGGTTCCGAGCGCATGACCCAGATTTCCAGACAGGAGCATTTCTACCAACAGCAGTACTGCGGCTGTGTCTACTCACTCCGAGATTCTAACGCGCGGCGAAAATCTAAAGGGCGCGACCCAATCAAGATCGGCAAGGACTACTATTGAGGCCCTTTTTGGCGGCGGTGTCGGTGTCGGCGGGGTTGCACGCGCTTTTTGCCGCAAGTGTTTTACTCTCCGGGACTTCGTTTTCTAAAACTGACGCAATCGTTACGATTTCGTACGTTTCTTCGGCGCTTGAAAAGCCGAGACTCGAAAAATCCCGCAAGACGGAGCCGGTCATGCAACAAGCGGCCGACGCCGAAAGTCTCCGACAAAATCCCAAAACCGCGCTCGTTTTCGAGAACTATTTTTCAAGCGTCAAAGAAAAAATCCATACGACGATTCGCCGCAAGTTCCTTCAAAAGCGAGGCGGCCCCGGAAACGTCGCGTTTTTTTTCGTGATCAACGCCCAAGGCCAATTGGAGCAGTTTTCGTTATCCCATCTGGATCCTAGGGGCTCGGAAGCGCTGCGTTATTTCGCGCTGGAGTGTCTTAAAAATTCAGCGCCGTTTAAGCCGTTTCCCAAGGAGCTCGCGGTGCAGCGCATTTCTTTTCGTCTACAAGCCCACTTCGGTGAATAAAAAGATTTTTTGGGCTATTTTTTTGGCCGCGCTGTCGGTGCGAACGTTGTATCTCGCCACAAGCCGTGAGAGTCCTTTCTTTGAGCCGCTACTTTTAGACCCCGGTTATTACGACGGGTGGGCGAAGGATATTTTAAAAGGCCGGTTTTCGGGCGCGCACGCGGTGTTTTACGGGTTGCCGCTGTACCCTTTTTTTGTGGCGGCGTCTTACGCCGTGTCCCAAACTTCCGTGTTTTTCGTGAAAATTCTCCAGATCGCTTTCGGGATGTCGACACTTTATTTTGTCTACAAGACCGGAGAAAAGCTTGTTTCCACACGCGTCGGGCTCGCGGCCATGGCGATCGCCGCTTTGTACGGGCCGCTTTTTTTTCATGAGCAGATTTTTATCCCGGAAAGTTTAGGGGTACCCCTTTACGCGGCGGCTTTTTACGGAGCGCTTCTATTTCTCGAGAAGCCAAGTTTTGGAAGGGGACTTCTTACCGGGACCTTGATCGGACTTGCGGCGCTTTGCAAGGCCGGTATTTTGCTCTTTGCCGCGCTATGGGTGACTTTCAAGGCGCTCCGCCAAAAGACGTATCTTGCCGTGGGACTCGGCGTTCTTTTGATGCTCGCTCCCGTGACGATCTACAACGCGGTTCATGGCCAAGATTTTGTGTGGCTCACGTCGCACGGGGGTTTTAATTTTTACATCGGCAACAACCCGGAAGCCGAGGGGGTGTTCAAGGCGCCTCAAGGAACAGGCTCCGGCGTCCAGCAACAGATCGAGGACTCGGAGACAGTGGCCGAAGCGTCGCTCGGGCGGGCACTGAAACCCTCTGAAGTCTCTCGTTACTGGAGCGAAAGGGCCTGGGTATTTATCCGTGAGAACCCGGGAGATTTTCTGGCCCTTTTGGCGAAAAAATTAGCGCTTTTTTTCGATGCGCGCGAGATTTCGGATCTTGAGGACTATGTGTTTTGCCGGCGATTTAGCCCGGTTTTGCGCCTGCCCTGGATCGATTTTGCAGTGTTGGGGCCGCTTGTCTTTGCCGGACTTCTGTCTATCTGCTCTTGGCGACGCCAGCGCATCACGGTTTTCTGGATCGCGCTGTATCTTTTTGGAGTCGTGAGCTTTTTTGTGAACGCGCGCTACCGTCTGCCGGTTTTGCCTATTTTTTTCGTGCTAGGCGCCGCATCGCTTTTCGACGCGTGGAGATTTTTTAAAGAAAAAAAGACGGCGCTTCTTATCGCGTGGTTTCTTTTGGCCGGCGCCGGCGTCGCGGTGGGACAGTTACGACTTGTCGACACGGACCACTCGCGCGATTATGTTTCAGCCGGGGACGCTTACCAACTCAAAGGGCAGTGGGCCGAGGCCATCGGCTTTTACGAGCAGGCCCTGGAAAGAAATCCCGGTTACGCAAAAGCTTATTTAGGACTGGGCGTCACGCACACCAAAATGGAAAAACATGACGAGGCCCGGCGATACTATGAGAAAGTGATCACGCTCGATCCTCACAACGTCCAGGCCCTGAATAATCTCGGCATGGGGTATGACCGCGCGGGTGATTTTGCCCAAGCCCGGCGATATTTTGAGGCCGCGTATCAAGCCAACCCTCGGAGCGCACGGACACTCAATAACCTCGGCATGGCCTACGGAAAGCTGGGGGACTACGCCGCGGCCGAAAAATACTTTAGAAAATCTCTCGAAATAGATCCCGACTATCCCAAAGCCCAGGCCAATCTCCAGGCCGTTTTAGATCAAAAATAGGGCAGTTATTAAAATATTTTATAATCAGTCATAACTTGTTGTATTAAAATAGATTATGACAGAACCTATATTTGAATCCACCGTAATCTCGAGGTATACTTGTATTAGTATGAAGAGACATACCCAGTTTATAAAAGCTTTAGCGATTCTGATCACGTTGTCCTTTTTGGGGCAAGAGGTGGCGTGGGCCGCTCCGGGATTGTCATCGGTAGAGGCACGGCGCGCCGCGCCTCTCCATGAAAATCCAACCCTTTTTGAACCCCCGATCGATTTTGCCGACTTAAAAGAGATACACCGCGGCGACAAAGATATCTTTATTATTCACATCCAGGACGCGCACTCGAATCTGTCGGGTCAAGAAAACCTGGCCGGAGCGCTGGACCGGATCATGTCGCAATACGGCGTGCAGCTTGTTTTGTCCGAGGGCGGCGCCGAGGATTGCTCGCTCACTCCCCTTAAAAAAATAGCTTCTCCGGAAGTCTGGAAGCGTGTCGCGAAAAGCTATCTGGTGCAAGGCAAGCTCACCGGCGAGGAATACTTAAATCTCACCACCGATCATCCGATGAAAATCATCGGGATTGAGGATATCCTGCTCTACGTTAAAAGCGTGGAGCATTACGGGGAGCTGGCGGATAAACGCGAAGAAACCCTCGAGTATTTAAAAGTGATACAGCGGAGCGTAGAGAAGCTAAAAGGCAAGTTGTATCCGCGGGAGTTGGTGGAATATGAAAAAGCAGTAGACAGTCGACAGTATTCAGTAGACGGGGAAAATGTTAATTTTGAGAAAAGATTTGAGGCGTTAACCGTCATTGCGAGGAGCCCTGCGATGACTCTCAGGGTAAACTCCGCGACGAAGTCCTTCGACAAGCTCAGGATGGTGAGCGAAGTCGAACCGCAATCTGAGCCGGAAGAGAGATTGCTTCGCGCCTCCGGCGCTCGCAATGACGGAGATGGATATCCGAATCTTCAGAAATTATCGGGTCTAAAATCCAAAGAATCCCAAATCAATTTTGAGGCGGCCAATTTGGAGCAGGCCGTGCTAGTCGAGGAGGTGGCCCGCCGCGGCGGCGAGGAGGACCTGGACCAGTTTTTAAAGAAAGCGTCGCAAGCGAAGAATAAGCGTTGGTCGCAATTTGCGTACTTTCAAAACATCGTTGCAAAGGCGCATGAAAAGTCCATTGATATTTCGCAGTATGAGAACCTCAAGAGATACGGCGATTACCTAAAAGATTTTTCGGAGATTGATCTGGATGCCGTGTTGGAGGAGATGGAGAGACTGGAGGATGAGATTTATGTGGACGTCATTGCGAGGAGCGCAGCGACGAAGTCCTTCGACAAGCTCAGGATGGTGAGCGAAGTCGAACCGCAATCTGAGCCTGAAGAGAGATTGCTTCGCGCCTCCGGCGCTCGCAATGACGGCGTTCAAGATGCATTGCTAGTCCGCTCCATCGACCGCTACCTGGGGCTTTTATTCACCGCCTACAAAATCCAGATGACCACAAAGGAGTTCGAGCTTTTCCAGACGAATGAGCCGGATTTTACGACGGTCAGCTACTTAGCCTTTATCAACCGGAAGCTGGCTGAACAAGGCTATTTTGAGGATCTCATACCGTATAAAAATACGCTCGAGGAAGGCAAAAAAGCGTTGACCGAGTTTTACGATTCGGTCGCCAAGCGCGACGACGCGTTTTTGGCCAACACCGAAAAAGCTTTGCAAGAGGAAAATCAAAAAGTTGCATTTTTAATCTCCGGCGGCTATCACACCCAGCACTTAAAAGAGCTTTTCAAGGAACGGGGCTACTCGTACGCGGTGCTGACGCCGATTGTGACCTCGGAAACCAATCAGGCGCGGTATGAAAAACTGCTGCTGTCGCCGATCAGGCCCGATGTTAAGAAGATTGAGACAACGCAGGGCGAGTCCAAATCCCGCAACAAATCCTTGGGAATTGTGGAAAAAGAAGGAGTGAGACCCTTATTGTCCAGAATGAAAGGTCTGGACGGCAGTTCGGTGGAGACGATAGCCGTGGCTGCTGCGCGGCTGGCAAGCACGAATTCAGATGAAGCAAAATCGTTTGCGCAAGGGCTCGAAATACCCGTTTCTGTAGGCGCGAAGCTCTTGCCCTCAACCCGCGCGCCGCCTGCCCAAGCAATCGGAGCTCGGCTGGCTGAGGCCTCGTTTTCGGATGTCATTGATACGGCGAAAAGTCTTCATCAAGCATACTTAGAAATGCGCGCAGGCATCCAGGCGCTGAGGAAAGACCCGGAAAAAGAAGCGGTCGCTGTGCGAAAGCCCGATTCCATAAGAAGCTCAATCCACAGGTTTCGAGAAGCGTTAGGAAAAGTAGCGGATCAGCACGGCACAATCTTGCGGTGGTTATCGCTCGGGCTTGCCGCGATGCTGGAGCGAGCCGAAGATAGCTTGTTTCGAGACGGTATTGTGGTGATGGCGGCAGTTTCGCTTGATTTCAAAAATCTGAATAAATGGGGAATCGGCGACCTGGTCCGGGATCATTTGGTGGAGCATTTAAAGCAGATTCGGTGGTCCGAGGAGGAAGCGGAACAAGTCGTGACCCATGATGTGGATTATCATGGAGACGCTGTTTTTATGTTGCTTAAAATACCCCCGGGTCAAGCGTCTCCGACCCGCAGTGAATTTGCGGCAAAAATAGAAGAAAAAATAGGAAAAACGCGGGACGATATTCTAAAGCATCCGGATTTTCAAAGACTTGTCCAAGCAAAGCGGGGAGCAGGTGCTTTGAGTGATTTTGAGCAGCAAGTGCAAGGCCTCTCCTTCTATGTGTCCCAAGCAAAGATTGAGCTTAACCAAAAGCTGACAGTGTTCAATCCCATCGAATCGCTACTCTCGGATCCATCTAAAGAGTCTGAGCGTGATTCGCTTTTGCACGGTGATTTTACGAAAGAAAACTGGGAAATTGTCGGCTTGTCTGCCGACCGGTGGCATGATTTCTTTGCTCATCCAAAACAGATAGAGCATGCTACCCTTGAAAACCAGAATCTTTATTACAAAAGCTATGATGAATTTTTATCAAAGCGCCGGGAGGTGTTGTTTCAAACTGTGTCTTACTTGGTGGCGCAGGCTAAACGCATGCAGGAAGAAGGCAATGAGGAGGCCGTCAGGGCGCTGCGTGAGCCGACAAGCCGTTTATTTGAGATCTTGCTCCACGATGCCTACCACAAACTTCAGGAAAGAAAGGAAATTTTGGCCAAGCTGGCCGGGGCACCCCAGGACGGCTCTACGTGGGATTCACTGCGGGGCATTGTGTTTGAAAAGGCGAAAGTGGGAAATCTTTTCGTGTTTGATGACGAAACCGCGAGAAATCAGCTCAAGAGCGCACTCGAATTGCATGCGCGAAGAGATCCGCGACTGACGGCTTATTATTACAAGACGTTGCAGGATGCCCGGGGCAATGCGCCATCGGTTTACGGCTATCACGTGGACGACGAGGAGTCCTTGAGTAAAGAGATTGCCAACCGTCGCGCACGTCTGCCAAGGAGAATTCGCATCCATCATTATGCGATGGAAGCGTATGACGCTTTAATCGCACAGTTCAGCCGTTTGGAGACTGAGCTTGAGGGTCCTAATCCTTCTGTGAAACCTTGGGGGTTGGTCGAAGGTGCCTACAATAATTATTTTTCCCATTGGCTTCGAGCTTCGATTCTCGCTTATCGGGATCCACGCTTACCCGAAGTCGTTCGGTATTCAGCGCTTCATGATGTCTGGATGGCGGATGTCAACCAAAAAACTGATGTTTTGAAGGAGCTATTGAGACAATTTTTGGCTGAGCTAAAGGAAAGTCCACTGCGCAAGAGGGTGGAAGAAATCGAGAAATTGGTCACGCCGGGCAGCATAACGGGGGGCAGGCCTATTGGGGACGAAAATTGGTTCTTCACGAGAAATGAAGAAGGGAAGCATTTCACAGGTTTTTCAGAGCAGACAGGCATGCGGGACCATAATGTAACATATCAACCCGACTCCCGAGACTCTTTTATGCAGGAGCTTAAACTTGGGATGGGAGAAATGGCCCGAAAATGGGTGGGGAATTCCCAAGAGAGTATTGTATCGGTCTTTCGGGAGGGTCTTAATCCTATCATTGATGACACAAGGGCAAGATTCGGATACGGCGCTGCGCCACACACGATGAAGCATTTTCCATCTGCTGTTGAGCTTGGGGAGCGCATGCCTGTTTACTTGATGGAGAAAGAGCCCTACGTGTATCCAGGAGAGTTATTTTTACTCTCATCGGTCCAAGAAGTTTTTAATTTGTCTCTTGGGGAAAATGCGCAAGGGCTACCCGAAAAAGTCGACACGAAAGATCCCGTTCTAAATTATAAGACTATCCAAAAATACGGAGAACGGATTCAAACATTTTTAAGGGCCGCGGGCGTCGTGGGTCCTGAGATAGATTTTGAGTATTACAAGGATTCTAAGGAATTTTATGGTTTGATGGAGCAATTGGAAACCGCGGCCGGACCTGCTAAAGAAAAAACCAGACAGCTTGCTCGGCGAGAAGGGTTTTTGCCAGGTCAAAAGCCTCAGGACTACGAAAAGATCCCCTATGTTTGGTTTCTTAAAGATTTGCAAGGATCCCGGCTTGCTTTTGATTCGGACCCGGAGGGAGGGTTTGAGTACCAAACTTTTGAAGCGGCGCGGCTGGCGGCGGCTAATGTCACTTATCCTCAGAAATCGGATTGGACAAAAGATCGGGATATTGATGGAATCGTTCGAGGTCTTGTGTCGCGGAGATCTGCCGAGCAGGAATACGCGTCACTGAGTCCGGAGGAATTTTCTAAAAAGATAGAAAACACCTTGTTTCAAGTTCTCGCTGAAGAACAGATGCCGCCAAGAGACGTTCCGGACGCGGCCCGAGAGATCGCCTTTTTTATCGATCTGTTGGTTCAAAACAACTGGCCGAATTTAACGGATCAGGATTGGAGGCAATCTCTGGACGCGTTTGAAAGAATACGGCCTTGGCTGCGACGGCTTCCGGCCAGCGCCACGGTGACGACGGAACTTCCGGCGCAGGGCATTATAAACATGATCGGCGGACTCGTTGCGCATGGCCACCGATATGAAGAGGTGGATCGGAAGGAATTTGAGAGTTTTGCCCGCGCACAGTTTCCGCTCATGGGTCATTTGACGGCGGAGGAGGCGGATTGGGTGCTGGACATCGTTCAAAAGTTGACGCGCCAATTACCCGGCGATATCCAAAGAAATCTGAATGAGGAAACTCTGAATCGATGGGTCAGCGCGTATTTTAAAAGTTATCTATTTTTGGAAGACAGATTGGAAGATGGAAGTATCAAGCTCCATTTTCTGGCCCAAGGCGGAGAGAACAGTGTTTTTACAATGAACACCCAATCGCATCTCGTGCGGTCATTTTTAAATCCTGATGGTATGCTCGTCAAATTCGCGCATCTATTTGAATTTGAGCAGCTGGGTGAGTACACAGATGGGCTATCGGGCGAAAAATTTCCCGCAAAAACTGTGGAAGAAATTTTAGTTTTGATAGGAAAATACGAAAAGCGCATGGCTCGGCTGGACGAATACGATCCCAATGGGCTTATTCCCAATCACGTTGTGGGGGTGATTGACGTCGATCGGATTGTTCAGTATACGGAAGGGAGAAAGCCTTCTTTTTTCAAAACGGATCTTTATGTCATGACGCTTCAGGAAAAAGTGCTTTCAATGGAGGAGCATCGGCGCAATGAAATTTTCAGAGCTCGGATACTGAAGACCTATGCCGAAATAGCTAAAGATAGAGAATGGCCGGTTTCAGCGGGAATCGACCCAGGTCGTATCCCGGAAGTGACGAGAGCGTTGAATCTGAATATAGACGACTCGCTGAGAGCTCGTGAGATTTTATCAACAGACGAGGGATGGAAAGAAATTTTAGGCGGCCCACGACCGTTAAAACGATGGGAGGGAGCAGCGGAGTCGATTGACGAGCAGACGAAAAAGAGAGTGAAAATCGGAATCGATTTGATGGTTCGAAGCGGACAGAACGCTTTGGGAACATCACACTATAATTCGGATCTTAAGTCAGAAAATTTGAGCCAGAATGGCAAGCCTTATGACCATTTGCTGAGAGATCTAAGTTCGGCTCCCTTGGGTCAAGTATCTATATTTTTTCAGGAATCCATCGCGAACACTTTTTTTCAGGAAGTAAACCATCTAATTTTATTGGCCAGCGAGCAGGGACTCTCCGATAAGACTGTTTATGTGGAGATGTATTTTGACAGTATTTATCGAACTATTTTAGATTCCCAATCGGGACAAGCGGCTCCGGTGATGCCGGTTCCGAACTTGCTTAGAGAATCTCTGCGGCGCGCCCGGGGGCTTGATCCTATCCAAGACGAGAAAGATAGAAGGGAGTTCACGAATATCCTATACGATATTTTCCTAGAGTTGGCGAACAACTATGAAAAATTGCTCGGCGAATCCACAAAAAGCGCCCTAGCGCGTGTCGCGGAACGTCACTCTGAAATTGCTAAACCGGTTGAGCGTGAGCGCCCGGGATGGATAAAACGACTTCTTTCTCCGGAAAAAACGACTTTCGATCGTCTTGGGGATATTCAGAGAGGACTCGATAAAAATTCTGAGGATCTCCAGAGGCTTCGGGAAAAATTGCAGCGAGCAGAGAACGAAAAGAATATGACCCAAGCACAAAAGATTCGGGTGGATGTAGAGACGTTGGAAAAAAAGGACACAACATTAAAAAGCCAGATGGGGAAAGTGGCTATTCAATTGAGCGAGGGTATCAAAAAGTCTGGCAATCCGTCCGATCCACAAATGCAAGCTTTGCAGCGGTACTTGGATAAAATTATGGCTATTGCCAAGGGCGATTCCGGTGCCTTTCAGCCAAGAAATCACGCCGTGTATGCCGCTTTGTCGATCCATTACGATTTATCGGAGGCCAGTGACTCGCTTGAGGAATGGATGGGGGCTGTGAAGCAAGCCGCCGAATGGAAGAAACAGGAAAGACAGAAAGCCGCTCGACTCGAACGGGAGAGTGATCAGCGGCGGGCCGACCTACAGAGGCGGACGGCGGCTGAACGCGCGCGTCAGGAAGAGATCAGAATAAAGACGGAAGAAAAACAGCGGGAAATCGAAAAACAGGCCGCCGATTTAATTCTGGAAATAGAAAAAGCCCTGCGCCGGGCGACAAGGTTTTTAGAGGGTGAAAAAGTGGGCATTCACAATGTTTATTACGATGACGATGGGATCATTGTGCAGCGTCTTCAGGTAAGCATCGATGATTATGTGGAAGCGGCGCAAGATCCAGAAAAAGCCGGTTGGAACATGGGTTTTGACGAAGTCTGGCAGAATGTTGGGGAGCTGATGCGGCTTAGCTCATCGATAGACGTGGGTCGGTTGATCGGACAACAAAAGAAAGATTTTATTCTTATCCGAGGGTCGTTGTCCGAAATGCACGGAAAAGTATTTAACGACAAAGGGGATGTGGATACACAAAAAGTTGCGGCACTGGAATTTAATCGGAAACTTGCACTTGAAACCCTGGCTCAATTTGCGCCCAAAAAAACACCCCACTTGGTGGCGGGAGCGCGGCTCGACGCGCCAGCGGAATTGTTTAAAGAAAAATTTGGGGCGAG
>CAYJSE010000010.1:0-38238 GCA_964372765.1 uncultured Planctomycetia bacterium | reverse complement strand
TTGGGCACCAGCCCCAGCACCTTAGAATGACTGCTAAAACGATCTTTCTTCACCAAGTACTTCACTTGCCCTAGATCGTATTTTTCATAAAAAGCGAGCCCTCGAGCATGCCAGCGGTACTGCCACACAGCCTTCATGCAGTTCCAGGCGTATTTTAAACCGTTTACGCGACAGATCTCGTTTCCGTAATACGTCGGAATAGGGAGCTCGGTAATTCTAAAATTTTTGGCGTGTAGCTGAATAATAATCTCGGTATCAAAATGAAAATCATCTGAATTTTTCTCAAAAGGCAGCTCTTTCAAAGCCGCGACGCTATAAATACGATAGCCTGAATGAAATTCGCTCAAATGCATACCGAGCGCTTTATTTTCAAAAGACGTAAGTATTTTGTTGCCGATATACTTATAAAAGGGCATGCGCCCTTTCAAGGCCGCGCCCGGGATCATCATGCGCGAACCAAAAACCGCGTCAGCTTGCCCCTCTTCGATGGGTTTTAAAAGCTCCGGGAGAGCCTCCGGTGCGTACTGCCCGTCACCATGCAAAAGCGCCACAACATCAAAACCCTTTTCGATGGCGTAGCGATAGCCCAGCTTCTGATTGCCTCCGTAACCTAGATTTTTATTGTTTTTAAATATCTGGAGATTGGGCAGGTCGGGGTGCGTGGCCTTGTATCCTTGGCCGACTAAATAAGTATCGTCGGAACTTGAATCGTCAAACACATAAATTTCAGCGATACGGTCTCGAAGGACTTTAGGAATGCGGTCTAGAACCTTGGAGAGCGTGTTAACCGCATTATAGGCGACTATGAAAACAGCGATTTTTTTCAACCAAACCACTCCACGCTCTTTTTCAAACCTTCGCGCAGCTGGACTCTTGGAGCCCAACTCAATATTTTCTTAGCCAGCGTGATATCCGCCTTGGTTCTGTCCGGATCCGAGGGCCGCCTCGCCTGAAAAAGAGGCTTCATGTGTGTTTTGCCCATGATGCGGGCAAGCTCGTCGTAGATACGAATAATAGATGTGTCGCGACCGGCCCCCACATTAAAAATCATCCCCTTGGCTTTTGGGGTTTGGGCCGCACAGACATTGGCATCCGCCACGTCCTCGACGTAGACAAAATCACGGCTTTGTTTTCCATCGCCAAAAATCCTCGGCGGTTTTCCAGATTTAAATCGATAAATAAACCCTGGCACTACGTTTGAGAATATCGATTCAGGGCTTTGGCGCGGACCGTAAACATTAAAATAACGCAAAGATACGGTCTCTAACCCATAATTTAAAAAGTAAGAGTAAGTGTATTTTTCAGCCGCGAGCTTGGCGATGCCGTAGGGAGAAATGGCGTCCAGCGCGTCGCTTTCTTTCGCGGGAAAATGCCTCGCGTCGCCATACACGGAGCTGGAGGAGGCGTTCACAAATCGCCGCACCTTGCGGCGCTTCGCGGCTTCCAGCATATGCAGCGTGCCGCCGGCGTCGACATCGTGCGTGTAAATTGGATTCGCGACGGATTTGGCTACCGACCGCAGCGCCGCTTGGTGAAACACGATATCCACGCCGCGCGCGGCTTTGAGACAATCCTGGGTTTTCCGTACGTCCCCCCGGATAACCTGAATATCCGCGCGGACGGCTTTTAGAAATTCCATGTTGCCCGCTGAAAAATTGTCGAGCACGCGGACTTTGCGGCCTTGGCGAACGAGCCCTTCAACAATGTGGGAGCCGATAAACCCCGCCCCTCCCGTGACTAGCACAAGCTTCATGATAAGGACGGCGAGTAAACTCGGACGGTTTCGTAGTTGGTATTACGCTGAACGGGTGTTTTGCCGGTTTCGTGGATCAGGCGAATCGCCTCTTCTTTGGTCACGTTGGAATAGAGGTGATCGCTTTTCGTGGCGCTCACGACATTTTCTTCCATCAAGATGCCCCCAAAATCGTCCGCGCCAAACATCAAAGCGCCCTGGGACAGCTTCGGACCCTCGGTGACCCACCCGGCTTGCAAATGCTGGACATTATCCAGCATGATACGCGCGAGCGCGATCATACGCAGATATTCTTCGCCGGTCTGGCGCGGCATCGCCATGGCCGTCGATTCCGACTCATAGCTCCACGGAATAAACGCGCGAAAACCCCCCGTCTCATCCTGCAGCCGGCGATAGCCGTCAAAATGCATCATGCGCTCTTCAATGGTTTCGCCCAATCCGTACACCATGGTGCCTGTACTTTTCAAACCGATTTCGTGCGCTGTGCGGTGTACTTCAAAATATTCGGCCGTCTTGGTTTTTAAAGGACTCACGATCTGACGCACGCGATCCACCAAAATCTCGGCGCCGCCGCCCGGCAAGCTATTCAAACCCGCTTCCTTCAGTCGCTGCAGTGCCTCTTTAATCGATAGGTTGGAAACTTTGGCGATGTGCCGCACCTCGGAGGCGGAAAAGGAATGCACATGCACCCCGGGATAACGCGAACGCACCAAACGCACAAGACTTTCATAGTACTCGATCCCGAGATCCGGATTGTGGCCGCCCTGCAACAACACCTGCGTGCCGCCCAGCGCCACCAGCTCATCAATTTTTTGATAAATCTCATCATGCGTTCTAAGATAGCCCTCTTTCAAATCGCCGGGCAGACGATAAAACGCGCAAAATTTACACAGCGTGTAGCAATAGTTGGTGTAATTAATATTGCGGTCCACGACGAATGTCGCCTGCGTGGCGGCTTTGGGGTTTTTGCGTAGATTGAGTGCGTTGGCCACCGAGCCCAATTCATACAGATCGGCTTCCGCGTGTAGCTGGACGCCCTCTTCAATAGAAACGCGCTGACCGGCAAGAGCCTTGTCTAGGATGCTATCGACGGACACAAATCCTCCTCCAGATTCAGCAAACCGCACTCGGCGGCAGTGTCAAAATACAACCTCATCGCCTCCTTCAAGGGCGTGTCAAAATCAAACTTCAGCACAGAGAAATACTTCTCCAAAACCGGTCGCGGTAAACCGGTGCGGCGAATGGCCTCCTCGACAACCACATCGAGATGCGCAAGTCCCCATTTTTTGGATTCGAGGATAGTCTGATGCAGACTGGCGACAGATTCCGGATACCGCTCCACTATTTCGCGGCGGACAGCCCACACCGCAAAAACAAACGGCTTGCCGGTCCACGCGCGCCATTCTTCGGCGAGATCGGTGATTTGCAGATTTGAAATATCGCGTCTTTGCGTGCTGGCCAGCGCCTCATCGCCAATCACGAGCACGGCTTCATCTTCGCCGATACTCTTCAAATCCTTCACTCCAGATTCGAGCCTGGGAATAAAGCCGTAGCGTTTCTGGCAAAGAATGCGCAGTAAAGCCGGCGTGGATCGACCCTTGGGTGTCGTGTAAATGACGGCGCTACTCAGACTCTCGATCGGTTTGCGGCTAAAAAGAAGAACGCTTCGCACGCCACTTTCCGAGCTAATCGATAGATCTGGAAGCAACGTCAAATCTTCGGAGTGTTCGGCGTACCAAAAGCTCGATACAGCGCTGGCATCTATCTCGCCGGCCAAAAGCCCCCAATTCAGCTCCGCAGGCGTTGCGCTGATGATTTCGCCATCCAGCTTTACGCGGCCTGAAAGCATCGCAAAGTCGACAGGCAAAGAATTGATAAACTCGATAGAACCTAATCGCACCCTTTGCCCCCATTCGTCATTGCGAGGAGCATAGCGACGAAGCAATCTCTCTTAACATAGATTGCTTCGCTTCGCTCGCAATGACAGATTCTATGCAACCAAACACTCCTTATGAATGTCACTGTAGGTGCTATTCACCTCGACCGGCTCAAGATTGCAGGCCCGAATGAGACGGACCAGCTCGTCATAGGTAAACCCTTTGGACTGCGATCCAGCGGCCTTCGCGATAATTTCATCAAAGTTAGTGCCGCCCAAGTCATCCACGCCGCAAGCGAGCGCCACATGGATAAACTTTTCATCCACATAGTTCCATAGCTGACGAATATGAGGAAAATTATCCAGCATGAGCCGCGCGACAGCCAACACTTGCATATCGGTGATGCCGCTCGTGCGTGGGAGATGCGCAAGCTCCGTATGATCGGGCTGAAACGCCAGTGGCACAAACGCCAAAAACCCGCCCGTCTCGTCCTGTGTTTCGCGCAAGCGAATCATGTGATCGACGCGTTCTTCGGACGTTTCCACGTGCCCGTAGAGCATCGTGGCATTGGAACGCAGCCCCATCCAATGAACCTGCTTGTGGACATCCAGCCAGCGCGTCGCGCTAATCTTGGGTGCGCAGATGAGCGCCCGGGCTCGCTCACTAAAAATCTCGGCGCCTCCGCCCGGCACACCCCCTAACCCTGCGTCCTTTAGACGCGCGATGACTTCTTCAACCGGGATTTTCTCAAGCCGCGCGTAGAAATCAAGCTCCACGGCCGTAAACGCCTGGATCAAAACACCGGGGCAGCTTTTTTTGATGCGCCGCAGCATTTCCTCGTAGTAAGAAAGTTTCAGTTCCGGATCTAAACCACCCACGATATGCACTTCCCAGACACCGTGACCGGCCGCCACGCGAACACGGCGCTCAATCTCATCGACGGTTAGCTGATACGCGCCATCTTCGTTTTTGGTTTTGGCGAACGCGCAAAATTTGCAAGCCAACACGCAAATGTTGGAATGGTTGACGTTGATGCTGTGCGTGAAATACGCTTTATTCCCGTGCAGGCGCCGCTTCACAAAATCAGCCATGGCGCCCAGCTCGACGACGTTAGTGGAGCGAATCAACCGCTCGCCGTCTTCGCGCGTCAAGCGGACATGCGCTTCTACTTTCTCGAAAATATCCGAAAACTCTCTGAACAATCTCACGTGTCCCCCGCCCCCTTCCAGCGCCTAAACAGTTTATGCTCTATTTTTAAAAGGTCAAGCACTCTTGCTACCGTAAAATCCACCAACTCCAGCGCTGTCTTGGGCTTATGGTAAAACGCCGTGGTCGCCGGCACGATATGCGCTCCGCACTCCGCGAGCGTCAAAAGATTCTTCAGATGAATCACGCTCAAAGGACTTTCGCGCGGCACGAGCACCAGCGGCCGCCGTTCTTTTAAAAAGACGCTCGCCGCGCGGTGGATCAGGTGAAGCGTGATGCCGTGCGCGATGGCCCCCGCGGTGGACATGCTGCAGGGAACGATTACCATCGCGTCGAAACGCGCCGAGCCGCTGGAACATTCATCGGCAAAGTCCGTCGGCCTAGCAAACTCGAGGCCCTGAGCGCGCGCCCAGTGTTTGCCTAAATCCGAAATCCCGCATTCTTCTTTCAATACATCCCGCGCGTTGTCACTGACGATCACGTGCGCCGCGTGTCCGGCGCGCAGGATTTCCTCGACGACCCGCACCCCCAGCACCGCGCCGCTGGCGCCCGAAATCCCGACGATGATTCTCTTCACGTTTAGTAGATTTCCAAAAAAGTGAACACAAACATCAAGATCCCCACCCATCCGTTGATCGTGAAAAATGCGGTGTTGATGTGCGAAAGTTCGCCGTCCCCCACGAGCGTGTGCTCGATTTTGAGCAGCGCGGCGACCGCCGAAAGTCCCACCCAGTACAAGATCCCGAGCCCTGCCACCACTCCAAACGCGAGCAAAAACAAAAGCGTCGCCAGATGGCAAAAAAATGAAATTTTAAGCGCGTTCCCGACGCCAAATGTCACCGGCACCGAATGTAGCCCGTGGGTTCTGTCAAAATCCACGTCCTGCAGACTGTATAGAATATCAAACCCCGCCACCCACAGCATCACCGCGAACCCCAGCATCAGCGCTGTCCACGACCACGCGCCCGTCACGGCAAGCCACCCGCCGATGGGTGCCATCGCCAACACCAGGCCCAGCGTAAAGTGACACAGGAAGCTGAAGCGCTTCACGTAGTGGTAGCTAAAAAGCAGCGCCAGCGCGATCGGCGAAAGCTTAAAGCACAGCGGATTGAGCCGCCACGCCGCGATGAAAAACAACACAAGCGCCCCCAGCACGGCTATCCACGCGTGCGGGATTTTAAAGTCACCGGTCACGAGCGGCCTGGCTTTCGTGCGTGGATTTTTCTCGTCGATTTTGAGATCGATCAACCGGTTGAGGCACATACCCGCGGTGCGTCCGGCCGCCATCGCCAGCGTCACCCAAACAAAAATCCCCCACGAGGGCCAGGCTTCGCGCGCCAGCAGTAGCCCTAAGTACGCGAACGGCAGCGCAAATAGCGTGTGTTCAAATTTTATGAGCTCAAAAAAAGTTTTTATTTTTGAAAACATCTAAAGCACCGTCATGAGTTTTTGAATGTTTGTGAGAAACAGCACTTTTTTGATCGATTCGTTGGCGCCGATCACGGATAGAAAAGTTTTCTTAGGCGCCGCCGCTTTCGCCATTTCGATCAATACGCTGATCGCCGAGGAATCGATATAGGAAATTTCGGTCAAATTCAAGACCAGATTTCTTGTTCCGCAAGTCAGCGTGAATTTCAAAAGCTCCTCTTTGGCCTCCAGCGCCGACATCCCCTCAAACGCGCCCCCCAGCGTCAAAACCGTCGTCCGCGGGTCCGTATTTTCGGCCAATATCCTAAGTTCGGACACTCGGTTCCTCCAGTTTCTCGATCTCGTCCGGCCACACGCGTGTGTAGCCCTCCTCTTTCCACTTGGCTGTCGCGTCGATACCGAGCTTGGAGCCAAAATCGCGCACCGGCGCCGCGTGGTTCAGCGTGTCCACCGGCCCCTCAACAAAAAATAAATCACGCTTCGGATCAATGTTGTTAAAAACGTTCAGCGCGACCTCCGATAGATCCTGCACGTTCACGGTTTTGTCCACCACGACCACGACTTTCGTAAACGAAAGCTGGCCCAGCCCCCAAACGGCATGCGCTACTTTTCGCGCCTGAAACGGATAACTTTTATCGATCGAAACGATAACCGCGTTGTTGAACGTGCCCTCCATCGGAAAATTCATGTCCACGAGCTCCGGAATCTGCTTTTTTAAGATCGGTAAAAAAGTCCTCTCGATCGCTTTGCCCATATAGTAGTCCTCCATCGGTGGTTTGCCCACGATTGTCGTCAGATACACCGGATCTTTACGCATTGTAACGCACCGCACTCTAAAAACCGGAAAAAGCTCCGTCGGCGTGTAAACGCCGGTGTGATCCCCAAACGGTCCCTCTTCACAGAGATCGTCGGGGTCCACGGTGCCCTCTAGGACAATTTCGCTCTCGGCCGGCACCTCGAGATCCACGCTCTTGCATTTCACCAGCTCCACTCCCCGCCCTCGCAAAAATCCGCTGAATAAGAGCTCATCCACACCGTACGGCAGCGGCACCACCCCGGAAAACACCGTGGCCGGGTCCGCGCCGATCACGACGGCGACTTCCAGTTTGCGGTTTCGCATTTTTATTTTCTGGGAATGCACGGCGCCATCTTTTTGCGTCTGCCAGTGCATGCCGGTTGAGCGTTCATCCAAAACTTGTAGGCGGTACACGCCGACGTTGCGTTCTCCCGTCTCGGGGTCTTTCGTGAAAACAAGCGGCAGCGTGATGTAGCGGCCCGCGTCTTTGGGCCAGCACTTTAAAACTGGAAAGTCAAAAAGTGAAAAACCGTCTTTTAACACGATCTCCTGGCACGGGCCGCTTGAAACGAGTTTCGGCGGGATCTTCGCAAGACCCGCCAGCTTCCCGCCCATCTTGATTTTTTCTAAGAAACCTTTGGGCGCCTCTTTCATCCCCAAAAATTGATTGATCTCCTTCGCGGCACCCTCGACGGAGTCAAAACCCATCGCCATCGCCATGCGCCTATAGGAACCGAACGCATTGATGAGAAGCGGCATTTTGGAACCTCGCACCTTCTCAAAATAAAGCGCTTTGCCACCGCTCGGCTTTTTGGACTCCGCATCGGTCCTACGCGTAATCTCAAGCTCCGGATCCACCTCTTCCCGGATTCTCACGAGCTCACCGGCTTTTTCGAGAGCCGCCACAAATTGCCTTAAGTTCTTATAACCTCTCATGCCCACTCCAAACCAAAAAAACCAACACCGTCATTGCGAACCCCGCCGCAGACGGGGTGAAGCAATCTAAGCTATTCACAGAGATTGCTTCGGGCACTTCGTTGCCCTCGCAATGACACTATGATCGAATAGCTTCGTATAAAACAATCATCCCGAACATAAAAAATTTAGTCCGAATATCGACAAACCCTTTTTCTTTTAACTTATTTTTAAATTCCTCCGGCTTCGGAAACCGTTGTGCCGACTGCGATAGGTAAGAAACGGGGTACCGCTTCCCAAACAAAATTTTCCCATAAAAAGCTGTCAGCGTGTGCAGATATATTTTGCCGCCAAATCTTAAAATGGGGTTGCCGGGTTCCGTGATATCAAGAAACTGGATGCGTCCACCGGGCTTCAGCGCCCGGTAGATCCCGTCCAGTATGCGATCGATGTTTTGGTAGATGTTCCGCAGCACAAAACCCGACACCACGAGGTCATACGGCTCCGTTTCAAACGGAATCTCCTCGGCTTTTTTTTCTAAAAAACACATCGCGCGCGCGCCGTTAAAACCGGCCTCCCGGTAGCGGCGACGGGCAATCTCGAGCATGGAGGCCGAAAAATCAATACCCACCACATCGACGCTTGGGCCACACTGCCGCAGCGCCGCTAGACACAGATCCCCCGTCCCACAGCCCACGTCCAGCACACGCATCCCCTTTTGTAGGGGTTCCAGAACCGCGCGGCGCCAGCGCCGGTCCTGCCCCAGACTGGTCAGCCGGTTAAAAAGATCATAGCGCGGCGCCAGCTGGTTGAAGAGCTCTTGGATGTCAGAAGAACTGGGAGTTTTCACTCGGGAAAAGGGTATCGTCTTTGTGTTAAGATTATGATAAAATTGTTAAACATTTTACTATGGACACCTCACGATTACAAGAAGAACTGGACCGCACGCGGCACGAACTCGTTCTGCTCTACGAAGTCGGCAAGCTGATCCGCACGTCGTTGGAGTTGGATGAGGTCATCTATCTCATTTTAAGCGCGGTGACAAGCCACGAAGGCTTGGGCTATAACCGTGCCGTGCTTTTCATGGTGGACGAAACCGGCACCTTTTTAGAAGGCAAGATGGGCATCGGTCCCAAGCGCCCCGAAACTTCGACGCAGGTCTGGAAAATGATCCAGGACCACAAAATCCAGCTGGAAGGCCTGCTCGATGTTTATCGCAAAGCCGATAAAAATATAGACCCGGAACTGAACAGTATCGTTCAACAAGTCAAGCTCCCGATTGAAAAAAAATACGGAATTCTGGCCAAAACAGTGATTTACGGAAATCCGGCGATCATCACTCCCACGGACGCCAAGCATGAGCTCGGTGATTTAAATCTTCAAAACTTAGGCTTTCAGCAGTTTGCGGTGGTGCCGCTGCGTGGCAAGGATCACATCGCAGGCGTGCTCGTCGTGGACAACGTATCCACGCGTAAACCGATTTTGCCGTCAGACCTGAATAGCCTGTCAATGCTGGCCGACCACGCGGGGTTGGCGCTGGAGAACGCCAAGTCCTACACCGAGGTGAAAGTGCACTCCCAGCAGGACTCGCTCACCAAGCTTTGGAATCACGGCCATTTCCAAGAGCTTTTGCACGACACGTTGAAAGAGGCCAGGATCAAAAAAGAGGCCTTGAGTCTCGTGGTGTTTGATATCGACAATTTTAAGGCCTACAACGACACCTTCGGCCACCCCGCCGGGGACCGCGCGCTCGAGGAAGTGTCGTCGTTATCGAAAACCGTGATGCGCCGCTTTGACTACCTCGCGCGCTACGGCGGTGAAGAGTTTGCCGCCGTGCTGCCCGCGACGACAAAAAAGGAAGCCCTGAAACTCGCCGAACGTCTGCGCTTGATCGTCGAACGCGAAACCGCCGAGAAGCTGCCCAAAAGCATCACGATCTCGGTGGGCATTGCCTCCTACCCCGAAGACGCCGATGAAAAAGAAAAACTTATCTTCTGCGCCGACGGCGCGCTCTATGAGGCCAAACGCGCGGGCAAAAACCGTGTGTTTCTATATGAAAAAACGCGCTAGTTTTTTTGGCTGATTTCTTGGGGCTGAACGGAATCGGAACGGTTGTTGAATTTAACCGACACGATTTTGGTGGTGCCGGACTCGGCCATCGTAATGCCGTACAGCGCGTCGGCGAGGTTCATCGTGCGTTTATTGTGGGTGATCACGATAAATTGAGAGCCCTGGATAAACGTTTTTAGCGTGCTTGAGAAGCGCTCCACATTCGCCTCATCCAGTGCCGCGTCGATTTCATCCAACACGCAAAAAGGACTGGGTTTTACTTTAAAGAGAGCAAAAAGAAGCGCAATCGCCGCGAGCGATTTCTCGCCTCCCGACAGAAGCATCACGGTTTGATTTTTCTTGCCCGGAGGCCGAGCGATGATCTCGATACCCGTTTCCAACACGTCCTGGGAATCCAGCATCACAAGCTCCGCCGACCCTCCTCCAAAAAGCTCTTTGAAGTAGAGCGAAAAGTATTCCTGAATGCGCGCGAAGGTTTCGGTGAAAAGTAGGCGTGTGGTTTGGTTGATCTTCGTGATCGCCTTGTGGAGATCTTCCTTAGACTTCAGGAGATCCTGCTCCTGCTGGGTCAGAAAATCAAGGCGCGCCTTGAATTCCTCAAATTCCTCGATCGCGACCAAGTTCACGGGTCCAAGGCGCTGGAGCCTAGCTTTTAGATTTTCGATCTCGCTTCGCGCGTATTCCACGTCCAGCTCGGCTTGCGCGTACGTCGCGGCGTCACTCGCCAAATCCGCCTGATACTGGTTCAGGACCCGGTCTCTGGCGCGATCTATTTCGTAGCGGATTTCGGTCATCTCAAGATCAAGTTTGTGGACTTGCGTCAACACACCCTCTAAAAATTCAGTTTTCCGGCGACGCGCAGCCTCCACCTGTTCCAACGCGCGCGCAGCCCCCTCGCGTCGTGCCGCAAACGCGCCCGTCTCGCCTAAGAGCGTGTCTTTTTCCTGGGCCGCGCTCCGGATTTCCTCTTCAAGACAGGCCGTTTCCTCTTCCAACGAAGCTTTCTTTTGCGAACACGCCTCTTTTTCCTTTTCATAAAGCGCGCCCTGAGAGCTTTCGTTGGTTTTAGATTCTAAAACCCAGTTGCGGTCACGCTCGATTTTTTCTCGGCGCGCCGTAAAATAGTTTTGTTTTGAGCGCGCCTCGGTGAGCTTCACAAGAAGTGTTTCCTTTTCTTGGGACCGTTCGTTCCAGCGGCGCTCAAGATCCGTGAGCTCAGAGCTTGAACGGTTAATCGTCGCTGAAAGCGCCTCAAACTGAACCCCGGCTTCTTCTTTTTTCTTCGCAAAATCCTCGCGGCTTGTCTCAAGACGCGCCATTTCGGCGGCTAAAAACGAGCGCTCTTCGTTCAGTTTTTTCTTGCGCTCTTCCATCGAGATCCGCTTGCCCTGTTTAGCGACAAGATCGGACTGCGCTTCCCAGATGGCGCCGGAAAGATGCCCGATCTCGGTTTCAAGTTCCTGCTCGTCTTGAGGTGTGAAATCCGCCGACGGGCGGCCCAAAAAACGTTGCAGGAAATTTTTAAGCGTCTTTTTAAATTCGGCGACGTTGGCCTGCAAGCTCGAACGAAGAAGCAGAGTTTCCGGAGTGTCTTCTTTGAGAAACGCTTTCAAGCCGCTGCCCATTTCATCCTCTTCCCGGCGCAGCGCTTCTTCTTCTCGCTGAAACCGCCCCAGCGTCTCCTCCAACGCGTGAAGTTCGGCGCCGAAACGCGAGAGTTCTCCTTGAGCTTTCGAGCGAGCTTGCGCGCTCGTCGAAATAGCGCCCTTCGCCGAGCCCTCAGACTCCAACAGCGCCCGGAGCTCATATTCAATCTTTGAAAATTCCTGCTGCGCGGTTTCCAGAAACTGCCGGCACTCTTCTTCCTCGCGCTTAGAGCCCTCGTACTCCTCGGTCATCGCTTGAAGCTCCGCGCCGAGTTCCTCAATGCGCCGACGGGATAGTTCCATCTGCTGCCCGCGCTGGGCAGTGCGCTCGCCAAGCTCGAGGATACGCTCGCGGTTTAAGAACACGCGGTCCTGTTTTTTGGAAATCTCAGTTTTAAGTTCTAACTCCTTTAACCGTACTTCGCGTAAATCCTGGTCCAGCCCGTCCAGCTCGGCGCGCCGGGTGTCCATTTCGCTTTTAAGCGCGTTGACTTCCTCGAAGAATTGCGCCTCTTCTTCTTTGATGACGTGCAGCGCGTTTTCTTTGGACTGTTTATTTTGCGCGAGCGTCAGATACTCTTTCGACGTGACGCCTAGATCCAACTTTTTTAGCTTTTCAAAATCCAGCTTGTAGCTTTCGGCTTTCTTGGCCTGACGTTCGATGGACGTGATCTGGCGCTTCACCTCGGCGACAATGTCGTTCACGCGCACAAGATTCGCATCGGTCTCATCGAGTTTCCGAAGCGCTTCCTTTTTCTTGGTTTTAAACTTTGTGATGCCGGCCGCTTCCTCAAAAATAATGCGGCGGTCTTCGGGCTTGGAGTTTAAAATCTGGTCCATCTTGCCCTGCTCGATGATCGAGTAACATTCGGTGCCGATGCCCGTGCCCATGAGAAGCTCCTGAACATCGCGCAATCGTACCGGATTTTTATTGATCAGATATTCGCTTTCCCCGGAGCGGTAGAGCCGGCGCGAGATCGTGACTTCTGCGTACTCAATCGGAAGGATTTTTTGTTCGTTGGAAAGGACAAGCGACACTTCGGCAAAGTTCACGGGGTCCACAACCGCTGAACCGTTAAAGATCACATCTTCCATGCTCGAGCCGCGCAAAGATTTAGCGCTCTGCTCACCCAGCGCCCAGCGGATCGCGTCCGAAATATTGGATTTTCCACAGCCGTTCGGACCCACCACAGCCGTGACGCCATCGTCAAAGTTAAGAACCGTCTTTTCGGCAAATGATTTAAAGCCGATCAGTTCCAAGCGTTTGAAATACAAATCTGCCCCTTAAAAGTGGTTAATCTTAGTCAAAACTAGTTGCAATAGCCTAGCACTCTTGGGGTTGCACGTCAACCGAAATACAAGATGTTGTGGAAGGCGGACCAGGTCCGGTTACGGTTCAAAAGGCGACGGTGGAGAAGCCGCAATCGACGAAGAGGATTTGGCCGGTGATGCCGCGCGCGAGATCGCTCAAGAGGAAAAGTCCGGTATCGCCTACTTCGGCCGGATCGGTGTTGCGCTTTAAGGGAGCGCGATCGCGGGCGATTTTGAGGATGTCGGTAAATCCAGTGATGCCGCGTGCCGCGAGCGTGTTGATGGGTCCTGCGGAGATTGCGTTCACACGAATATTTTTAGCGCCCAGGTCATAGGCCAAATACCGCACGCTCGATTCCAAGGCCGACTTTGCCACGCCCATAATGTTGTAGCCGGGTGCCACGCGCTCCCCACCCACGTAGGTTAGCGTGATCATACTGCCACCGCCTTTTTTCTCCATGAGCGGTGCCGCTTTTTGGGCCAGCAAAGTCAGGGAGTAGGCGCTGACACCGAGCGCCGTGTCAAACCCTTCCTTTTTGGTCTTCACAAAACTTCCTTCCAGGTCTTCGGCTTTCGCGTAGGCGACGCAATGCGCCATGAAATCGAGCCCACCCCAGGCCTTGTCCAGTTCGCCAAAAACCGCGTCCACTTCCGCTTCGTTCATCACATCACAAGGCAAGATAAGCTTAGAGTGGACGGTCGCCGCGAGCTCGGCTACATTTTCCTTCAAACGCTCCCCCTGGTACGTAAACGCAAGCTCCGCTCCCTCGCGCGCCAGACTCTGCGAAATCGCCCACGCGATACTGCGCTTATTCGCCACCCCAAAAACAATTCCCTTTTTACCCTGCATGAGACCGGCCATTTTAAATTTTTCTCACAATAATACTCGTATTGTGCCCGCCAAACCCAAGCGAATTGGACAAAGCAACTTTTAAAGATGCCTTTTGTGGTTTGTTGGGGACATAATCCAGGTCGCAATCGGGATCTAGATTCGTCAAATTGATCGTCGGATGAAGCATTTGATGTTTTAAAGATAAACAGCAAACAACAAACTCGATTCCCCCCGCCGCACCCAGCGTATGGCCGGTCATGGACTTTGTTGAATTAATTTTAAGTTTGCGGGCATGCTCTTTAAAAACGGTTTTGATGGCGAGTGTTTCAATTTTGTCGTTCAGTTCGGTAGAAGTGCCGTGCGCATTGATGTAATCGACTTCTTCCGCGCGCGCTTTAGCATCGTTCAAGGCCATTTGCATGCAACGCGCTGCGCCCTCACCATCCGGTCTCGGCGCCGTCATGTGAAACGCGTCGCCGCTTAAACCGTAGCCCACCACTTCTCCATAAACATGGGCATTGCGCGCTTTGGCATGCTCGTACTCCTCTAAAACGGCGATGCCCGCTCCTTCGCCCATCACAAACCCGTCGCGTTCTTTGTCAAAAGGCCGTGACGCCGCGGACGGATCGTCGTTTCTTTTAGAAAGCGCTTTCAAGGCACAAAACCCTCCGATGCCGAGCGGCGTGATACAGCTTTCAGTGCCGCCGGTCACCATAACCTTCGCCTGGCCGTGCTGAATCATGCGATAAGCCTCGCCGATCGCGTGCGTGCCGCTGGCGCAAGCCGTGACCACAGCCAGATTTGGACCTTTCAAATTATTTAAAATAGAAATCCACCCAGCCGCCATGTTGATGATCAACATCGGAATCATAAACGGCGAAAACTTGTCGGCGCCAAACTGGAGATATTTAGAATGCGTTTCTTCCACGATGCGAAGGCTTCCGATGCCGGAACCCACGATCACCCCGCACTCAAACGGATTTTCTTTCGCGAGATCCAGCCCAGAGTCGGCGATCGCTTCTTTGGCCGCGGTCACGGCAAATTGGCAAAAACGCTCCATGCGCTTGGATTCTTTGGGAGGGATTGTGTCGACAGGGTTATAGCCCTTGACCTCGGCCGCGATCCGCGAATCAAAAATCGCCGCGTCAAAAACGGCGATCGTGGAGACACCGCTTCTTCCTTCGAGGGCAGATTTCCAGAAATCATTCGCGTTGTTACCAACCGGCGTCACAACGCCCACGCCGGTAACAACGACGCGCTGATAGGGCATAAGAGGGATTTTTTGGTGCTACTTCGAGCTGGTGCTCGCTTTTTGCTCCACGTAGCGAATCGCTTCGCCGACGCTACGCATTTTCTCGGCATCCTCGTCCGGGATTTCGATGCCAAACTCTTCTTCCAGCGCCATCACAAGCTCGACGGTGTCGAGCGAATCGGCGCCGAGATCATCCACAAATGATGCCGTATCCGTGACCTCTTCGGGCTTGACGCCCAGTTGTTCCGCAATAATTGATTTAACCTTTGGAGCGACGTCGGACATTGATTTCCTCCTTGTTTACCCCATCACCATACCGCCATCGACTGTGATGACTTGGCCGGTTACGAAATCACTCTCTTCGGACGCCAAGTACAGCGCCGTTTTTGCCACATCCACCGGTGAACCAAACTTTCCGATGGGAATCGATTTCAAAATAGCGTTCTTCACGTTGTCGCCCAAAACATGCGTCATCTCGGTCTCGATATAGCCCGGCGCGATCGCGTTCACAAGCACATTGCGGGACCCGAGTTCTTTGGCGACGGATTTGGTCAGTGCGATCAGCCCTGCTTTGCTGGCTGCATAATTGGCTTGTCCTGCGTTACCCATGAGGCCGATCACCGAGGCCATATTGATGATCTTACCGTAACGCTGCTTCATCATGGGCTTACAGACCGCCCGCATCCATAAAAAAGAACCTTTGAGGTTGGTGTCCATCACTTCATCCCATTCCTCATCGGTCATTCGAATCAAAAGAGCGTCTCGAGTCAACCCCGCATTGTTGACGAGTATATCAACTCTCTTGTATTTGTCAAGCGCCTTATCCACAATATCTTCGATTTTGGCGGGTTCGCGCACGTCCGCTTGGGCCAAAAGGGGCTCTAGCCCCCCACTTTTGACGATTGCTTTGGAAAGCTCTTGAAGCGCCTCCAGACTACGCGCCGTCAAAATGCTTTGAGCGCCCTCTTGGGCAAATAAAAACGCTATTTCCTTGCCGATCCCGCGGCTAGCGCCCGTGATGATCGCCACCTTGCCTTCCAGCTTCCCTTTAGTGGAGCGCATGAAAATCCTCCAGCGTTCCAAAAGAAATTACGGTGGCCTCGGGGTCGATGCGTCGCAGGAGACCCTTCAAGACCTTCCCAGGCCCTAGCTCCACAAAGGTTTTGACGCCTTGGCCCAAAATATAACGCATGGACGCTTCCCACAGCGTGCGATGATTCATCTGCCAGATTAAGTTTTGCTTAATTTTGTCGGGGTCTCGCTCCACATCGGCCGTCAGATTGCTTACAACCGGGATCGAAGGCGTTCGGACCTGGATATGATTCAATGCGTCCTCGATACGGCGGCAGGCTGATTCCATGCAACTTGAATGAAACGCGCCGCTGACATCGAGCGGGATAACTTTGCGCGCGCCAGCTTCGCGAAGCTTTTCGATTGCCGCTTCCACCTTTGCCTTATCGCCCGATATCACAATCTGACCCGGCGCGTTTAAGTTGCCCACCTCAGCGCCCGTTTGAACACAAACTGCCTCCACGGCTTCGAGCTCCAGACCCTGCACAGCCGCCATGAGCCCCGGCCTTTCTTTGGAGGCCTCGTCCATGTACTGCCCGCGCACTTTTACAAAACGCACGCCTTCCTCGAAGGTCAACGCGCCTCCAGCCGTCAGCGCGGTAGCTTCGCCGAGACTTAAACCCGCCGCGAACTTCACGGAAAACTCTTTAAACTTGGGATGCGCTTTAAACACCTCCAGCGCCGCGGTGCTCGCGACAAAAATCGCGGGCTGGCTAAAGCGCGTTTCGGTTAAAAGCTCGGGCGGTCCCTCAAAGCAGATTTTTTTGATATCAAAATCTAAAAATTCCACGGCGCGATCAAATATTTCCCTAGCTTCCGGATAATGATCGACCAGGTCTTTTCCCATACTCACGTACTGCGCGCCCTGGCCGGGAAAAAGGTAAGCTATTGGGACCACTCGATCACCATGGCCCCCCACACCAAGCCGCTTCCAAACGTCGCGAGCACCAGCTTGTCTTTTTTTTGGATCTTGCCCTGCTCCAGCGCTTCGCCCAAAGCGATGGCGCAGGAAGCGGCTGACGTATTGCCGTATTTCTCTAAATTGACGAACACTTTTTCTTTGGGCAGTTTTAGGCGTTCGCCGATCGCGTCGATGATGCGCTGGTTCGCCTGATGCGGGATAAAGCATTTCACATCTTCAATCGGGACATCCGCTTTCGCCAGCACTTCCAAAACGGCGCTCTCCATGGCCCGCACCGCGAGCTTAAAAACTTCGGAACCTTTCATCCGTAGAAAATGGCCTTTGTCCTTCACCGAGTCGGCGTTCGCCGGGTATTTCGAACCGCCGCACTGGATCTGCAGAAGATCCGCGTAAAATCCATCCGAGGCCATCCGACTCGCCAGAATACCGCCGGAGGAAACCTCTTTTAAAACAGCCGCGCCGGCGCCATCGCCAAACAGCACACAGGTACTGCGGTCCGTCCAGTCAATATAGGAAGAAATAAGATCGGCGCCGACCACGAGCACGGTTCGGTACATCCCGCTTTTGATAAACTGCTCGCCCGTCACCAGTCCATACACAAATCCCGCGCACGCGGCCCCGAGATCAAACGCGGCCGCTTTTTTGGCGCCCAGCTTCTCCTGCAAAAAACAGGCCGTGGACGGCAGCGGCATATCGGGTGTCGTTGTAGCACAGATGATAAGGTCGACTTCTTCGGAGCCAACGCCCGCCTGTTTCAAAGCGGCGCGCGCCGCCTTTTCGGCTAGGTCGCTTGTGCCGGTGCCCTTTTCGGCGATGCGGCGTTCCGCGATGCCGGTGCGCGTACGGATCCATTCGTCGGTGGTATCCACCGTTTTTTCAAGATCCGCATTTCGTAAAATCTTCGGCGGGACGTGATACCCGACGCCGACAACGCCGACTTTAAGATTTTTCACTGGCGATCGCCTCTACGATGTGCTGGTTCACGCGGTATTTGACAAACTCCGAAGCTACGTGGATCGCGTTGCGAATCGCGCGCGCGTTGGAAGAGCCGTGGCTAATGATGCAGCTTCCGTTGATGCCTAGAAGCGGCGCGCCGCCGTACTCGGCGTAGTCGACTTCTTTTTTGAGCGCATTGAAAGCCGGCATAGCCAGGAACGCCCCGAGCATCGTGATCGGGCTTTTTTTCATTTCGGATTTTAGGAGCTTGCTCACGACGTCCGCGATCGATTCAGCCACTTTCAACACGACGTTACCGGTAAAACCGTCGCAGACGATGATGTCCACGGAGCCGTTAAAAATATCGCGGCCCTCCACATTCCCCACAAAGTGAAGCTTGCTTTTATTTAAAAGCTGATGCGCTTCTTTGATCGACTCGTGGCCCTTGGTCTCTTCTTCGCCGATATTCAGGATGCCGATCGAGGGGCGGTTTTTTTTCATGATGTAGCGAAAATAGGCCTCCCCCATAATGCCGTACTGCAGGTAATGAACGGGCTTCGGATCAATGTTGGCGCCGACGTCGATAAGAAGCGTCGGCGTGCCCAGCGTGGGAAAGACGATCCCGATGCCGGGGCGCTCGACGCCTTCCAAAAGCCGTAGTTTCAAAACAGCCGCGGCCACGGCCGCGCCCGTGTGGCCCGCGGTTACGATCGCGTCGGCCTGATTTTCCTTCACAAGATCCGCGCAGATGCTGATCGAGGAGTCTTTTTTCTTGCGGACGCTGGCCGTCGCCGATTCATCCATACGAATAAAACTACCCGCATGGTGCACCGAGATGTTTTTCGGTGATTTGGGGTATTTCTCAAGCTCGGCGCGCAGGAGATTTTGATCTCCGACCAGGATGAGACTAAAGTCAGACTCCTTCGCCGCCTGGACAACACCGGCTACGATTTCGCCGGGCGCTCGATCCCCACCCATGCCATCAATGGCGATGCGCATCGAAACTACTTCTTGCCCGCAGTCTTGACCTTTATCGGTAGAACCGGTTTTCCTTTGTAGAAACCGCAGGAAGGACACACGCGGTGAGGGGCTTTGACTTCGTGACACTGCGGACACGCGGACTGGCCGCGCAAGCTCATGCGATCATGCGTGCGGCGTTTGCGCGTGCGCGCATTGGAGTGTCGTCGTTTTGGATTCGGCATAAAGATTCCTTTCTACTTATCCCGACATTTGCAGGTTGTTTTATTTAAATCCGTGCCGCAGACAGGGCACAGCCCCTTACAATCTGCGCGGCACAAAACGCGTATCGGGTGGTCAACCATCAACTCGTCCCGGAGCTCAGGGTACAGGTTCACCGATTGTTGACCCCTGATATCATAATGAAGCGTAATCTCTTTTTCAAATAGATTGTTAAACTCCTCCAGGCACGACGAGCAGCTGAAGCGCCGCGTCCCCTCGACACGCACGTCCACGGTAAGATCGTTGCGTGATTTCCAGGCGCGCGCCGCGACTTGAAGGTTGTCCGAGAATCGCATCACGCCGATATCGAGATCCAGATCCTGAGGCTGAACGGCCTCCTCGACGAGGAACTCCTCGTCGTCTTTCATTCGGGAAACAGGAATGTTCACCGGCGATAAACTCTCTCGAGGACCTTCCAAACATTGGGCGGCACAAACGCGCGCATATCGGCGCCGAGCGACGCCGCCTCCTTGATGAGGCGGCTGGAGAGATAGGCGTACTTTTCATGGGGCATCAAAAATACGGTTTCGACGGCGCTGGACAACTTGCGGTTTGTGAGCGCCATCTGGAACTCATACTCAAAATCCGAGAGCATGCGCACGCCGCGGATCATCGCGGCCGCCTTTTTCTTTCGCGCGTAGTCGACCACGAGGCCTCGAAACGCTTCCACCTCGACGCGCCGGAGACCCCGCACTGACTCCCGGACAAACCGCACACGCTGATCGACCGAAAAAAGCGCTTTTTTCTCGCCCGTGTGATGCGCCACCGCGACGATCACTTGGTCAAAAAGACCAAGCGCCCTCTCGATCAAATCGATGTGTCCGTAGGTGATGGGGTCGAAAGTGCCTGGATAGATACCGACCGTGAGTGGGTGCGTCATGAAGATGGATTATAGTAGAACAGGATTTTGGTGTCACCATAGATTTTCTCACGAACAAGCTTGTAGGGCTTGAAAGAGTCTCCGATCACCTCCTTCTTGAAACATTCGAGCACCACCCAGGTGTCCGGAGAAAGTAGCCCGGAACGACGCAAAGCCTCGAGAGCCTTGTCACCCAACCCTTTCTCATACGGAGGGTCCAGCAAAACAATGCCAAACTTTTCCCCATCTTGATTCAGACGATCAATCGCCGCTCTGAAATCCATCGGTATCACGCGAGCGCTCGCGCTCAAGTTTAGAGTGTGTAGATTCTTTTGGATCTCGCGCGCCTGTCGGGTGTGTTTTTCTACAAACGTCACCCACACCGCGCCCGATGACAACATTTCAAAACCGAGCGCGCCGGTCCCGCTGAAAAGATCAAGCACGCGTTTACCCTGAATTTCAGCCGCAAGCGTATCCATGATCGCTTTGCGGACTTTGTCCGCTGTGGGGCGCAAAGCCGGGTTCGCTGAAAACGTGCCGAGCGCCCGACCACGCAGGCGGCCCGTTAAAATCTTCACCCCATCACCGTTTCTTTATTTTTGGATAAGCCATAGCGACGATCGAGGATCTTTTTTAACCCCTTGAGCGACGGACTTTTAAGCTCGGGGTCTTCACGGATCACCCGAGCGGCTTCACGCTTGGCCCTCTCTAAGATCGCGATGTCCGAGACAAGATCTCCGATTTTAAGCTCCGGAAAACCATGCTGTTTCTCGCCCAAAACGTCTCCGCCTCCACGCAAAGCTAGATCTTTTTCGGCGACCTCAAAACCGCTTGAGATTGTCGTAAAAACCCGAAGCCGTTCGGCCGTTTCAGGATTTTCCGATTCCGAAAACACAAAACAAAAGGACTCGTGCGGCCCGCGGCCCACGCGCCCACGCAACTGATGTAGCTGCGACAAACCAAATTTCTCCGCACCCTCGATTAAAAGAACGGTGGCGTTGGGCACATCCACCCCAACCTCGATCACCACGGTTGAGACAAGGATCTGCGACTGCCCGCCGCTAAAATCCTGCATGATTTTCTTTTTTTCTTCAGGCCGCATACGTCCGTGCAATACCGACGCTTTAAAATCATGAAAATGGGCGGTGACACTCGCGCGCGCCTTCCAGAGACTGTGCTCAATGGCGGGGCAAACGACGACCATCTGACGTCCCGCAAGAAGTTCATTTTTGGCAAACGCATAAATCTCAAGCCGCCTTGACTCTTCCACCCATAGGGTCTCGATTGGTTTTCTTCCTTTGGGAAGCTGTGAGATGAGCGAAATATCCAAACTTCCGTAGACAGTCAACGCCAGAGTCCGTGGGATGGGCGTCGCGGTCAAAAGAAGAAAGTGCGTGTCTTTGCCTTTGGCTTTAAGCGCCGCGCGCTGGAATACGCCGAATTTATGCTGCTCGTCGATCACGGCAAGCCCCAGTCTGCAAAAATGCACACCCTCGCCGATTAACGAATGTGTTCCCACGACAACCTGAATCTCGCCAGACTCAACCTGCCGCAAAGTCTTTTCTTTTTCAGCGGCGTCCATGCCTTGCGCCAGATACCCGCACGTGATTCCCAATGGCTCCAGGATCTGCTTAAGCGTGAAAAAATGCTGCCCCGCCAAAACTTCGGTGGGCGCCATCAGGGCACCCTGAAACCCATTGACCGCCGTAAACGTCAGCGCCGCGGCGGCGACAAAGGTTTTACCACTACCCACGTCGCCCTGGACAAGCCGATGCATAGAGACCGGACGTTCCATATCCGCCAAGATATCTTCAATGGCCTTCGATTGACCTTGTGTGAGCGGAACCCCCAAGGAATCCATGAGAGCACCCACCGCCTGCCGTCCCGTAGGATGCAAAATCGATTTATTTTCACGCCGTAAAAACGCCCTTTTGGCTTCGATGGCCAGCTGTAGAACAAAAAATTCATCAAACACCAGCCGCTCATAAGCACGTTGGCGACTACCGATATTTTCTGGAAAATGAATCTGCCGAATCGCCGATCGCAGATCGCACAAACCTTGAGATTTTTTTAACACCTCGTCTAAATTTTCCTTCAAAAGATCGGAGTAGTCCTCCAGCACCCTAAAAATCAACGCGCGTAAACTTTTTTGATAAAGATCTTCGGTCAGCGGATAAATGGGAACAATACGGTTAAAATGCGCCGTACCCGAATTCATCTCAAACTCAGGATGCAGCATTTGCCAAAAGCGGCCTATTTTCACAGCTTTGCCGCATAGATAGGTTTCTAGTTTAGGCTTGAAAATAGTATTGAGATAGGGTTGGTTGAACCAGGTAGCCAGCAGGGGAACAGTGTGCCGTGCCCCTGCCGCGACATCCCTCACCACCGCCCGAAACATCGTGCGGCCATTCTTCAGCCGCACGAATCCTCGGGATTGTATCACCCCCCGCACACACTGCCTTGCATCCGGGACAAGCTCCGAGAAAGCCAAAATCCGAGTTCTGTCCTCATAGCGCCTGGGAAAGAAATAAAAAGCGTCCTCCAAAGTGACAAGTCCCAATCGGGCCAGCAGTTTAGACCGCTCAGGACCCACGCCTTTTAGGTAACGCAAAGGGGTATTGAGAGTAATTTTATCCATAGCAAATCGCTTGTATTTTAATCTTTTTCATGTTACTTTAGGGGCTCATTTTTGGAGAAAATCATGTCCAGAGTATGTTACTTTACAGGTAAAAAGCCGCGCTCAGGCAAGCGGATTTCTCGCCGTGGTATCGCGAAAAAATCAGGCGGTATCGGCTTGAAGACCACCGGTATCACAACCCGCCGCTTTTTGCCCAATCTGCAGACCGTCCGGATCATCGAAAACGGCACCGTCAAGACAGTGCGTGTAGCCGCGCGGTATCTCACGAGCGGCAAGGTGAAGCGCGCGCCTAAACGCCGTTGGAAACCGGCCGAAAATCCTCCAGTTCAAGCTTGATCGAGCGTATTCCCCGAAACTGATTTAACGTGGGTTGATGCACCACGTCCAACAACTGCGGCGCGTCGTCACTTTGCCAGCGGTCAAACATCCGGAACGCGATCATTTCGACCATCCGCTCACCGCGTTCGTCGCTTACCCACGCGTGCAGGGTATTGGTCCCGCGCTTGACAGGTGGTTTTTTGAACTTGATCCATCGCGTCAAAAACCGGGGCCTCGTGTGACCGGGTCCGAAAGGCCCGAGGCGCTCCAAGTCCTGTAGAAATTTAAAATCAATGTCTTGAAGCCCCAGCTCGCAGTCGATGGGAAGAAACGGCGCCGCTTTTTGGGCCAAAAAGCTTTGCGCGATCTCGTTTACTTTTTTACGGAAAAGCGGGATATTTTCCCGCCGAATCGTGAGCCCGCAGGCCTGCGCATGTCCCCCGAAGCTCACCAAAAGATCTTCGCAAGGTTCGATCGCCTGAAATAGAGCAAAATCAGGCGCGGAACGTCCCGACCCTTTGGCGACCTCCCCTTTAAAAGAAATCACGATCGCGGGTTTGTGATAGCGCTCGACAAGACGTGACGCGAGTATGCCGATCACTCCCTCGTGCCAGTCCGGATGTGCCAACACCAGCACCGTATCCGACGCCGCAAAAGAATCCGCCTCTACCTGTTCCACGGCTTGCGCAAACGCTTCGCTCTCACAGCGTTGCCGGTCACGGTTCGCGTCTTCCAAAATTTGAGCGAGATTTTGGGCTTCGAGCGCGTTCGTCGTGGTCAAGAGCTTAAATGTGTGCTCGGGCGATCCCATACGGCCGGAGGCGTTGATGCGAGGCGCCAGAATAAACGCGATGTCTTTGTAACTGATCGTCGCCATAGACGGTAGTCTCGAGACGGCCGCGAGCGCTTTCAAACCCACCCGCTGACTCTGCCGCAGCACCAGCAAACCATGCACCAAAATCGCGCGATTTTCGCCCACCACGGGCGCCATGTCCGCCACGGTGCCAATCACCACGAGATCCAAATATTCGCGCACGCTTTCAAGATCACCGGCCAACGCCCAAGCGAGCTTGAAGCTGAGCGCGCAAGCCGCAAGATCCTCCTTAAGGTCCCCTCGGATGATCGCGAAAGCCGGCGGCAGCGTTTCTTTGGGCGTGTGATGGTCCACAATAATCGTGTCCACGCCGTTTTCGTTTAAAAACCGGACCGCCTCCACGCCCGTGATGCCGTTATCCACGGTGATCACAAGGGAAAATTTCTTTTTTACGAGACGCTTCAAAACTTCGAGGTTTAAACCATAACCCTCCTCAATCCGGTGGGGGATATGCGCCTCCACATCAGCCCCAAGATTTTTCAAGACCGGATAAAGAATCGCGCTGCCGGTTACGCCGTCCACGTCGTAGTCGCCGTAAATGAGGATCTTTTGTTTTTCTTGGATCGCGCCGCGAATGCGCCGCACCGCTTCCGTCATATGCTCGTACGAGAAAGGGTCTTTCAGCGCGTCAAAGGAAGGGCTTAGGAACTTTTGGGCAAGCTCGGGGCTTTGAAGTCCCCGCTGGAAAAGGATCTGGGCCAGCGCCCAGTGGATATCGAGCTCGCGAGCGATTTCACGAACAGCGGGATCTAGAGGCGAGACGACCCACTCCCTCCTCTCCCCTCTCACCTCTTACCTTCCAGCCTTCTTTTTGCCCGGCCAGTCCACGAGAACCGGCGCGGCGATATACACGGTCGAGTAGGTGCCGCTGATCAAACCGACGAGCATCGTGAACGCAAAGTCATTGATCACTTCCCCGCCATAGAAGTAAAGCGCCAGCACCACCATGAAAACGGTGAGCGACGTCAAGATCGTGCGCGAAAGCGTCTGATTCAAAGCCGCGTTGATCGTCTCTTCAAACGGCTCGCGCACGCCGCTACGCATGCGCTCGCGAATGCGGTCGAAAATCACGATCGTGTCATTGATCGAGTAACCCAAAATAGCCAGCACAGCCGCCACCACGGTGATCGACATTTCTTTCCCGGCCAGCGCCACGCAGCCGATCGCGACGATACCGTCATGAAAAAGCGCCAGGATAGCGCCAAACGCGAACTTAAAGTCAAACCGCACACCCACGTAAATACAGATCGCCACCAGCGACAACACCATCGCCCAGAGCGCCCGCGTCTTTAGCTCCTGGCCGACGACGGGCCCCACGCTTTCAACGCGCAGGATTTCGAAAGGGTTGTCTGAAAAGTCTTCCGTGATTTTTTCGGTGATCGCGGCGTCGGAACCGACCGGTGAACGGACAATCACGCGGCTGGTTCCGCTGATACTCTGAATAATCGCGGTGCCGTACCCGATCTCCTTTAAAGAATTTCTCAACCGCTCAACTTCCACGGGCTTGGCGAAGCTGTACTCCTGCATCGTGCCCCCGGCAAAGTCGACGCCAAACATCGACTCCCCGCGCGCGATAAAGCGCACGAGACCGATTGCGATCACCACAACGGACAGCCCATAACAAATTTTACGGAATTTCAAAAAATTGATTGAGGGTGTTTTCTTTAAAAAGTGCAGCATGGGCAAGCTCTTCAGCGAACCTTTCCAAGTCAAGGAATCAAAAACGACGCGCGTCACGAAGATGCCGGAAAACATGCTGGCAAGAATACCCACCGCCAGCGTCCACGCAAAACCTCTCACCGGACCACTGCCTAGATTGTACAAAACAACCGCCGTGATGAATGTTGTCAGATTCGAATCCAAAATCGTCGTAAACGCTTTCTTGTAACCGGCAAAGATCGAGGCGGCGAGCGGTTTTTTTAACGCCAATTCTTCACGTATGCGTTCAAAAATAAGGACATTTGTGTCCACGGCCATACCGATGGTTAGCACGATACCCGCGATGCCCGGCAAAGTCAGCGTCGCGTGCGCGTAGCTGAGCGCGGCCAGCACTATCAAAATATTGAGACACAGCGCCAAGTTCGCAATGACACCGGCGAAAAGATAATAAGCCGCCATAAACACCACCACAGCCGCCGAACCGATGACAGACGCGCGCATACCCTGCTCGATAGAATCTTTTCCCAAAATGGGATCCACCGAACGCTCTTCTTCCACCACGATCGGCGCCGGCAAGGCGCCCGCGCGCAACGCGATCGCGAGATCATACGCCTGTTCGTAGTTGAAACGTCCGGAGATCTGCGCGTTGCCCGACGGGATGCGTTCGTTGATGACCGGCGCGGATTGCACTTTGTCGTCCAGCACGATCGCGAGCCGGCGATTGACGTTGGCGGCGGTTAAATCCGAAAAAATCTTGGCGCCATCCCCATCAAACTGCAATAGCACGATGGGTTCGTTAAACTCCTGCCCAAAACCCACCGACGCGTCGGTGATATTTTTGCCGGTTAAATCCACCTTCTCCTCGAGAAGCAACTTTTCGGGGGAGTCTGCCTCGTCGGATTCATAGAGACCGAAACCTTCCGACACATCGCCCGCCAACGCGCTTTTAAGCTTTTCCGCGTCATCGGATACCAGCTTAAACTCCAAAAGCGCCGTGCGTCCCAAAAGCTCCAGCGCGCGTTTGCGATCCGTGACGCCCGGCAGTTGAACCACGATGTGATCGGTGCCCTGCTTCTGAATCGAAGGCTCCGCGACGCCAAATTGGTCGATGCGGTTACGAATGATCTCGATCGCCCGGTCCGTCGCGTCGGCCTTGGCCTTTTCGTCCAGCTTGGACGTATCCACGCGCAGCACGAGGTGCATGCCGCCCTGCAAATCAAGGCCGAGCTTTATCTTTCCCTGCTTGGGGCCCGTCCCGTCGGGGTCAAACGGCGGGATCGCGTAAAAAAGCGCGATCGCGACAACGCAGGCGATGAGCGGAACGCGCCACTTGAGACTCGAATGGTTCATGCGCCGCTCTGTCGGCTCTTTGTGACCTGCGTCACGTAGGACTTTTCGACGTCCACTTTGACGTTGTCCGCGATGCGAAGCGTGATCTTCTTGTCGTTCACGGCCACGACGGTGCCGTAAATGCCGCCGGCGGTTAGAATCTCGTCATTTTTGTCGAGCTTGGACAGCATCTGGGCGTGGTCTTTTTGGCGCTTTTGCTGCGGCCGGATCAGTAAAAAGTAAAAAACCACAAATACAACGATGATCGGTAAAAACTGTAAAATCGCCGGCACTTGCGCGTCGCTATTCATGAAGCACTCCTTGTATTGAAACCTCTTTCAAACTCCCGGCGAAACTCGGCAAAACGATTTGCCTCGATCGAGCGCCGGATGGACTCGAGCAATTGTATAAAAAATGTCAGGTTGTGTAAAGAAGCAAGTCGGCCCGCCAGGAATTCTTCAGCGTTAAATAGGTGTCGCAGGTAAGCGCGCGTGTGATGGCGACAAGCGTAGCAGGGGCAATTTTCATCGATCGGCCGGAAATCGCGCGTGTACGAGGCGCCCCGCAAAAGAAGGCGCCCTCTCGGCGTGAACACCGTGGCGTTGCGGCCGTTGCGCGTAGGCACCACGCAGTCAAACATGTCCACGCCTTGCGAGACCGCCTCCAAAATATCCATCGGCAGACCCACGCCCATGAGGTAGCGTGGTTTTTCCTCAGGCAATAGCGATGTTGTTGCCGCCAACATCGCGTACATCACTTCCGAGGGCTCGCCCACACTGAGGCCACCCATGGCGTACCCGGGAAAATTCATATCGACCAGGGTCTTCGCCGATTTCTCACGAAGATCCGGGTAAACGCCGCCCTGGACGATGCCAAACAAAATTCCATTTTTATTTTTCAACCAAACCTCGCGACTGCGCTTGGCCCAATCATGCGTCAATTCCAGCGACTTTTCCACATACGCTTTTTCGCTCGGATATTTTACGCACTCATCCAGCGGCATCAAAATATCGCTTCCGAATGACGTCTCGAGCCGCACGACGTCCTCCGGCGTCAAAAAATGCCGCGAACCATCGATGTGCGACTGAAACTCCACGCCCTCTTTTTTGATTTTATTCAGCGTCGCGAGACTGAATATTTGAAAACCACCGGAGTCGGTCAAAATTGGCCGCGACCAGTTCATAAAGCGATGCAATCCGCCGGCTTCGCGGATCACGTCTTCCCCGGGCCGCAAGTATAAATGGTAGGTGTTGGAAAGGATAACCTCAGCGCCGATCGAGGCGAGTTCGCCCGAAGTGATGGTTTTCACGGTGGCCTGTGTTCCCACCGGCATGAACACCGGTGTGCGGATTTCACCGTGCGCAGTTTTTAATAAACCGGCGCGCGCCTTTGTTTGAGTATTTTTATGGAGGATCTGGAAGCAGTCTGTCGCTTGGTCATTCGTTTTCAAAATCATAATGATGGATTTTTAGCGGGACGTGCAGATCGTTTAAGGCGTGGAATAAAAAAGAAAGCGCGTTGATAAAGTGAAGCGCTGTGACGAGGTACACCGAAAAGGGCGTCGCCTCCCCCATCAGCGCCCAGCCGAGAAGCCCCGCCGCGTAGAGGATTAAAAACCCGCCGTACACAAGCGCCGCAAAATACGCCGCTCGGCTACGCGTCACAAGCAGTGCGCCCAAAAGAATTTGTAGACCCGCCTGACTCACCAACCATTCGACCATTTCGCGAAAGCTGCCCTGCTCGTTGATATCAGCGAGACACCAAGACACCCAGAGAACACTGGCAACAAACGAGAGAAATAAAAAAGGAAGGTACTTCTTAACGCTCATGACAGGTGTGATTGTATCACAAAATAAGCATCGCGTCGCCGTAGCTATAAAACCGGTACTTTTCGGCGATCGCGTGGGCATACGCTTTTTTTCTTAAATCTTCCCCCATAAACGCCGATACCAAAAGTAACAGCGTCGTCTTCGGTAGATGAAAATTGGTGATCAAAACGTCCGCGGCTTCAAACTCGAAGGGCGGCTGAATATAAAGATCCGTGTGGCCGGATCCAGCGATCAGCGTCCCCTTCTGGACACAGGTTTCCAGCACACGCAAAGTCGTCGTGCCCACAGCCCACACGCGCCTATTTCCAAGACGCGCGCGATTCACGGCGTCGGCCGTGTTTTTCGTCAACTCAAAATACTCCGGGTGCATGCGATGATTTTCGAGATCTTCCACGGGTTTAAACGTTCCATAGCCCACGTGAAGCGTCACATAAAAGATTTGAACTCCTTTGGCTTTGATTTTTTCTAAAAGATCCTGCGTAAAGTGAAAACCCGCCGTCGGCGCGGCCACAGCCCCCTCTTTTTGAGCGTACACCGTTTGATAAGTTTCCATGTCTTTGGCGCCGGGCTCGCGCCTGATGTAAGGCGGCAACGGAATGGAGCCGATTTTATGCGCCAGAGCGCGCACGTCTTGAATATTTTTAAATTCGACAAGCGGAATCCCGTCGGCGTCTCGTTTCAAATAAACCGCCGTGACATTTTCAGCCAATTCGATTTCCTGACCTTCTTTTAAGGCGGGCTGGACGAGGCCTCTCCAAACATTTCCATTTTTTAATTCCAGCAGCAGAACTTCGACCTTCCCGCCGGTTATTTTCTTTTTTCCAACCAGCCGCGCGGGAAAAACCTTGGTGTCGTTTAAAACGAGAACGTCACCGGGAAGAAAATATTCAATGATGTCGGAGAAACGACGATCTGCCCACGCGCCGGATTTGCGGTCTATCACCAATAACCTCGACGCGTCCCGCGCGCTCAAAGGTTCTTGAGCGATCAGCTCTTTGGGAAGCGGGTAATCAAAATCTTCTAATTTCAAATTTCTTTAACTTCCGATCCCGGGTAATAAAATCCCAGAATCTCCTCGGATTTCTTGCCAAAGAGAGACTGTCCCAGCGCCCCCCACTGGCACAAACCCACACCATGCCCCCATCCCTTACCCTCAAATTCCGCCCGATCCTCACGGACACGCACGGTAAACGCGGTGCTGCGGATTTTGTCGCCTCCCAACCACACCCGAAAATCCTTGGCCGCCACCTCCGCCTCACCGAGAGTTCCGACAAACCCCAGACGCCCCACCCGCGCCGACGGCGTTTGGGTCATGGGCTCGATTTTTAAAAGGCGCCCCACCGAGCGGCTATTGGCGCTTAGCTTTTCTTCGATTGAGGCGAGCGCCATTTCAGACTTCCAGCGATAGTGTGGGGAGATGCGGCAGTAGGAACACGCCGCGCCGCCGCCGAGCGGCGGGATATCGATTTTCCAGAGCTCCGCCGCCGCCGCGGTTTTGCCGCCGCAGGTCGCGTGAAAATAGGCCGGGAAAATCTTTTCCTGATAAGTTAAAACCTGTCCCCTCGTCTCATCCACCGCGCGCTTGGTGCGGTAGCGCTCAGTGGTGCTGCCCCCGTACACTTGAGAGCTCGTCGTACTTTTTAAATCATAGACAGCGGCTCGGCTCGTCTCGACCTGATAGAGCGCGTATGTCCGCGCGGCCACGGCCTGCGCTCTGAGCGCTTCCATCGGCCACCACGCGGCCACTTCGTGATGCAGCACACCGTAGAGATACCCTTCCAAATCCAGTGTGTTAATCGCGTCCAACCCACCGCCCGAGCTCCGATAAAAATCTACCGATCCCCGATAGCGCGTCTGATTCACATAGAGATTACGATCCGTGACGGGATCGATGCGGATACCTTTTAAATTCCACATAAGTTTTCCGATGCGGATTTTCCCGGAGCTCACCTCCACAACGGAAGTCTGGAGATCTTTGGCGTTTGCGAGCAGTTTCCCATCGGGCAACGAGCGGATTTCGTAGGCGCCTTTGGCCGCCACACGCAGAGTTTTTTTATTTTCCGCGATTAAGACGCGGACGGTATGCGCAGCAACATCGGCCGCAAAAACTACCTCTATCTCAAAAAAATAAACTCCTAAGAAGACAAGGAGGGTGGGGAAAAAACGCCGCACGAGGGATTATTTCTTGGCTTCGAATAAATCGCGTTCGGACGGCTTGTGTTTTGTGGAAATCCCGAGGTGCTCGCAGGCCAACGCCGTGGTTTCGCGTCCACGGGCTGTGCGTTTTAGATACCCACATTTCAAAAGATAGGGCTCGACCACGTCGACAATCGTGTCTGTCTCTTCATTCAGCGTCGCCGCAAGCGACTCGATCCCCACGGGTCCGCCGTCGTAGATATCGATGATCGCCTTTAAAACCTTTCGATCCATCGCGTCGAGCCCATTTTGATCGATGCCTTGAGCTTGCAGCGCCCTATCGACGGTCTCGAGCGTGACGTTGCCGTCCGAGCGGACCTGGGAGTAATCGCGCACGCGCCGCAAGAGCCGGTTCGCGATGCGCGGTGTGCCGCGTGAACGCCGCGCGATGGCAAACGCCGCCTCTTTTTCGATCGCAATCGAAAGAAGCTTGGCCGAGCGCTCAATGATCTTTGTTAAATCTTCCGGCGAATAAAAATCGAGGTGAAACGAAATGCCGAAACGGCCGCGCAGCGGCGAGCTCAAAAGCCCCGAACGCGTGGTGGCGCCGATCAGCGTAAACTTTTTTAAGCTAAATTTGATCGTCTTGGCGTAGGGCCCTTTATCGACGACGAAATCGATATTGAAGTTTTCCATCGCCGGGTACACAAACTCCTCCACGACTTTCGAGAGCCGGTGGATCTCGTCGATGAATAGGATGTCGCCCTGTTCCAAGTTCGTCAGGATACCGATCAGATCGCCGGCGCGCTCGATCGCGGGGCCGCTCGTGGCCGTGATCTTGCAGCGCATCTCATGCGCCACGATATGCGCCAGCGTCGTTTTCCCCAAGCCCGGAGGACCCGAGAGCAGGATGTGCTCCAGCGGCTCTTTTCTTTTTTTGGCCGCCTCGAGCGCCACCGAAAGATTTTCTTTTAAATCCGCCTGGCCCGTAAACTCCGTGATCTTGGTCGGGCGCAGCGACAGATCAATGACGCTATCGTCTTCGGTGGGTTTTTGGGTTAGGAGCTTCTCGCGCTCCGAACGTTCAAAGTTTAACTTTTCGCGATTGGTAGACTTCATTTAAGACCTCTTCGATGTTGGAAAGCCCCGGCCTGCGTGTGAACGCCTTTTGGATCATGTTGAGCGCTTCGTCTTTTTTGTACTGGAGCTGCAACAAAACATCCAGCGCCTCTTGGCGGATATCTTGCAGGGGCGGTTCATGAATCGTCCCTACGGATTTTTTGGAACCGTTCGTCTGAATGAGCGCAAATTTCCCCATCTTCCCCTGCAGTTTCGCGATGATCTCCCGTGCGCGTTGCTCGCCCACGCCCGGCAGAGACTTTAAAAAAGCGAGGTCGCCTGCGTCGATCGCGGCCGCGATGTCCGGAATGGGCTGGCCAAGCGCTTTCACAGCCGCCTTGGGTCCTACACCAGAGACCGTGATAAATTTTTCGAAAAACTCTTTTTCGATGCGGTTCGCGAAACCGATCAAGATCGGAATACTCTTGGAAGGATCCGTCTGATAGTAATGATACGTAATGAGCGTGACGCTTTTTTCTTTTTCAACGTGACTCTCGAGGCTTCGCATCACGGCTGTCGGCACGTGAATCTCGTAGGAAATACCGCCGACGCGCAGCGTGATCACGTTGCCTGAAAAATCTTCAACGGCGCCTGTGATTTGAGCGATCATCCGATCTTCACATCCTTTTGGCTAAAAACGTAAGAAATCGCCACCGCCAGCGCGTCCGCCACATCCGGGGGTCTCGGAACGTCCTTTAGGCGCAGGTAGTGTTGCACCATGCGCTGGATCTGGTTTTTACCCGCATGGCCGTGGCCCGTCACTGACTTTTTAACATGCGTCGACGCGAGATTCACAAGTGGTATTTTTGCCAAACCGCTCACGAGACACACGATCCCGCGCGCATGCCCCATCAGAATCGCCGTGACGGGATGCCGGTAATGCGCGTAGAGCTTTTCGATCACGATCACGTCGGGTTTCAATTCCTGGGTGATCTCGGTCAACGCGCTGTAAATTTTCTCGAGTCTCGGCGCGACGCCGTTTTTGGAGTTTGCGCGGATGATGCCGGCCTCCACGAGCTCAATGTGCGTCCCCTGGTTATTTCGTCGAAGCACTTCGACGACACCGTATCCCGTCACCCGCATCCCGGGATCGATACCGAGTACGCGCATGAAGAGCTTTACTCGAGCTCCTGCAGCAGCTCGTCCGAAATATCAAAATTGGAGTAGACGCTTTGTACGTCTTCGTGCTCCTCGAGCGAATCCATGAGCGCCAGAAGCGCCCGCGCCGCGGCAACATTCGTCACTTGGACCGTGGATTGAGGCAATCGCGTAATCTCGGCGGACTCCACCGGCACCTTCGCGTCAGCCAACGCTTTTTTGACCTTCTCAAAATCGTGCGGCTCAGTGATCACCTCGTAGATGTCCTTTTCGGCTTTAAAATCCGCCGCGCCCGCGTCGAGCGCGATCGACATCAATTTGTCTTCCTCGATCACATTTTTTCGGACCGTGAGATAACCTTTCTTTTGAAACTGCCACGCGACCGAACCTGCGCCTGACATATTGCCGCCGCGCTTTTCAAAAATAGTGCGAATCTCGGCAGTGGTGCGATTTTTATTGTCTGTCGCCGCCTCGATCAAGATGGCGGTGCCCGCCGGACCATACCCCTCATAATTTGTTTCTTCGTACACCACGCCCGGTAGCTCGCCAGTGCCTTTTTTAATCGCCCGTTCAATGTTGTCCGCCGGCATATTAGCTTCTTTGGCCTTCTGCAGCACACTGCGAAGTCTAGGGTTGGACTCTGGATTGCCGCCGCCATGTTTGGCAGCGATCGTCAATTCTTTGATAATCTTGGTAAAAAGCGCGCCTCGTTTGGCGTCCAGCGCCCCTTTTTTATGTTTAATACTCGCCCACTTCGAATGGCCGGACATAAATCCCCTCTGGTTACTCGTTTCATATTATACTTGTTTTCTCCTCACCGAGCATATAAATCCGTTATACCCAGCGAGGCGACGGATCCTGCTCTAGGGCGGTGGGCTTTGGGAGGTAGCTTCTTTGCCGTATTCGGCATGGTAAGCGCCCTCCTGGTCGATCATCAAATGCCGCAACTTGGATTTTGAGTCCGTGGGGTCTGCGTAAATTTCAAAACCATTGGGACCGCTTTTGATGCGGTACGTGTAGGGGCCGCTCTTGCCTTCTTGAAGATTTCTCGGGAGCAATTGCATTTCAGCCAATTTATCCAGTGTCAGATTTTCGCGTATCGGATTTCCACTCTCGTCGGTCATATCCATGGACACTGCGTTGGCCGCGGCCATAAAAATTTGCTTCAGATCCATCATCACCTTGGTATCCGCCGCCCGACCAATGGCAGCGCCGAGACTTGTCGTAAAACCACCCTTTGGCTGAGCGTCGCCGGGCGTTTGTCCCGATGCGGAGCCTTTTTCTTTGCTGCCCTTTTGGCTCTTTTTGGGCGCTTCTTCTTTCGGGGAGTCAGAAGCAGCGGTTGCGGTTTTTATAGGCGCCCCCATCAGATTCACGCGAACGTCGCCTCCGCCCTGCTCCGATTTCAGAATCACAAAATCCGCGCCAATCTCCGAAACCTTATGCTCCTGGTAAGTGTCCCCTATTTTTAAAAATTGGCCGTTCACGATGGCGAGCGACTCTTGTTCGTTGCTCGGCTCATACATCACACCCTCGAGCCGAAAATCATCGCTCGTTGCCGCAAACGCCATTTGCGAAATCAAAAACAGGCAGGCCGGGAAAAAAGCATTTTTCATCATGTGCTTTAAATTTTAATGAACCCCAACGTATCCGTCAAGAAAAACCCCAAACTGTCTATCTGGACTCGCGCGCTCTATAGGTCGTGCGCCTCAAAATTTCATAAGTTCGGATAGGGTTATTTTAAAAGCCTTTGAGAGCTTGACGATGCTATCCAGCTCGATCGCGGGCGGTTTTTCCACCCTCTCCAATCTTTGAATGTGGCGGACGCCTAAACGGGACTCCCAGGCCAAATCGGCCTGTGTCCATCGATTTCGCCGGCGCAATAAACGGATGCGTCGGGCCAGCGCTTTCCTGGCCTGAGTAGCGGCTTTCGCGAACTGTGTTGGCTTATCTACAAATGGCATCAAAAGCTTTCCGCACGACCTATAGAGCGTGCGGTTATTTATTATAAAAGAAACCTCTCGTCGGGTAAACCGATTTTACGGACCGCCAAGCGGCCCGTATAAGGTCTCGATTTTTTCAAAGCAAAAGCTTTTTTGGGAAAACCAAACGTCACGGTGAGATCTGCTCGTACCGCGATGCCCATGACCTCGCCGGTGTCCGTATTCAACCCGGACGGGATGTCCACGGCGACGACGGGCTTTCTGGAGGCGTTGATTGTCTGGATCACGCCGAAGAATGGCTTCTCAATATTTTTGGATAAGCCGGTCCCAAAAAGTGCATCCACCACCAAATCGATGCTGGCAAAATTTATTTTCTTGGGATTAAGAACAAGTTGAAGCTTTAATTTTTTCAGGATTTTTAAATTCGTCGCCGGGTCCGACTTCGCATTCTTGGGCTTCTGGAAATAATAAACGGTTGGCTTCCAACCACGATTCCACAAATGCCTCGCAATCGCAAAACCATCCCCGCCGTTGTTGCCCTTGCCGCAGAAAACCGCAACGCGTTTTTGGGTGCGTCCATATTTTTTAACGATTTCATCCACGCAAGCCAAGGCCGCATTTTCCATGAGAATAATTGAGGGGATGCCAAAAAATTTTTGCGCGCGCTGGTCCATACGCCGCATCTGGGCGGCCGTGCAATATTTCATTTACAAGTCGTCCGGACTTCCTTCGACGGTAAAGCCGCTGGACAAAAGTACTTTTGCGCGAGGATTGATATGAATCTCTTTCGAAATATTTTTATTTGAGACATGCCCGCCTACTTCTCCGGGTGACTTTTTTTAAGTTCGTCGACAATGTGCGCATCGGTGTGATCTTTCAGAAGCAGAAGGTCTCTCTGCATCTCGTGCCCGCAGGTTGGGCAAACGTAGCCAGCCATAGACAAAAGAATACCAGACTATCCGTAAATCCGGAAGCAATTATCGGTTATCTTACGCGCATGGCCGACCCAAAGAAAAGACGCCCAGAAAACGCTCCCGGCGACTTTTATGTCGATGCCGCCTGCATCGACTGCGACACCTGCCGTTGGCTGGCTCCGGATCTTCGGATCATCCCCGTCCCCGGCCGGCGCTTCCACGCGTCCCAGCTAGACATGTATCAGGCCATAAAAAACCTGTTCGCCCGGCTCTAAAAACAGGGTCGCACGTCTGCGGTGGATATTAGTAAGATGTGCTGGAGGCTTTCTCCGTGGCAGCTTGATCTTCGGGAGTGGCGAATTTACCCCAACTCCGCGTGGCCTGATGGCAATTGATACAGCGCCCCAGAATCTGCTGGTACCGAATGTAGGCCTCGTAGGATTTATTTTGGCGGATGCTCTTTTGTACTTCCCGCGCGTCAGTGACGATTTCTGCCATAAATCGCATCGCGGCGGCATCCTGACCCTCGTCCAGTTTGACAGCGCCAATCACCGAATTCATATCCTTCGCCAAATCTCCCGCGATAAGATCGACACTTTCCGCGTCGCCTAGCAGAAAACTGCTCTGGAGTTGGTTGAGGCGCTGACTTTGTTGCACCATGATGTGATGAGCCGTTCGAAACTGTTTGGATTTTTCCAGCTCCCGATAAATTGTTTCATCAAAAACGATTTCGGTGTTTCCTTTGGCGTGTACAGACAGGGAATATACAGCTATTGCGGCAGGAACGATCAAAAATATTGCGAGACTTGTGAGACGTCTCATCAAATTTTAACTATCTCCTTTTATTAACTTTGATCAAATTATATACTATTTTTAATCTATTTGTCTCTATATTCCTTTGAATACGATGAGCGGCTGTCATTCACCGATGACTTTTACGAGCACGCGCTTCGGGCGCCGGCCGTCAAACTCCGCATAAAAAATCTGCTCCCAGGGACCAAAATCGAGCTTGCCGCCGGTAATCGCTACCACCACTTCACGCCCAAAAATCTGCCGCTTCAAGTGCGCGTCGCCATTATCTTCACCGGTTTGGTGGTGGCGGTATTTCTTTACTATAATACTCCCGCCGCGTCTTCGTCTGAAACGTCAACGTTTCCCGAAAATGCTTCATAGAATGCTCATTTAAAAATCAGCGAATGCAAAAGATACCCCAAAAATACGACCGCTATAGCCAAGAGATAGGTCGGCACAAAACCCATCTTGAGCCAACGGTTCAGAACGAATGGAAGAAAAAATAAAAGCGACAACGGCACCGCCACCAAAATCGACACCGCAAACTCGTTAATTTTCCCCATGTCGCGGTACTCATTGTAGGAAAAGAGAATGCTTAAGCATGACGCAATCGGCAATGCAATGATGAATCCCGCCAACCCTGGCTTGCGCCCAGCCAACCACGACGTAAACGCAATCACCGTCCCCGACAGCAAAATCTTAAGCACAAATGTCATGGTAGGATTATATCAGATTTTCCGAAACGTGAGGTTGATGCGGGGCCCGCAAGGCTTTGATTTTTTGGGGATCTGATGCAGCCAATGGTGCTGCGTCGGCCCTTTCATGAGAAGCAAGCTCCCGTGAGTGAGCAAAATCTCCGAGCGCAGCTTGTTGTCTTTTTTGTGTTTCAGCTGAAAACACCTCGGCGCCCCAAAACTCACCGAACCAATCACCGGATTCTCTCCGAGCTCCGGTTCATCGTCGCTGTGCCAAGACACGCTGTCCCGCTCATTCCGGTAAAAGTTTAAGAGTACGCTGTTAAAACCTGCGTGCGCCGCCACCTCGACTTCCTTTTTAATTTCCAAAAGCTCCGAGATCCACGGTTCCGGTGTAACGGTAAGGCCCGAGTACGTATACGTTTTTCCTGGATCCGCATACCAAGCGGTAAGCCGCGGCTGCTTCACCATTTTGCCAAACAATCGGATTTCTTCATGCTTCCAGCGGACCTTAGCCGTCAGCGCCTCTAGAAATAGATCGCTTTGCACGTTCGTAAAAAATTCTGGGTAGAAAACAACTTCGGCGCCTGGAATGTTAAAGTTAACACGCACTACAAATTACTGCCTCTAAGCACACGACCTATAGAGCGTGCGCCCAAGTACCAGTGAAAAACAACCTTCGCCACCCTATCCCAAAAAGTACACATTTGTTTTCTCCTCGGAAGCTTCTAATCGAGTAGGAGAAGAGGCTCAGTAGTAATCCTCTTCGTCCTCTCACACC
>CAYJSE010000009.1:28672-38404 GCA_964372765.1 uncultured Planctomycetia bacterium | reverse complement strand
CCCTTTCTTCGGCAAGTGTTGGTTACGTTTAGAGTTGTATTTAAAACACAACGTGCGGCCAGGTTACCAAATGATCCCTATTCTGTCAAGCATTTTTTAATGATTCTTAACAAAAATGCCCCCGGACGGAATCGAACCGCCATGCGAGGTTTAGGAAACCTCTGCTCTATCCATTTGAGCTACAGGGGCAAAAGGGGGCAAATCGGGTATTAATAGGTGACTAGAGCGAAAATCTTATGATCTTTAAGACGCTGACGCCCCGCCAGGAAGGAGAGCTCGAGCAAGTACGCGACTTCCACAATCCGTGCCCCCAGCTGACGGACGAGCTCGATCACAGCGCGGGTGGTGCCGCCAGTCGCCAAAAGATCATCCATGATCAAGACGCGTGCCCCGGGCTTTAAAGCGTCCTGATGGATCTCCAGCGTGTCTTTTCCGTATTCGAGCTCATAGGAGGCTTGGTAGGTTTTGTAAGGAAGCTTGCCCTTTTTGCGTACCGGGACAAACCCAGCGCCGATCGCGTGGGCGACCGCCGAACCCAGGATAAAACCGCGTGCTTCGACGCAGATCACCGCATCAATTTTTTTGGAAGCGTAGCGGCGGCTAAAAGATTCAATGATTTTTTTAAGCAAAACGGGATCTTTTAAAACCGGCGTGATATCTTTAAATGCAATTCCTTTTTTCGGAAAATCCGGAACTTCCCGGATCGCGCGCTGGATATCGGAGGCGAGTTTTGTTTCGCGCGCCGTGATCATGGCTGAGGTTCAAATGAATCAATCATCTTGCGAAGCTTCTTTAAGGCCGCCGACTCGATCTGCCGCACACGCTCGCGCGTGATGCCAAATTTTTTAGCCGCATCGTTTAAGGTGCGGTGTTCTCCGTCTTTTAGACCAAACCGAAGCTCGAGTATTTGGCGCTCACGATCCGTCATCTGCGACAAAAGATCCTCGATCTCCTTTCGGCGGAATATATCCGTGAGCCGGTCCTCGGGCGCTTGAGAATGCGGGTCCTCGAGGAGGTCGATGATGGTCGTCTCGCCGTCTTCGCTCACCGGCGTATCGAGTGAGGTCATTTCGGGGTTGGTCTGCATCAGTTCTTTGACCTTGCCCACCGGTAGCCGCATCAACTTGGCGATCTCGGCGGCTGTGGGTTTACGGCGATGACGATGGGTCAGACGCTCCTGGACTTTACGGAACTTAGAGAGTGTCTCTACCATGTAGACGGGGATGCGCACTGTCTTTCCCTGATCAGCCAGTGCGCGCGTCACATGCTGCTTGATCCACCACGCCGCGTAAGTGGAGAAGCGATACCCGCGCTTCGGGTCAAACTTGCTCACGGCCTTCATGAGACCAAGATTACCCTCCTCAATGAGATCCAGCAGAGGAACACCCAGGTGAGAGTAGCGCTTCGCGATGCTGATCACGAGCCGCAAATTAGACCGGATCATTAGCCGACGCGCGTGCGCGTCACCGCGCTTGACGCGCCGGGCGACTTTTTGCTCTTCCTCTGCCGTGAAGAGAGGAATGTGCTTGATATCCTTGAGATAGAGCTTTAAAGGATCCATAAAGGATCAGCTACTTCTTTTTCTCCTTTAAAACTGCTTGAGCGGCGGCGAGCCGCGCCACCGGCACGCGGAACGGCGAACAGCTCACGTAGTCCAGCCGCATGCGATGACAAAACTCGATCGACGCGGGATCCCCGCCGTGTTCTCCGCAGATGCCTACTTTGAGATTCGGCTTGACCGAACGGCCTTTGGTTACCGCCTGTTCGATTAAGCGGCCCACCCCCTGCTGATCCAACGATACAAACGGATCCACTTTCAGGATACCGCGCTCGATGTACGACGGCAGAAACTTCGCGATGTCATCACGCGAAAATCCAAACGTCATCTGCGTCAAGTCGTTCGTGCCAAAGCTGAAAAACGCCGTTTCTTCGGCGATTTTATCGGCGATGATCGCCGCGCGGGGGATTTCGATCATCGTTCCCACAAGATAGTCTATCTTTACCTTGTGTTGGGCCATCACCTCTTTGGCGATGCGGATCACGTCCTGCTTTATGAACGTCAACTCGCCCAAAATACCCACCAGCGGGATCATCACCTCGGGCACCACGCGCAAGCCCTCTTTGGCGAGCTCGCAAGCGGCCTTAAAAATCGCCTGTGACTGCATCTGGTAGATCTCGGGGTTCGTCACCGCCAAACGGCAGCCGCGATGCCCGAGCATCGGGTTCACCTCATGCAAAGAACGCACTTTCCCCTCCAGCTCCTTCACGGAAATCTTGAGATCCTTGGCCACTCTTTTCATTTCCTCATCGCCCTTTGGTAAAAATTCATGTAGCGGCGGATCTAGAAGCCGGATCGTGACCGGCAGGCCGGCCATGGTTTTAAATATCCCTTTAAAATCACCTTTCTGCAGAGGTTCCAGTTTTTTTAAAGCCCTCACGCGTTCTTCCAGCGTTTCAGCCAAAATCATCTCGCGCACCACTTTGAGACGGTTTTCGCCGAAGAACATATGCTCGGTGCGGCAAAGCCCCACGCCCTCGGCGCCGAAATCACGCGCTATTTCAGCGTCTTCCGGCGTGTCGGCATTGGTGCGGACTTTGAGCTTTCGTATCTCGTCGGCCCATTGCATGATCTGTTTAAAGTCGCTCGAGAGCTCCGGCTCCACGAGCTTGACCTCTCCCAGGATCACTTCACCGGTGGAACCGTTGAGAGAGATTCTATCTCCTTCGCGTACAGTCCATTTTTTGCCTTGCGCTGTTTTTACGGTAAAAAATTTAGCTTTCGTGTCCACATGGATTTGGCTGCAGCCCACGACACAGCATTTACCCATGCCGCGCGCCACCACCGCCGCGTGACTCGTCATGCCGCCGGTCGCCGTCAAAATCCCTTGAGCGGCCGCCATGCCGCCCACGTCCTCAGGGGAAGTCTCCTCACGCACCAAAATCACGCGCCTGCCCTTTTCCTCTTCCCACTCGATCGCGTCCTCGGAGTCAAATACCACAGCGCCCATCGCCGCTCCCGGCGAGGCCGGAAGTCCGCGCGCGATTACCTGATATTTCGCCTTCGTATCGATACGCGGATGGAGCAATTGATTGAGCTGTTCGGGATCCACGCGTAAAACCGCTTCGTCTTTCGAGATCAGACCTTCCCTCACCATCTCGCAGGCGATTCGGACAGCCGCCAGCGCCGCGCGCTTGCCACTGCGCGTCTGCAGCATGTAAAGCCGCCCTTCCTCGATCGTAAACTCGATATCCTGCATGTCGCGGAAATGCTTTTCGAGACGATGATAGATTTCCTCGAGCTGTTTGTAGGCCGAGGGCATCACCTCTTTTAGCTGGCTGATCGGATTGGGCGTGCGGATACCCGCGACGACGTCCTCGCCTTGCGCGTTCATGAGATATTCCCCGAAAAACTTTCTCTCGCCGGTGCCGGGATCGCGCGTAAACGCCACGCCCGTGCCGGAGGTGTTGCCCATATTGCCAAACACCATGGTTTGTACGTTGACCGCGGTGCCCAGATCATGGGGGATTTTACTTAAGTTGCGGTACGTGATAGCCCGGTTATTGTTCCAAGATTTAAACACCGCGTTGCACGCCATGCGCAGCTGATCCAGGGGCTCTTCGGGAAAAACGCGTTTCGTTTTTTGTCTCACAAGCGCCTTGTACTCTTTGACGATCGCTTTCAGCGCCTGGGCGTTCAGCTCCGTATCCTGGGTAACTTTTAGCTTCTTTTTAGTCGAAAGGAGGATATGTTCAAAGTCATGATGGTTCATCTCGAGCACCACATTGCCAAACATCTGGATAAAGCGCCGGTAGGCGTCGTACGCGAAACGCTCATTGCCCGACTTGCGGACAAGTCCCGCGACCGTCTGCTCGCTCAAACCCAGGTTCAAAATGGTGTCCATCATGCCCGGCATCGACACGGCCGCGCCGCTGCGCACCGATACTAATAACGGATTATCCTTGGCGCCAAATTTTTTCCCGCTCGCAGCCTCGAGGTTTTTTAAATTTTCCCGGATCTCGGCTTCCAAACCCGCCGGCCATTGGCCGCCCAGTTTGTAAAACTCATTGCACGCTTCCGTCGAAATCGTAAAACCCGGCGGCACCGGAACCCCGAGGTTGGTCATCTCGGCCAAGTTGGCCCCCTTGCCCCCCAGCAAACTTTTCTGATCGCGCGCGCCTTCCGCCTTGCCGTTGCCAAAAAAATAAACGTACTTTTTCATCGAATGCCTTTCCTCTTGTGTTTTTAGCTTTTCTTGCGTCGCCAAACTCATTTTTGAAAGCCCCCTTCGTTTACAGTTTCAAAATCTTGGAAATATCCGCGAAACCGCCCACGTATAGATCGCGCACGTTCTTTAAAAGAGTGAGCCGATTTCGCCGTACGCCCGCATCCTCGACATTCACGAGAACCTTCTCAAAGAATCCATCGAGAATATCAAAAAACGCCTCGGCATACAAGCTTGTTACGAGCTTCCAGTCCTTCTGGACAGAGGCTTCCTCGATGGCCGGTCGCGAGCACCGGTAGCGTTCATACAGCACACGCTCCAAGTCATCGCGCAAAAGATCCGGCGCGATGTCCCCCATAGGCGCCTCCCTTGAACCTTTCAGGATATTGGTGGTGCGCTCCACCACCTTCCACGATTTCATCAAACTCTCTTCCTTTAAAAGCCGCGTCAACGCCGTCGCGCGGGCGCTCGTTTCAACCGCGTCCAGCGCGCCCGCGACCATCACGGCGTCCGCCACGTCCTCGCGAATACCGCGGTCCAGGAAAAGCGCCTTCAAACGCTCCCGGAAGAAAAGCTCGAGTTTGCTTAAATTTTTAGAGCCCGAGAAAAACCGGGCGAGATCAAGACGCAGTTTTTGATCCAGCAGGATTTTGAAAACGCCCGTGGCGCTGCGCCGCAGTCCATAAGGGTCCAAACTGCTCGTCGGCTCTAGTCCCAGGTCAAAAGAAATTCTCACAAGATCGATTTTGTCCAAAAGCGCCAGCACCGCGCCGGACCGCGTTTTGGGTAGAGCTCCTTGCGCGGCGCGCGGCAGGTACTGCTCGCCGATGGCTTCCGCGGCCGCTGAGTTTTCGCCATTTTCCAGCGCATAGTATTTGCCCATAATCCCCTGAAGCTCCGGAAACTCACCGACCATCTGGGTTAAAAGATCCGATTTGCTTAAATACGCCGCGCGCTCAAGCGACGCTTGTTCCTCGGCGCCGAAGCCGATCACCGGCCCGATCTCCTTGGCCATCGCCACGAGACGGTCGGATTTGTCCCGCATGGACCCGGCGCCTTTCAGAAACACGAGCGTGTTCAGCTCTTCTCTTTTTTTAGCCAGCGCGACTTTTAAATCTTCACGATAAAAGAAAAGACTGTCCTGCAGTTTCGCGTGCAGGATATTTTCAAAATTGCGCGCGATGAGTTTTGTTTCCCGCGCGCTCGGCCGGCCGTCCAGGACACCCAAAAAGCGCGGCGCCACGCGCCCGGCCTTGTCCAAAAGACCAAAAATGCGCTGTTTACGCGCCATGCTGACCGTCAGCACCTCGAGCGGCAACTTTAAAAACTCTTCGCTGAACGGCGCGGATAAGATGTGCGGATTTTCGACAAGAAAGTTTACTTCGTTCAACAAAAACACGTCGTCGTAGATTTCGTTTCTCAAAGCGCGTGCGGTTTTTTCAAGGCGCGTTCGGATCGCCTTCTTGCGAAGCGCCGGGTCCAGAATCACGCCGTTTTTGGATAAAATTTTAAAGTAGTCTTCCTGCGTACGGACCGCCCATCGCCGCCGCCCGGCCTTGGAAAAAATAAAAGTATCATTTTGGACGGGGATTCCGGCCAATTTGAAACGAATGGGTTTTTGGCCGTAGAGACACAAAAAGCTCCGGATCGGCCGCGGGAAAACGAGCTCAGAGCCATCCGGCCAGCGATAGCCCCATCGCATGTTTTTCGAAAAAGAAAGCGTGCGCACCAGCGTCTCCAACACGCCGGGCAGCACCAAAGTCGTGGATTGCACGGCCTGCGATTCCTGGAGATACACGTATTCTTTGCCCTGCAGCGGCTGGATCACGACGTCTTTTAAGGACGCTTTTTTGGCTTTCAAAAAACCGAGCAGTTTTTCCGTGGGTTGACCGTCCCCGGCGTAGGCATCCTGCTTTGCGGGACCTTTAATCAGGTTTTGTTTCGGTATCTGCCGGGCGCCGACACCGTGCGCCCAAAACACCAGTCTCCGGGGCGTGGCCCAGACGAAAACTTTCTCGTACGAAATGCGCTTTTCCTCCAGCGCCTTCTTGAATCTGGACGTGAGCATCGTTTCGCGTTCCCCCAAGGCATTCACCGGCGCCGATTCATAAAGATCGGCCAAGACGGTCGCCGGCAGCTCCTCGGTACCAATCTCAAAAAGCAGCGTGTCGCCGGACCTGGTCCGGGTTCTACTATTTGTTGTAGATGCGCCTTTCATCATCATCAACATATCGTGGAAAGCGGACCAGGTCCGCTTTGCATCAAATAGCCCTGTGCGCATTTTTTAGCCAGGTTTCGCACGCGCGCGATGATCGCGGGGCGCTCATTGACGCTCACGGCGCCGCGCGCGTCGAGCATGTTAAACGCATGCGAGGTTTTGAGCGTGCATTCATAGGCCGGCAGTACCAGCGTCTCGGGGCCGGGCTCCTCGCCCAAAAGCCGCTTCGCCTCCGCCTCGTACATTTCAAAAAGCTGCTGCAGCGCGCGCGTATCGCTCGTCTCAAAATTGTACGTGCAGTACTCGACTTCATAGCGCTTGCGCAAAGCGCCGTAGCTCATGCCGCCGCCCCAGTCGAGCTCAAAAAGATCGTGCTTTCCTTGCAAAAACATCGCGATGCGCTCCAAACCATAGGTAATCTCACAGGAGATCGGATCGAGAGGGATGCCCGCCATCTGCTGAAAATAGGTAAACTGCGTGATCTCGAGACTGTCGAGCCATACTTCCCAACCGAGCCCCGAGGCTCCCAGCGTCGGTGATTCCCAGTCATCCTGCACAAAACGGATATCGTGTTTTTTTAAATCCAACCCCACGGCCCGCAAGCTGTCGAGGTACAGATCCTGCGCGGTGTCGGGCGAAGGTTTTAAAATCACCTGATACTGATAGTAGTGCTGTGCGCGTAAAGGATTCTCGCCATAACGGCCGTCGGTGGGACGTCGTGTCGGCTGCACATACGCCACGTTCCAGGGTTTGAGTCCCAAACTGCCAAAGAACGTCGCCGGGTGAAAGGTGCCCGCGCCCACCTCCAAGTCGTACGGCTGTAAAACCGCGCAGCCCTTTTTAGCCCAATAGGCCGAAAGTCCGGAAATCAGATCCTGAAAAGAAATCATTTCATCCCCATTTTTTCCATAAAGGTCACCGATTTCAACTTGCGCGGCAGCTGAAAATCCACAACCCTTCTCAAAATCCTCTCCAAATCCTCACCCACCTCCTGTGAAACCTTCACATTCGCGAGTTCCTTCACGGAGCTTCGCTTGACGTGTTCCAAAAAGTTGAGCGTGCCGCGCGAAACGGGCAGGCTCGACTGGTTTTCTAGCCGGCACTTCTGGCAGACAATCCCGCCCATGCCGATATTGAAAAAAGCCAAGGTCCCGGGCTCCGATCCACAGACCACGCACACACGCGTTTCCGGCGACAGCCCGAGCAATTCAAGAAACTTCAGCTCAAAAACGCGCGCCACGCGTTTTGGGGAGGCGCCTTGCGCCAAAAATTCGAGAGAATCGTAGAGCAGCTTAAAGATTTTAGAATTGGGCTCGCCGATATCCACGAGCTCGTGGACAAGCTCCACAAAATAACAAGCCGCGCCTACGCGTTCTAAGTCCTCGCGCACGGCGCCAAACATATCCACGACATCCACCTGGGTCACTTGACAGAGATCCCCACCGTGCCGCCGCGGGTAAAACAAAATCTCATTCAGCGAGAAGGGTTCCAATGAAGAGCCAAACCGGCCCCGCGAGTCCCGCACGCCCTTGACGATGCCTTGAATTTTTCCATAATCCTTCGTATAAAAGGAACCCAAAAGACTCGTATCCCGGTAATCCTGGGTTTTCAAAACAAACGCTTCGGTTTTCGTGGCGCTCACTTGATTTTTCCGTTCGGCACCGCCGCCCCGACGCTGATCACGATGCGGATGCCCTCCTCAATCGTCATCTCCGACCAGATAACCTCTTCGCGGGGCACAAACACAAAGTTTCCCGTCGCCGGGTTGGGCGGCGAAGGCACAAACACGCTGACAAGATCTTTGCCGGATTTTTCTGTCAACTCCCAGGGCTTGTCCAGCGTCACAAAACCCATCGCGTACACCCCCTTGCGCGGATATTCGACAAACACCACCGACCGGAAAATCCCCTTTTTGTCCCCAAAAAACGCGAGTAGCACTTCCTTGACAGAATTGTACACGTTGCTAAAAAGCGGAATGCGCTTGATCAGTTCTTCGAAATTTTTCGCGAACTGCTTAAATAAAATCCTCTCGGCCAGATAGCCGCACACGACGATCAAAAAGAAAACACAGATCGTGATCGCAAGCTTGGTGAGCAGCACCTTGAAGCGCGCGTCCGTCTCGATCGGCAGCAACGTGAAAAATGGATTCACGATCGAACCGTCCACAATCCGCACGAGATAAAAAACCACCCAAATCGTAAAAAATGCCGGCGCCAATACCATGAGTCCCGAGATAAAAAAGTGTCCGAGTCTTTTAAACATCGCTGTTACCCCCTCATGAAGATTTGAAAAAATAAACTGGTTACCAAAAATCCCAAAAGCCCCCCGGCCGCGACCTCCAAAAAAGAATGAATCTTGGCGCGCAAACGGCTCTGGGCCACCAACGCCGCGAGTAAAAACGTGGCGCCGATCACGAGCGGACTTGTTTGGGTGTACAGCACGGTGGTCCACAGCGCAAACGCCACCGCCGAGTGCCCGCTTGGCATCCCGCCGCGAAACGGCGTGCCGCGCTTTAGGTACGCCTTGCCCGCGACGACTAAAAACACGACCACTATGAGCGCCACAAATGTCACCTGCCAGTGCGTGCGTCGCGCGTGATCGGCGATCGCCTCGATGGGCCAAGCAAGCCGCTGCGAGAAAACAAAAAACCCGACCACGATCGCGTTCACCGCCGCCAACAGCACCGCGCCCGCCGAAATGTCCTTCAAACGCGCCACGCCGGGATGAAGCGAGCCCTTGATCAAGTCCGCCAGCTCCTCGATAGCCGTATTGACCATCTCGGCGAACAACACGAAAGTAACGGCGCCGCAGAGGATCATCCACTCAATGCGGCTCAAATTTAAAAACACACCCACAAGCAGTACTAAAAACCCCACCGCGAAATGAAAACGCATGTTGCGCTCATTTTTGACGACGTGGATAAACCCCTCGGTCGCGTTGTTCAGGCTTTGCAAAAACGTCCTTTTTTTCATAACATCACCTTGAGAATCTCTTCCTGCCGCGCGTGCATGATTTTGCGTTTTGCGAAGCTTTTATCGTCATAGCCCAAAATATGCAAAACTCCATGAATCAAATACCGCGCTAATTCTTCCTTAAACGAAATTCCCAGCTCTTTGGCGACTTTCTTCGCCATTTCAACGGATACCACGATATCCGCCATTTCACCATAGTTAAACGCAATCACATCCGTTGCGTAATCATGCTTGAGAAAACGTTTATTAATCTTCCGGATTCCTCGATTGTCCGTCAACAGCACGCTGACTGTAATACTTTTCTTCTTTTCATACTTCA
>CAYJSE010000009.1:15561-28572 GCA_964372765.1 uncultured Planctomycetia bacterium | reverse complement strand
CGTAGTTCAAAATCATCGGACCTTAATCCCAAGCTCTTTCAACTGCCGCTCATCCACCGGACTTGGCGCCTCGGTCATCGGGCACACCGCTTTTTGATTTTTCGGAAACGCGATCACTTCGCGGATACTCTCCAAGCCCAGCAAAATCGTGATCACCCGGTCGATGCCCAAAGCCGCCCCGCCGTGCGGCGGCGCGCCAAACGAAAACGCTTTCAGCAAAAATCCGAAACGCCGCTCCGCTTCTTCCAAGGACAAGCCGATCGCCTCAAAAATCTCACGCTGGAGATCACCGCGATTGATACGCACCGAGCCTGACGCGATCTCATTGCCATTCATCACCAGGTCATACGCGCGCGAGCGGATCTTGCCCCAGTTCGAAGCGCTGCCCTTGTATTTTTTCCAGTCTTCAAGGTTGGGGGACGTAAACAGATGATGTTCGCTGTCCCATTTTTTATCTTCGTCGTTGTACTTGAAAAGTGGAAAATCCATCACCCATGCGAAATGGAACTGCCCTGCAGGAATGAGATTTTTCCACCGCGCGGCGCGCAGCCTCAAAGCTCCCGATATTTTCTGGGCTTTATGCTTTTCGTCGGCGGTGATCAGGATCAGATCACCGTCTTTGGCGCTGAAAGTTTGAATCAATTTTGTTTGAACGTCATTATGAAAAAATTTGGCTATCGGCGATTCCAATTTGCCTTGTTCGATTTTAAAATACGCCAAGCCTCCCGCTCCCTCAGATTTGGCAAATTCGGTCAGGTTATCCATATCTTTGCGTGACGCCTCGGCTTTGGGCACACAGATTCCCAAAATGGCCCCCTCGGCACTCGACAACACCTCTTTAAAAATCTTAAATTCTCCACCGCGGACAATGTTCGACAGATCGTGAATTTCCATTTCAAAGCGCAGGTCCGGCTTGTCAGATCCATAACGCTCCATCGCTTGGGCATAGGGCAACCTTGGAAACGGCGTCTTCAGCTCTTGCCCCATCACCTCTTTAAAGATTTCTTTCAAGACTTCCTCGATCACTTGAAAAAGATCTTTCTCGTCCAAAAAGGACATTTCCATATCGAGCTGCGTAAACTCAGGCTGCCTGTCCGCGCGCAGGTCCTCGTCCCGAAAACACTTGGCGATCTGGAAGTAGCGGTCAAAACCTGAGACCATCAAAATCTGTTTGAAAAGCTGGGGCGATTGCGGCAGTGCGTAAAACTCGCCGTGATTTAAGCGGCTCGGCACAAGATAATCCCGCGCGCCTTCGGGCGTTGACTTGGTCAAAATCGGAGTCTCGACTTCGATAAAATCATGCCGGTCCAGCGTGCGGCGGATCACCTGATAGATTTTATGGCGCGCAAAAATATTTTTTTGCACGGCAGGATTGCGCAGATCCAGGAAGCGGTACTTCATGCGCAGGTCCTCATTGGTTTCCTGGCTCTTGGTGACCTCGAAAGGCACAGACGCGCAGGCATTCAGCATCTCGGCGGACGCAGCCGCGATCTCCACAAAACCTGTTTTAAGCTTTGGGTTTTCCGTGCCCTTGGGCCGCGCCTGGACTTTACCCGAGACCTTGACACAGTCTTCGGATTTAAAAATTAGTTCAAACTTTTCTTGAAGCGCCGGGTCCAGCACCACCTGGGTCTTACCATAGCGGTCGCGCAGATCGATAAACGTCACCCCACCGTGATCGCGCACGGTGTCCACCCAACCGCAAAGCGTGGCCTCCCGGCCGATTTCTTTTTCGGTCAATTCACCGCAAGTGTGCGTTCTTAACATCGTCCAGTTTTAATTCCTTTTGACTGCCATCCTGCATGTCTTTCAGCACACACACGCCTTTATTCAACTCATCGTCCCCTAAGATAATAACGTAACGGCATTTCTCTTTATCCGCCGCGCGCAGCTGGCTTTTTAAGGATTTCGCGTCAAACTCCATCAGCGCCCGGATACCGCTCTTCCTCAAAGAAGAAAGAATCTGAAATCCTTGGTCGGCGGCGTTCTGGCCGAGCGTCGCTAAAAAATAGCAGTCCTTGTAAGCGGTTTCGTCGGTCGTTTTTCCCGCGACAAGACACATCACAAGCCGTTCGACGCCCACCGCGAAACCCACAGCTCCCACACGGGGGCCCCCGAACAACTCGATCAAGCGATCATAACGGCCTCCGGCGCCCAGCGCATCCTGCGCGCCCAAAGCCTCATGGCTCACTTCAAACACCGTTTTCGTGTAGTAGTCGAGACCACGCACCATGTAAAAATCCCGCTCGAGATGAACCCCGCTCGATTCTAAAAGTGACGTGACCTTTTCAAAATGCCCTTTGCTTTCCGAAGTCAAAAAACCGTCGATGCGGGGCGATTGCTTGACGATTTTCCGGCAGGATTCGTTTTTGCAATCCAGGATCCTGAAAACGTTTTTGTCCAGCCGATTGCGGCAGTCTTCACACAAGTGTTGCTTGTTCGGTGTAAAAAAGCCTTTTAACTTTTCCTTAAAAACCTTCCGCTCTTCCAATGTGCCGAGATTGTTGAGCCGGACACGGTAGCCCGCGATGCCGCACTCGTCCAAAAATGCAGCCAGGCAGTGAATCGTCTCCGCGTCGGCATAGGGACTGTCGGTGCCGAGCTGTTCCACACCGATCTGATGAAACTGCCGCAGGCGCCCGGCCTGCGGACGCTCGCTGCGAAACATCGGACCCATGTAGTAAAATTTTGAAAGCCCTTCGTTTTTATCAAAATGATTTTCAAGATACGCGCGCACGACGCTCGCGGTGCCCTCCGGGCGTATCGCGACCTCTGTCTTGGAACGGTCTAAAAACTCGTACATCTCCTTTTGAACCACGTCGGTTTCGTCACCCAACGCACGCGTGAAGAGCTTTTTATCTTCTAAAATCGGCGTGCGAAGCGGTTTGAAACCAAAGCGTTTAAAGACACACCGGGCCGCGCGCTCGATGCGCTCGACACAAAGCGCTTCGTCGCCGAAAGTGTCCTGCATGCCGCGAAGTTTTTGAAACTGCAAGGGGAAATCTATTTTACGTTTTTCTTCATGACAAGACCGGGCTTGAAATACACGATCTTTTTCGGAGGCACCGGCACTTCCTGGCCCGTACGGGGATTGCGGCCCATGCGGCCGCGGCGGGACTTGATCTTAAAGATACCAAAGTTACGAAGCTCCACCGTGCGCCCTTCGGCTAGGTATCGCGTGATCTCATCCAAGGTCTGCTGCACGACGCGTTTCACGTCAATCTGTTTGACGCCCGTATCACTGGAAATCTTTAAGACAATATCTTTTTTAGTGACCGACATGGACCCTCCTTATTTAAAAATAACGCGAAAAAACAAGAACCAAAAACCACACCAAAAAGACGAGTAGCGCCACAAACGCTGAGGGCCACACAAGATACGACAGAACGCCGGTTTTGATCTTCTCTTCCTGGAGCCTTTCGATGCGCCCCTTGCCACGCTCCAAGCGGCCCAAAAGTATCCCGAGTCCGTTCTCGGCCTTCAGCCAATGACCGCGCAGTGTTTCAAACTTTTGATCCGAAAGCGATACAAGACTTTCCAACGAAAGGATTTCCAATACACCGAGCTTGAGGTCTCTCGAAATAGCCGACGCGCCGACAGCCTCTTCCAGATCGTGAAAGCGGCGCTTTAGGATCTCGCGTGTCTCAAAAAAAGTTTTTTCCTCATCCGGATCGATGGCGCGCGCGCCGGCAGTCTGGTCATAGGTGCGCTTCAAAACACCCCACACATCCTTAAACGCCAGCGCCTCATCCAGCGCTCCCAACACACTATTCATAGGCCTCTTTAAATTTTCGTATTATGTTATCACTAAATAAGTTACAAAGTCAACGAAACGCGACCGCTTCGGAGCCGACGAGTTTTTCGAGGGAGTTGATGAGCGCGTCGGAGGGCTCCACGAAGAGGCTCCGATCGACCAGCATGTGCGAGCGGCTTCGGTCTTGGGCAACGAAGCTCAAGTACACCGGCGTGGGGCCCGGATATTTGGACAGCACTTCCTGGAGATTTTTAAGCGCGCCCTCATCGGTGTTTTGCGCGGCCAGCTCGATGGTGAGCGCGCGGGTCAGCTTTTTTCGCGCATCGGCCAGCTGGATGATCTCGCTGACCAAAATCTTGGGGTCGTCTTCCCTTTTATCCAACCGCCCCTTCAAAAATAAAATCGCGTCTTTCACAAGCAAATGACCGTAGTCTTTAAAAACTTTCGGGAATACCAGCGCCTCCAGCGACCCCTCAAGATCTTCCACCGTCACGATCGCCATTTTTTCCGCGTTCTTTTTGGTTACCGTGAATTTTAGCTTACTGACAAGCCCCCCCACCGTGATCTCCTCGCCGTCGCGTCGCTGACGCACCGCGAGTATCGCGCCGCTCGAGTAGCTTTTGATCTCGCGCTGGTAGCGCGCCAGAGGATGCCCCGTCACGTAAAACCCGAGCGTTTCTTTCTCATTCAGCAGCTTTTCATGTTCAGGCCATTCGGGGATAATCGGCACTTCCTGCGGGCCCCCAAAACCGCTCGCGGCGCCGAGCGAGTCAAAAAGTGTGCTCTGACCGCTCTGCCGGTCTTTCTGCACTTCGCCCGCCACGGCGAGCGCGGAATCGAGAATCGCGAAAAGCTGCGAACGAAAAAGTCCCATCGAGTCAAACGCCCCGCACTTGGTGAGGCTCTCAATCACTTTGCGGTTGACGACGCGCGCGTCCACGTTTTCCGTGAAGTCAAAAAAGGACTTAAACCGGTTTCTTTTAATGCGCGCCTGAATGATGGAGTCGATCGCGGTCTGCCCCACGTTTTTGACGGCGGCCAAACCAAAGCGGATCGCCCCTTTGCCTACCACGGTAAACTGCGGGAAGCTCTCATTGACGTCCGGCGGCAGTACCTGGATGCCCATGCGCTTGGCCTCGTCAATGTACAGTACAATTTTGTCGGTATTGTCCTTTTCACTCGATAACAACGCGGTCATGAATTCCACCGGGTAATTGGCCTTGAGGTAGGCGGTCTCGTACGACACCATCGCGTAAGCCGCTGAGTGGCTTTTATTGAAACCGTACCCGGCAAAGTGCGCGATGAGGTTGAAAATCTTCTCCGCGATGCGCTTATCGACGCCGTGCTTAACCGCGCCCTCCACGAAATTGACTTTCTCGGCCTGCATCACGTCTTCTTTTTTCTTGGAGATCGCGCGGCGCAAAGAATCGGATTTGCCCAAAGAAAATCCGGCCAGCACGTTCACGATCTTCATGATCTGCTCTTGAAACACGATAATCCCGTAGGTGTCTTTCAGGATCGCTTCGAGCGACGGGTGATCGTACTGGATCGGGATCTGGCCGTGCTTACGCTTGATAAATTCATCCACCATGCCGGAACCGATCGGACCCGGACGGTACAGCGCCAACACCGCGATCAAATCCTCGAACTTGTCCGGCCGGAGCTTGCGCAAGATGTCACGCATGCCGGAGCTTTCCAGCTGAAACACGCCGATCGACTGCGCGCTGGTTAAAAGATCAAACGTCTTCGGGTCATCCACCGGGATCTGGTTTAAAATCAGGTCTTTTTTTTGCGTGCGCTTGATGATCTTCACGGTGTCGTCGATCACGGTGAGCGTGCGAAGTCCTAAAAAATCCATCTTGAGAAGCCCGATCCTCTCTAAAGACTCCATCGCGTACTGCGTGGAAATCTGTCCGTCCGAGCTTCGAAATAGCGGCACATGCTCTTTCAAGGGCTTGTCGCTGATCACGACACCCGCCGCGTGCGTGGAGGCGTGGCGCGTCAAACCCTCCAAGGAGCGCGAGGTGTCAATGAGCTGTGTGATCCGAGGATCGGACTTGTAGAGTTTTTTAAGCTCCGGCTCGCGCTCCATCGCGTCTTCGATCGTTATGTCCAGCTCCGTCGGAATCATTTTCGCGATTTTATCCACGTCCGAGTACGCGATGCCCATGACGCGGCCCACGTCGCGGATCACGGCCTTCGCCATCATAGTCCCGAACGTGATAATCTGGGCGACGTTATCCACGGAGTATTTTTGGCGCACATACTCGATCACCTCGTCCCGATGCTCGTAGCAAAAATCGATATCGATGTCCGGCATCGTGACACGTTCAGGATTCAAGAATCGTTCAAAAAGAAGCCCGTAGCGCAAGGGATCAATATCGGTGATGCCTAAGCAATAACTCACGACACTGCCGGCCGCGGACCCTCGACCCGGGCCCACCGGAATATTGCGCTCCTTCGCGAAGCGCACAAAATCCCACACAATCAGAAAGTAGCTCACATAGCCGCTTTTTTGGATCACCGAGAGCTCGTGCTCGACACGTTTTTGAAGCTCCGCGTCCATTTTTGGGTAACGCCCGCGCACGCCTTCCCACACGAGCTCGGTAAAATAATCATTTTCGGGCTTACCTTGCGGTGGCGTAAATTTTGGAACATAGGTTTTTGTAAAATCGAGCTCGAGATTGCAGCGGTCGGCTATTTTCAACGTATGGGCGATCGCGTCGGGTGTATCCTCAAAGATTTTCTCAATATCCTGCGGTGTTTTGAAATAAAATTCTTCGGTTTGAAGCCGCGCGCGCTTCGGATCATCGAGCGTATTCTGCGTCAGGATACAGCCCAGCGCTTCATAGGCCCGGACCTGGTCGCGCTCCAAATAATGAACATCGCAGGCCGCCACAAGCTCCACTCCCAGTTCCTTGCCCAACGCGATGATTTCGGGATTCGCGCGCTCCTGTTCGCGCAGGCCGCTGTGCAAAATCTCGAGAAAATAATCCTCACCAAAAGTATCTTTGTACCAGCGAACCGCCTGACGGGCCTTTTCGACCTGGCCGATATTGACTAAATGTGGGATCTCCGCGCGGATACCGCCCGAAAGGCAGACGAGACCCTCTTGATATTTCCGCAGCACCTCTTTGTCGATGCGCGGGCGATAGTAAAAACCTTCTAGGTAGCCGATCGAGACGAGCTGGATGAGATTGCGATACCCTGTGTCATTTTTACAAAGGAGCACAAGCGGATACGACGCGCCCTGCAGACCATGCGTGGATTTTTCGAAGCGGCTTTGAGGCGCCACATACACCTCGGCGCCGATGATGGGTTTGATGCCAGCTTTTTTGCACTGATCGTAAAACTCAATGACGCCAAACATCGCGCCATTGTCCGTGATCGCCAGTGCCGGCATGTCGCAATCCTTGGCTTTCTGAACCAGCTTTTTGATCGGGCATACCGCATCTAGGAGACTGTACTGAGTATGCACGTGCAGATGAACAAACTTAGAACTCATAGAATTGGGGTCAGGTCTTTCCCTGACTGCATCTTGAATTTTTAATCACCGACAACCTCACCCAAGCCCAACAACCAAATAAGCTCCCAACTCTTAAATTATATTCTGTATAGCTTTTTCTACCAATCTGCTCATTTTTACACCCGCAATAATTTGCTTTAAAATATCACCACTGATGGGAGGATTTTTAAATTGAAGTCTTTTGATTTTTAGAAAAAAAGCTAATTGCCGAATCGATTTCGTATATGTGGAATTACAGTCAATGATGGAATCCTTACTAAAATTCTGATATCGCCCTTCCCGAACAATAATCAATGTGGGCGGAGACGCGTTTTTTCTTATCCTCTGGACTTTTTCAATGTTACTTTGCGAACAAACAAAATAAAGATTATCTTCTGCCGTTGGATTTTTGTTTAATAGAATAAAGTAATGGGCTATGTCGTTCTGAGGGTGGGGGAAATAGTAGACCGCGCCTTGCTCTAACTTTCCTGATACAATAGATTCTTCGTTATCAAATCTTATTTCCACAATTTTTCAATTTTTTGGTTTTCCAGATAGATATCCTTTGCCTGATCATCCATTACATTGCAAAAGAAATCTACCCCATTATTTATAACCTTTATAATTTGTTCGTCTGGGGATGGATTTTCAAAAAACTCGTCGTACTTCATCTCGTACGAACCACCAAAGCTTTTGATACCCTCTTCGTGTTTTTTCCATTCCGGATATGCATGAGATATTTCAGCTAATTCCCATTGATTAAATTTTGAAAAAATTGAAATTGAAAAATTAAGAGCTTCTTTATCTGACTCTGAAAAAACACTATCATCGGTTTCTTGAACTGTCTTGTAGTCATATTTATTTTCTATGTTTAAAAACTTTTCGGAATACCCACTGGCATCAGAATCCAAAAAAACCGAAGCCTCAACAATATCTCTTGCTATCGATCCGACAGGACCATATCCCATAGCATGATACTCATCATGGGTTACAGGTCTGCCATATTTCCTTAAGTGATAGCGATCGGCGAAAAACAGCAGCTTGATAGCCTTCATCTTATTCAAGCAACCATGATCACCGCATTGCAAAGCGAGATAATTTAGGGCTTGCGTAATTTTTTTATAATTCATATTTATGTGTATTCTACTCTCCTGACCAAAACTAATCTATTAAATAAAAAAACTAACCCTTTTAGAGGCTAGCACCGCTAAATAGAAGGTCGAATGGACGAACGTATAGAAGGTAGAAATCTGTGCTTCCATTGGATTCGGCGTCCTTAACCGCATCTTTAGCGGTCACACTCGATCCAAAAACAGCCGGGCTGGACTCGTCATTGGACAAAGCCACCCATTTACCCTGAAAATCACTTAGAATTTTAGATAGATCAATCGGCTTCATTTTCACACCTTGAGATGCAAATAGTATACCATCCGTCCTTCCGATTTTCCAACTACACCTCTCCTCGACGATCGAAGGTTTTGATGAGCCGGCGATGTGATGAGGTAGTCTCGGGTACTGCTTCGCGGGGAACGAATAAAGCCTTTTATCTCAAGCTGCCCAAGCCAATTTCAATTGCCGGTGGTGACTAGCGCAATCCCGCAGATAAAGATTAATGAGGTTTTGATAAGGTAGCCCCGTTTTACTGGCCATGGATTTAAAGTAAGCCACCGTATCTCGATCAAGCCGAATCGTAATGGACGTTTTTAAGAACTTAACGTACGGATTCTTGTGTCCCCTCATCTTCGAGAAATCATAATGTGCTCTCATCGCAGCATCTCCCAATAGTCTTTTTTCTCTCTTTTATCTGCTTTTCTCGCAGAAATAATTCGAATCAAATTGCCCATACGCTGACAATAACACACGACCAAAACTCGCAACCGCCCGCTTACACCTAACAGGATAAACCTATCCTCGCCCTCCGAATGATCATGGTCAAAAAACTCGACCGCATTCTCATCGGCAAACACGGACTGCGCTTCCGCGAAAGATACACCATGCTTGCGTTCATTGTCAGCACTCTTACGCTCATCCCATTCAAAGTGCAGGTGCTTCATACATATAGTATACCTATAATGTAATTATAAATCAACATCTACTTGGAGAAAACTCTTTTTGCGAGCGTTCGAAATATCATTCCGTTCGAACGCGTAGCCGAGGCCCCTCGACTTCGCTCGGGGTCCCGAGCCTGCCGAGGGAGTTCCCGCGACTTACGGTAGCCGCGACCTACGAAAATTTCGTTGGAGCGAGCAAAAAGAATTTTCTTCATTCCCATTCGATAGTGGCCGGAGGCTTGGAGCTGATGTCGTAGGTGACGCGGTTGACGCCCTTGACTTCGTTGATGATGCGGTTGGAGACTCTGCCCAGCACATCGTCTGGAATGCGCGCCCAGTCGGCCGTCATACCGTCCTGGCTTGTGACCGCGCGCAGAGCGATCACGTTGTCGTAGGTTCTCTCGTCGCCCATCACGCCCACGCTTTTCACGGGTAGCAGCACCGCGAACGCTTGCCAGATTTTGCCGTAAAGCCCGCTTTTGCGGATTTCATCGATAAAGATCGCGTCGGATTCCCTCAAAATTTTAAGCCGATCCTCGGTCACCTCGCCGATCACGCGCACCGCCAGCCCCGGCCCCGGAAAAGGATGCCGGTACACCAAGTGCCCCGGAAGCCCAAGCTCGCGACCCAGCGCCCGCACCTCGTCCTTAAAGAGCGCCCGCAACGGCTCCACCAGCTTCAGATTCATATTCTTCGGAAGCCCGCCCACGTTGTGATGTGTCTTGATCACGGCGCTAGGGCCCCCAAACGCCGAACGGCTCTCAATCACGTCGGGATACAGCGTGCCTTGCGCCAAAAACTTGGCGCCCCCGGCTGCCCGCGCTTCCTTTTGAAACACATCCACGAACGTCTTGCCGATGATCTTTCTTTTTCTCTCGGGATCGGTGACGCCTTTTAGTTTTTTCAAAAAAAGGTTCTGCGCTTGGGCGAACCGAAGATGCATCCGGAAATGGCCCCTAAATGCCTGGCGCACCTGGGCCTGCTCATTTTTTCTTAAAAATCCGTTATTCACAAATACGGCGGTGAGCTGACGCCCGATAGCACGCGACAAAAGCGCCGCGGCCACCGACGAATCCACGCCGCCGGACAGCCCCAGGATCACCCGGCCGTTTCCCACGTCGCGCCGGATCTTGCGGATTTGCTCGTGAATAAAATTTTTCATCGTCCAGGATTTTTTAAGTCCACAAACGGAAAAAATAAAATTCTCCAGGATCCGCGTCCCAAACTGCGTGTGCGCTACCTCGGGGTGAAACTGCACGCCGTAGATTTTACGCCGCGGATTTTCGAAAGCGGCCATCACCGTGCTGCGAGTCTTGGCCGTTCGCGTGAACCCTTGCGGCGCTCTGGCCACATAATCCCCGTGGCTCATCCAGCAGTTGAAACGCTTGGGGACTCCCTTGAAAAGCGCCCCTCCCTGTGGGGACACGAGGAGTTCCGCTCGGCCGTATTCCCTGAACCTGGCCCGTCGCACAACACCGCCCAACTGATGCGACAAAGCCTGCATCCCATAGCAGATACCGAGCACCGGCACCCCAAGCTCTAAAAAAGCGGGGCTCAGCTTGGGCGCATTTTTGGCGTAGATGCTGGCTGGGCCTCCAGAGAGAATGAGACCCTTGATATTTTTAGATCGGAGCGACGCGATAGACACATCCGGCGGCACGATTTCACAAAATACTTTGCACTCACGCACGCGACGGGCGATGAGTTGATTGTACTGTGAGCCGAAGTCGATGATTAAAATGGATTCCATAAAACCCTGACCGGCGTAAAACTCTTCCGGTGTATCTTACACGGTCCGTATTTCTCGAGCGCTTGCAAGTGCCTGGCCGTGCCGTACCCTTTATGTTTTGCGAAACCATACTCCGGATACTGCGTGTCGTAATACTCCATCATCCGGTCCCGCGTCACTTTCGCTACGATGGATGCGCACGCGATCGCGAAAGACTTCGCGTCGCCGTCCGTAATTGGAAACTGGCGAAACGGCAGTTTCAGCATCTTGGGGCCGTCCACGAGCACCCCGTCCGGCGTTTCCGAAAGCTTCATCACCGCCTCCCCCATCGCGCGCAAAGAGGCTTGGTAAATGTTGATGACGTCAATCACATCCGCCTCCACGATCGCGGTCGCCACGACGCACTTCGCGAGGATTTCCTCGTAGGCCGCTTCACGCGCGGCGCGCGACAGCTTTTTGGAGTCGTCGATCGGGTTTGAAAATAAAAAATCCCTGACGATGACGCCCGAGGCCACCACCGGCCCCGCCAGGGGACCGCGGCCTGCCTCGTCGACACCCGCCAGGGACCGAAAGCCCTGCTCTAGGAACGCCGCATCATGCCGAAGGAGCGGGACGCTCGACTCGCTCGCGCTCTTCTTCAATTCGGGCCTTCTTGCCGATGGACTTCCTTAGATAATAAAGTTTCGCGCGACGCACTTTGCCGGCGCGCACAAGTTCCACTTTTTGCACGGTCGGCGAGTGTACCGGAAAACCGCGTTCCACGCCCTCTCCGAACGAAATCCGACGTACGGTAAAGCTCTCGCGGATTCCGGAGCCCTGCTTTTTGATCACGATGCCTTCAAAAAGTTGTGTGCGAGTCTTGTCGCCCTCTTCCACCCTCACCGACACCCGCACGGTGTCCCCGATACGGAACACGGGAAGTTCCTTTTTCATCTGTTCGGCTTCAAGCGCCTTAATCTTGGGATGCATGACCTCTCCTTAAAAGTTCGGGCCGCCTCTTCGACGTTCTGTCCAAGGCAGTTTTCTGTCTCCAAAGCTCTATTTCTTTATGATTCCCCGAAAGAAGTACCTTCGGAACTTTGAGCCCACGATACACGGCAGGCCGCGTATATTGGGGGTATTCTAGCAGATTTTGACTGAAAGATTCAAATTCCTTCGACGCTTCGTTTCCCAGCACTCCGGGCAAAAGCCGCACCACCGCGTCCAACACCGCGAGCGCCGGCAGTTCCCCGCCGGTCAACACATAGTCCCCGATCGACACCTCGTCGGTCACGAGTTTATCCACGACGCGTTGATCGACACCCTCGTAGTGGCCACACAGAAAAACGAGTTCTTTTTCCTTGGCAAATGCTTTGGCCATTTTCTGATTGAATGTTTTTCCCTGGGGGGACATATAGAGGAAGCGACGACCTTTCTTTTTCGTCCTCTTACCAAAAATCCCACTCACGGCTTCAAAGATAGGTTCGGGCTTTAAAACCATACCCGGCCCGCCGCCAAACGGTTTGTCATCGCAAGTTTTGTGATGGTCGTGGGTATAGTCGCGAAGATTGTGGATATAAAAGTCCACGAGCCCCTTCTCGGAAGCACGCTTTAAAATGGAAAAGGATAAATAGGGCTTAAAAATATCCGGGAAAAGAGTTAAAACGTGGATCTTCAATCAAGATTTAACCCCGGCCTTCTTCAAAATCGTTCGAACCGTCTCGCTGGGCTTGGCGCCGTTCTTGATCCAGTGCTCGGCGCGCACCGTGTCTACCTTGGAAATCGCCGGCGCTCTCGACGGATCCCAGTAACCGATCTCTTCCAAGAAACGCCCGTCGCGCGGAAACCGTGTATCGGTGACGACGATGCGATGCTTGATCTTCTTTTTAGTTCCGACCTTCTTTAAACGAATCACGACTGACATTATTATCTCCTATGTTATCTTTCTCTCTTCGTATCTTGGCCCCTAAACTTTGCAGTTTGGACACCAAAT
>CAYJSE010000009.1:0-15461 GCA_964372765.1 uncultured Planctomycetia bacterium | reverse complement strand
TTATCTTTCTCTCTTCGTATCTTGGCCCCTAAACTTTGCAGTTTGGACACCAAATCCTCATACCCGCGATCCAGATGATACACGCGCGACACATCCGTGCGCCCCTCGGCCACCAAGCCCGCCAGCACCAGCGCCGCCGACGCGCGCAGATCCGACGCCATCACCGGCGCGCCGCTTAAGCTCTTTCGCCCGCTCACGATCGCGCTGTGGCCCTCGAGCATGATATTGGCGCCCATGCGGTTTAGCTCACTCACGTGCATGAAGCGCTCCGGATAAATCTTCTCGGTGATCACGCTGATCCCCGGCACGATGCACATCAGCGCCATCATCTGCGCCTGCAGATCCGTCGGAAACCCCGGATACGGCAGTGTCGTGATGCATACGGGCTTTAAAATCCGCTCGCGGCGCACGCGCACATTGCCTTTTTTCTCGGTGATCACGACGCCGGCCGAACGCAGCTTGTCCAACATGGCGCCCATCATCGCGAGATCAAAATTTTTCACCGTCACGTCGCCCTTGGTCATCGCTGAGGCGATCATGTACGTGCCGGCCTCGATGCGGTCCGGGATGATCGTGTGCGTGGCGCCTTCCAGGCGCTTGGCGCCTTCGATCTCGATAGACGGTGAGCCGAGCCCCGCGATACGCGCGCCCATCTTCTTTAAAAAATTCCCCAGATCCACGATCTCGGGTTCACAGGCCGCGTTTTCGATAACAGTCTTGCCATGCGCCAGCGTCGCAGCCATCATCACGTTGGCCGTTCCCAGTACACTCGATCCAAAAGCACCGCCCAGATACACGCGCGCGCCCCTCAGGCGCTTGGCTTTAGCAATCACGTAGCCATGACTTAAGTTGATATTCGCACCCAGCGCTTTGACGCCCTTGATGTGCAGATCGATCGGACGCGGGCCGATCACACATCCGCCTGGAAACGACACCTGCGCTTCGCCGAAACGCGCCAAGATCGGACCCAAAAAGCAAACCGACGCGCGCATCGTGCTGACGAGTTTGTAAGTCAGCACGCGCTGATTGACGCCGGCGGGATCGATGGTGAGCGCATTGCCTTTTTGATCAACCTTGGCGCCGAGCGACTTCAAAATCCGGATCATCGTCAAAATATCCGACACCATCGGCACATTTTTGATGATCGATACTTCTTTGGAAAGAATCGTTGCGGCTAAAATGGGCAGTGAGGCGTTTTTAGCGCCGCTCACCTCCACGACGCCTTCGAGGCGTCGGCCGCCTTCAATCACCAGTTTATCCATGGCGCGCGATCAAAATTCTTTCGATTCCGGCAAAATCTTTAATAAAACGATGCTCCGTCCATCGGCGATCCTGCGAAATTATTTTTCCAATCAACAACGACTGATCGTGTCCAATCTCCATCAATAAAAATCCATCCTTTTCCAAATGCGCCGGCGACTCGTCCAAAATTTTGCGAATAATCTCAAGACCTTGCCTGCCGCCGTCCAGCGCAAGGCATGGCTCGCGACGCACTTCGCGTTCGAGCTTCGCAATTTCTCCGGTCGGGATGTACGGAGGGTTGGAAACGATGACATCCCACCGTCTGCCTTTTGGAAATAAATCGCTTCTCAAAAAACGAATCCGTCCAGCGACGCCGTGAACGCGGGCGTTTTTGCGAGCCATCCGCAGCGCCTTGGGACTCACATCCAGCGCCGTCATTCTACAGTCGGGTAAGCGCTTTGTCAAACCGATGGCAATGCATCCGGAGCCAGTTCCTATCTCCAATATTTTCAGTGGGTTATGAAAATTTTGAGCGATCTTTAGCGTCTCCTCGACTAAAATCTCAGTCTCCGGACGCGGGATCAGCACGTCGCGCGAAACATGAAACGACTCTCCCAAAAAATCAGCGCTTCCTATAATATAAGCCAAGGGCACGCGTCTCAATCTTGTGGAGACCGCCTTTTCAATCTTTCGGCGGGCCTTCGCTGAAATTGGCCGCTCGCCTGCAAAAAAATCCACGCGGCTCATCCCGCCCCACGCATCCATCAGCACCTGTGCCTCCGCTTGCGCAGATGGGATGCTCTTTCGCTTAAGTCTTTTAACCAAAGTATTAAAAATCAAAATATTACTCAGATTCGGCTTCATAGAGAGCGTCGACAAATTCTTGCAGTTCGCCGTCCAGGACGGATTCGAGATTGTAAACGGTAAACCCGACGCGGTGATCGGTTACGCGCCGGTCGGGAAAGTTGTAGGTGCGGATCTTCTCACTGCGGTCTCCGGAGCCGACCTGTTTTTTACGCTGGCTCGCGATCTTGGCTTCGTGGTCCGCGCGCACTTTTTCGTAAAGCCGCGCCCGCAAAATCTTGAGCGCCTTTTGTTTATTTTTAAGCTGGGACTTCTCGTCCTGACAGCTCACCACAAGCCCGCTCGGCATGTGCGTCACGCGCACGGCCGAATCCGTCGTATTGACACTCTGGCCGCCGGGACCCCCGGAGCGAAACACATCGATGCGCAACTCTTCCGGTTTAATCTCCACATCCACTTCCTCGGCCTCCGGTAGCACCGCGACTGTCACAGCGGACGTGTGAATGCGGCCCGAGGCCTCGGTGACCGGCACGCGCTGAACGCGATGCGTGCCAGACTCAAATTTAAACTTTCCGTAAGCGCCATGGCCGGAAACGGACGCGATCACTTCCTTGAAACCGCCGGCCTCGTTCGGTGACTCGGACAAAAGCTCGATCCTAAAACCGCTCTTCTGCGCGAAGCGCGTGTACATGCGGAAGATCTCCGCGGCGAATAGCCCCGCTTCGAGCCCCCCAGTGCCGGCACGCACCTCGAGGATCACGTTTTTGGAGAGCATCGGGTCTTGCTGGATAAAGAAATTTTCAAGCTCACGCATCGCAGAGCGTTTTCGCGACTCAAGCCCAGGAAGCTCGCTTTCGGCAAGCGTGAGGAACTCCTGGGCCTGGTTTTTTTCCTTCAGCATCGCCTGGATCCCGACCAGCTCCTCATCCACCTTCCGGTAATCCCGGTAAGCGGCATCCAGTTTTTTTAGCTCGCTAAATTCCTTGCCGAGAGTTTTCACACGCTCGGGATCTTGGGTGATGGAGAGATCCTGCAGATCCCTTTCGACTTCACGAAGACGCCCAAGCTTTTCTTCGGCCTTTTTTAAAAACCGACTCATCATCGGTTTTTATTTTTTCTTCGCGTAGCGCTTTTGAAATTTCTCGACACGGCCGGCCGTGTCGATAAATTTCTGCTTGCCGGTAAAAAACGGGTGGCAGGCGGAGCAGATCTCGACGCGGATATTGGGCTTGGTCGAGCGCGTGCGGATCACGGTGCCGCAGGCGCAGGTGATCGTGGTGTCCATGTAATTAGGATGTATTTTATCTTTCATTTTTTCTCCTATCCTTATCCTCTATTCATGCTTTTCAAGAAATCCTTGTTGGTCTTCGTCTTCGAAATCTTCTCAATCAGAAGCTCCATTGCTTCGGTCGAGTTGAGCTCATTCAACACTTTCCTTAAGATCCAGATCTTGCCGAGATCTTCCTCGACGATCAAAAGCTCTTCACGGCGCGTATTGGAGCGCTTGATATCGATCGCCGGGTAGATGCGGCGCTGGAAGAGATTGCGGTCGAGCTGGATTTCCATATTGCCCGTGCCTTTAAACTCCTCGAAGATCACTTCATCCATACGGCTGCCGGTGTCCACAAGCGCCGTCGCGATGATCGTGAGACTGCCGCCCTCTTCGAGATCGCGCGCCGCGCCAAAAAACCGCTTAGGCTTATGCAGCGCGTTCGAGTCCACACCGCCGGAGAGAATCTTGCCGGAATGCGGTGCCGTGGTATTGTAGGCGCGCGCGAGACGCGTGATACTGTCAAGCAAGATCACGACGTCCTTCTTGCACTCCACAAGACGCTTGGCCTTTTCAATCACCATCTCCGCCACCTGCACATGCCGCTCGGCTGGTTCGTCAAACGTGGAACTGATCACCTCGCCCTTCACGGAACGCTGCATGTCCGTCACCTCTTCCGGACGTTCGTCGATGAGCAGCACGATCAACACCGCGTCCGGGTGATTGGTCGTGATGCTATTGGCGATCTTTTGCAGCAGCACGGTTTTGCCGCTGTAAGGCGGCGCCACGATGAGCCCGCGCTGACCTTTCCCGATAGGCGCCAGCAAATCCACGATGCGCGTCGAAACGTCGTTCAGAGTGGTCTCTAGCTTCCACTTTTCGCGCGGGTACAGCGGCGTCAGGTTGTCGAATAAAATCTTGTCGCGGCCTCCCTCGTCGGGGGACTCGAGATTCACCTGCTCCACCTTCAGCATCGCGAAATAACGCTCGCCTTCTTTTGGCGGACGGATCTGTCCGGCCACGGTGTCCCCGGTGCGCAGATTAAACTTGCGGATCTGCGACGGCGACACATAGATGTCGTCAGGACACGGCAGATAGTTGTAGTTGGGCGATCGCAGAAAACCAAAGCCGTCCTGCAGAATCTCCAAAACCCCTTCCCCGGTCATCACACCGTCTTTCTCCGGCTGCGCTTGGAGGATTTTAAAGATCAAATCCTGTTTTTTTAAGCCGCTGATGTCATTGATCTTCATGCCATGCGCCAGCTGGCCCAGCTCGGACATTTTCATTTTCTTGAGTTTCGCTGCGTCGATATCCATCTAGTTCGTTACCTCCTTTAAAAACCGTTGCACTTTTGTTGATAGTTCCTTTTTCGTCCCATTGTTCCAGATCACAAAATCCGCGTGGCGGATCTTTCTCTTCATCGGCCACTGCGATGAAAGAATCTTTTTAGCCGTTTCGGCCGGGATGCCTCGTTTTTGGGCGCGCTGTAACATGAGCCCCTCCTTCGCCGCGACCACGATGACCTTGTCGGCCAAACGGTCCATCTTGGCTTCAAAAAGAAGCGGCACATCGAGCACGAGCAAACCCGTCCTTTTTTTAAATCGCCGGATCGTCTCCATGCCTTCGAGGATCACCTCCGGGTGGATCAGAAGATTCAGTTTTTTTAGCGCCGCCGGATGCCGAAAAACATGGGCGCCCAGTTTCGCGCGGTCCAGCGTCCCGTCTTTTTTTAGAAAATCCTTTCCAAAAAGCTTCACGACGCTCCGGTAAAGCGGCCTGCCTTTCGCGAGCTGCGCGTGCGCCGCCCGGTCAGCGTCGAAAATTTTGGCTCCGTATTTTTTAAAAATACGCGCGACTTCGCTTTTGCCCGACGCGAAACTGCCAGTGACGCCGATCACGATCATGTTTTTATGATTTCCCTGTAATATTTCATATATTCTTTCGCGCTGTGCGTCCATGAATAGTCCCCGCGCATACCGCGAACACGCAAAACCGCGAGTTTTTTCCCTTTCTGAAACAACCCCATCGCCCTATGAATCGCTTTTAAAAACTGCTCCGGACTTTTGCCGCTAAACACAAACCCGTTGCCTTTCTTCGGATGTTCATCCACGTCCACCACGGTGTCGGCCAGGCCGCCGGTGCGCCGCACGATCGGGATCGTGCCATAACGCAAAGCGATCATCTGCCCCAAGCCGCACGGTTCGTACAAAGACGGCATGAGAAAAAAGTCGCTCCCCGCGTACACGCGATGGGCCTCGGTTTCATCGAAACCCAAATGCGCCACCGTGTTTTTCGGGTAACGACGGGCCACATTCCGGAACGTGGTGTGATACACCCTGTCGCCCTCGCCCAGCATCACGAACTGCACGCGCCGGGACAGCCACCCATCGCAGATCTCGGACAGCATATCGAGGCCTTTTTGATGGGCAAGCCTTGAGACGATCCCAAAAATGGGTATCGCCGCGTCCCTTTCCCAGCCGTAACGCTTTTGCAAAGCTTTTTTACAGAGCGCCTTGCCGGTCGGATTTCTCACGGAAAACTTTTTCGCGAGGTGTTTGTCCCTGGCCGGGTCCCACTGACCGGCATCGATCCCGTTTAAGATGCCGCGCAAGTGCTGGCGGCGTTCGCGCACCACGCCGTCCAAGCCGCAACCGTACTCCGACGACTCGATCTCGCGCGCGTAGGTCGGACTTACGGTGCTTAAAGAGTCCGCGAAAACGAGACCCGCTTTCAAAAGATTGCCCTTACCGTGAAACTCAAAAGCATGCGCCCCAAAAAGCGTCTCCGGCAGGCCGGTCTCCCCGAAATCCTCGCGCCGGAAATGCCCCTGATAGGCCAGATTGTGGACTGTTAAAAGCGATTTTGTGTTTTTAAAGAGCGGGTGCGTCGAAACTTGCGTTTTCAAGAGCACCGGCAACAGCGCCGTCTGCCAGTCATGCGCGTGCACGATGTCGGGCCTGAAATTTCTCTTCTCGGCCACAGCGAGAGTCTCGCGGCAGAAAAACGAAAAGCGCTTCAGGTTGTCCCGGTAGTCGCCGTGCGCGTCGCCGTAGAGCGAAGCACGGTTAAAAAGCTCTTCATTCTCGATAAAATGAATCTCGACATTTTCGGCGAGGCGCTTTTTAACGGGCCGAATCCCGCGATAACGCGGCATCGTGACGAGCACCTGGGCGCCCAGCGCCCCAAGCTCTAAGGGCAGCGCGCCGGCCACGTCGGCCAAACCGCCGGTCTTTGCAAACGGCGCCACCTCACTGGCACAAAATAAAACCTTCAAGTCCAGTCGTCCATGTCGAGCCAGTTCGGCCCGACTTTCACAGACACATCCAGAGGCACGCTGAATTTCACAGCCCCTTCCATATTCTCTCGCGCGAGACCGACCAAATCTTTTAGCTCGTCCTTCGGCACCTCAAACACCAGCTCATCGTGCACCTGCAGGATCATCCGGGCCTCTAGCTTTTCTTTTTTCAAGCGCTCGGCGATGCGCACCATCGCGATCTTGATGATATCGCTGGCAGTGCCTTGAATCGGCGCGTTGGTCGCGGTGCGTTCGGCGAAACTACGCATGCGCGGATTACGCGACACGATCTCCGGAATATAGCGCCTTCTTTTAAAGAGCGTCTGCACAAAACCTTTTTCACGCGCGGCCTCGAGCGTCGCGTCCAGATACTTTTTCACTTCGGGATAGCGGTCGAAGTAGGCCTTGATGAAATCCTTCGCGGCCTCGCGCGACATGTCGAGACTCTTGGATAAGCTAACGGCGCCCATTCCGTACAGCACGCCGAAGTTCACGGTCTTCGCGGAACTGCGCATCGTGTCCGTCACTTCTTCCAATGGCACGTTGAAAACCAGACTCGCGGTGTACCGGTGAATATCGGCGCCGTTCCGGAACGCCTGGACGAGATTCTTGTCACCCGACAAATGCGCCAGCACGCGCAGTTCGATCTGCGAGTAATCGGCTGAAACCAAAATAGTTTTCTTGGAACCCGTCACAAACGCGCGGCGGATCTTGCGGCCCTCTTCGGTTCGCACCGGGATGTTCTGCAGATTCGGGTTGCTCGACGAAAGCCGTCCGGTTCCCGTCACCGTCTGGTTGAACGACGTGTGCACACGGCCGGTTTTGGCGCTCACCAGCCCCGGAAGCGCGTCAGCATACGTCGACTTGAGCTTCGAAAGTTCCCTGAATTTTAACAGTTCCTTGGGAAGTGCGTGAATTTCGGAAAGCTGCTGCAGAACCTCCACGTCCGTGGAAGCTCCAGACTTTGTCTTTTTTACCACAGGCAGACCCAGTTTGGCAAATAAAATTTCACCCAACTGCTTGGGCGAGTTGATGTTAAACTCCGAGCCCGCGAGCTCGTAAATGCGCCGGGTGAGTTTTTTAAGCTGTGTATCCATCTCACCCGACAGCTCGCCCAGGTACCCGGCGTCGATCGCTACTCCTGCGTACTCCATGTCGGCCAGCACCGGCACCAGCGGCATCTCAATCGTCTCAAATAAATCGGAAAGATCCTTTTCCTCGAGCTTCGGCGCCAGCACCTTGGACAACCGAAACGTGACGTCGCTGTCCTGGCAGCCGTAACGGTACACCTTGTCGAGCGCCACTTGATCCATACGGATCTCGTTGCGGCCGGTGCCAATGAGCTCCGTAATGTCCGTGATGCGGATCTTGAGATGCTCCATCGTGATGTCATCAAGATTGTGATTGCGTTTATCGGAATTCAAGCAATACGAGGCCACCATCGTGTCAAACGCGATGCCCTTTAGCTCGATGCCAAAATTTTTAAGGATCGTGATCTCGTACTTTAGATTTTGGCCGATTTTTTGGACTTTCGGGTCTTCCAGTAGACCGCGTAAAGCTTCCAAACACGCGCGCGCTTTGAGCTTCCCGCCAAAGTGCACGTAAAACGCCTCTTCTTCTTTAAACGAAAAAGACACCCCGATCGGCTCCGCCTCGAGCGCCTTGACGCTCGTGGTTTCAAAATCAAAAGCCCATTCTTTGCGACTCTCAAGCTTTTCCATGAGCGCCTTAAAACCTTTTTCATCCTCCACCCGTGTGTAACGCAAGGTCAGGTCCTCGGAGAGGCCCTTCGTTTTCACTGGGAAATTTTTCAAAAGACTGCGAAACTCAAGCCGCTCGTAAAGCGCCACGAGGCGATCCGTATCCGGCTGTTTTGATTTCAGCGCGTCCCAATCCACCTCCACCGGCACATTTTGATCGATCGTGGCCAAATCACGCGAGAGCTCGGCCTGCTTTTTATTTTCTTCCAAGTTTTTACGTTTCAGATCACCTTTGATTTTAGAAATATTTTTATAAACGCCTTCGAGGTTTCCATACTCGGCGATCAGCTCGCTGGCTGTTTTCTCGCCGATGCCCGGCACGCCGGGGATATTGTCGGACGCGTCGCCCACGAGCGCCATCACTTCCACGACGCGTTCCGGCCCCACGCCGTAGCGCGCCTTCACAGCCGCTTCGTCGTAGACAAGATTCTCTTTCTGGGGGTTTAACACTTTCACCTTTTTATTCACGAGCTGCAGCGCGTCTTTGTCGCTGGTGACGATCAACACCCGGTGGCCTTTCTTTTCGGCTCTGTGCGCGACCGTCGCCATGATGTCATCCGCCTCATAGCCCTGCAGTTCATAGATCGGAATGTTGTAGGCGCGCACCGCTTCCTTGATCACGGGCATCTGGGCGACGAGATCATCCGGCATGGGCCTTCGGTGAATCTTATAGTCCGCGTACATCTTGTGGCGCACGGTCGGGCCTTTCAGATCAAACGCCACGCCGATGCCGTCGGGCTTTTCGGCTTTCAGCAGCTTCTCCAGCATCGTGATAAATCCATAAACCGCGTTCGTGGGTTCACCTTTGGAGTTTCGAAGATCACGCACCGCGTAAAAAGCGCGGTACGAGAAGGAGTTGCCGTCGACGATGAGGATTTTCAATTGAGTGAGATTGGACCTAGTTCAGAGTTTGGAGTTTAGAGTGTGGTTAGTGAGACGACATGATAAAGTATAAAAGCACAGCCGAGATCAAGATGCAGTAAATATAAAAATCATTGAAGTACCAAAAGTCCTTCACTTTCTCCACCACGCCTTCTTGAAAATGATGCTCTTCCGGTGGCACGAGATGCCTCAAATCCTTCGGAAAAAGCTCCCGCTCAATGCGCCAGTGGCGCTTCAGCTCGTTGACCTCTTCTTTTTTGAACCTTAAAAAGGCGCCCGCGACCGTGTAGGCGTTGAGCTTCTTCTGGGCAACGAGATCGTGAATCTGCTCTTCGGGGAGCTCCAGGATTTCCGCGGCTTCCCGGACGCCGAGATAGCGTTCTTCTACTGTATTCGGCCGTTGGCTATCCATTCATCCACTCTATTTTTATCAAATCTCCACGCCTGCCCGTCCCGGATCGCGGGGAGTTTCCCGTTTTCGGCCCACTCGCTCACGAGCTCTTTCTCGACCGAAAGATACTGCGCCACGTCCTCGAGACCAAAGAAAACCCTCGGGGTTCCGACGGCCGCGTCATCGGACAGCATGCGCGAGAACCCTTGGAAGATCGCGCCTTTGTCGATCACAAACAAAGGAGTTTTGATATTGCCCTGCACTTTCGACGTCGCTATGAGCCTTACTTCGCTGGTGGCCGTGATATCCCCGCGCACGTTCCCGGCGATCTGGATATTTTCACCGATGATGTCGGCACGGACACTCGCGTGTTCACCGATCAAGAGACTTCCCTTGGTCTCCAGACGCCCTTCAAAACTGCCGTTGATGTGCAGATTCACGGCGTCTTTAAAAACGAGACTGCCTTGCATGCTTGCGTCGACATCGAGCACCTTTGAAGTACGAGCTTCGCTTTTCTTACCGAGCATCGGACACCTCCTTTTTTGTCTTGTGAGCGCCAAACATCTTTTGTTCCAAACGCGAGAAGAAAATTAGGCCAATCAACACGAGCGCGGTCACGAAAAATGCGCCGTTGTAAAAACCGACGCCGCAAGCCAACCCGATCGCCGAAACGACCCAGAGCGTCGCGGCCGTGGTCAGGCCCGACACCGAGGCCTGGGAGCGAATAATGGCGCCGGCGCCCAGGAAGCCGATACCGCTCACGACTTGCGCGGCGATGCGGCTCGGGTCCACGTCCATGGAACCTTGGTACATCTCGGCGACATACATGGAGGTAAGCATGATCAGTGCTGAACCAAGACTGACAAGGATATGCGTCCGCAAACCCGCGGCGCGGCCTTTCATCTCACGTTCCAGACCGATCAAGCCCGCCAGCACGGCCGCGGCCAAAAGTCGTGTCGCGTATTCATAATGAATCACTTCAAACATGGGAACCCTGAAAGTAAGTCATAAAATTGGAGTAGGATTCAAAATCCAAAGCGTCCCGTCTTCCTTCCTTGTACAGCGCCGCGCCGAGCCCCGCGATCATAATCGCGTTGTCCAGACACAGCTTGAAATCGGGAAACACGATCTTCAAACCTTCTTTTTTACCCCGTGCCGTGAGTTTCTGGCGCAGACGGCTATTGGCGCTGACTCCGCCGCCCACAACCACCGTTTTCAGATCTTCCCGGCGGCAGGCTCGGATGGCTTTCTCGACGAGCACGTCACACACGGCTTCCTGAAAACCGGCGCAGATCTCTTTTTTTATTTTCATCGTCAGGGGATGTTTCTTCTTCTGCTCTTCAACCTTGTAACGCACCGCAGTCTTGATCCCGCTGAAGCTAAAATCGAGCGAATCTTTCGAAAGAGTGGGACGTTTGAATTTAAAATGGTTCGTATCCTGGCCTTTGGCCAAACGATCAACCTCTGGGCCTCCAGGATACCTTAAACCCAGTATTTTTGCAACCTTATCAAACGCTTCGCCGGCCGCGTCGTCCTGGGTTTCGCCCAAGACGTCGAGCCGACTGGGGGATTTCATCGTCATAAGAAGCGTATGGCCGCCCGAGACGACCAGCCCCAGCACCGGAAATTTTAATTTTTCATCCGTTAAAAACCCGGCGTAAAGATGCGCCGCGATGTGATCCACGCCGATGATCGGTTTATCGAGCGCCAGCGCCAGCGCTTTGGCGGCGGACACGCCGACCAAGAGCGAACCCATGAGCCCAGGACCGCGCGTCACGGCGATCAAGTCAATATCCTTAAACGCAACACCGGCTTTTTTAAGCGCAGCGCCGAGACACGCGGTAATCGTTTCGAGATGCGCGCGCGAAGCGATCTCCGGGACCACACCGCCGTACTCGGCATGTTCCTTGAGACTGGACACCACGATATTGGAAAGCAGTTCGCGGCCATCTCTCAAAATAGCCACCGACGTCTCATCGCACGATGTCTCAATCCCTAATGTAACCATTCTGCTCCTTAGGCGTCTCATAATCCGGGATTTTCATTCTAATAACTCCTGGACCAAAACCAGGCGGATGCCGCTTTGCTCAATCTCCGGTAAGATTTGGCGGAGGGCTCGCAACGTCAGCGGGCGGTCGTGGCCGATCACCACGACGCGCCCTCTTTTTAGCGCGATCTTTTTGGCGGCCCATAACTGCAGCTTTATTTTATTCAAGTTATTTTCATTGTCGATAAACACGTCGCGCTTTGTGGTCGGCACGCCGGTTTGTCGGGCGATCTTCGCGGCGACAGATTGGGGCGTCACCGAGCTGTCGACAAAAAATAGATTTTTTTCTTTAAGGTACGTCATCACGATCTTCATCACGCGCGAATCCGAAGTGGTCTTGGAACCCTGATGATTATTCATCCCACGCGCCAGGCCGACGCTGGCAAAACCCTCTTCTAAAAATTTCAAAACCTCCTTTTCGCTGGATTCGGCCCGGATCGTGTGGGGCTCCAGCACCGCGTTTTTCCCCTCGGGCTGCATCGGCATGTGCAGCATGACGCCTAGACCCGCTGCGGACGCTTTTTCGGCGATCGAGCGGCTGTGCGGCAGATTCGGCAAGACGGCGAGAGTCAACGGACGCGCGATAGCGATCGCGTCATCGAGTAGGGATTCGCTGTTGCCCCAGTCGTCCAAGATAATCGCCATTTTTGCGAGCGGCTTTTTTTGAACAACGGTTTTTTTAACAGGGGGCGTCGGAACAAATGGTTTCTTTTTGGGCCCGCATCCGCGAATCACAAAAAACGAAACCACCACCACGAATAAAATAGAAAGAAAAATTTTAAAATTACGCAATTTTTTGTAATTTTTTCTTTAAAATTTCCTGCACTTTATTGGGGTTGGCTTTGCCGCCGCTTTGACGCATCACCTGGCCCACCAAAAACATCGCTGATGACTCTTTGCCGGATTTAAAATCCGTGACCACTTTGGGATTGTCGGTAATAGCCATCTGGACCCATTCTTCAATCTGGCTGTCATCGGAAACCTGGATAAGACCTAGCGCCTCGACAATTTTCGCTGGCGACCCACCCTTTTCAACGAGCGCTGGAAACACCTTATCCTTGGCCGCTTGGAAGCTCACTTTGCCGTCTTCGACGAGCTTCGCAAGCTCCAAAAGTCGGCCGGGTTCGAGACTGATCGCGTCAAACTCCTTGCCGCTTTGATTGAGATACGTAAGCACCGGACCGATGATCCAGTTGGAAATCGTTTTGTAACCCGAAAAACTCTTCGCGCACTGCTCGAAAAACCGCGCGATCGCGATGTCCTGGGTCACAAGCCGCGCGTCATAGACCGAGAGCTGATACTGTTTCATAAACCGGTCGCACTTGTCTTTCGGTAGTTCCGGAATTAATTTCTTCTGTTCCTCAAGCTCTCTTTCAGTGACGAAAAACGGTACGAGATCCGGCTCCGGAAAATAGCGGTAGTCATGCGCCTCTTCTTTGGAGCGCATCGTAAATGTCTTTTGCTTCGCGTCATCCCAAAGCCGCGTTTCCTGAGCAATGGTCTCACCGTTTTTTACGGCCTCCGCCTGACGCTCAATCTCGTAAATGAGCGCGGATTTCACGGCCTTAAATGAATTTAAATTTTTAATCTCAACTCTTTTGCCGTAGGGGTCTTTTTCGGATTTGCGGATGGACACATTCGCGTCACAGCGAAGATGGCCCTTTTCCATGTCGCATTCCGACACACCGATGGTCTTTAAAATGGCTTTGAGATTCGTCAGATATTGATAGGCCTCCTCAGGCGTCTCAAGATCCGGCTCGGTGACCATCTCGATCAAAGGCGTACCCGCGCGGTTTAGGTCGACGTGGCTGTATTCGTCGGAACGGTCGTGGATGAGCTTCCCCGCGTCCTCTTCCATGTGGATGCGGTTCAAGCGGATTTTTTTAATCTGCTCCTCGAGCTCGACTTCGACAAAACCGCCCACCCCGAGCGGCGCGTCAAATTGCGAGATCTGGTAGCCCTTGGGAAGATCGGGATAGAAATAATTTTTGCGGTCGAACTTGATGCGCTTAGACGGCGTGCCGCCAAACGCGATCACGGCCCGGAGTCCCAGAAGAAACACTTCGTGATTTAAGACCGGCAACACGCCGGGGAGCCCCAGACACACCGGGCACACACGCGAATTGGGCTCGGCGCCAAATTCCAAGGCGCAGGAACAGAAAATTTTGGTCTTGGTGTTTAATTGAACGTGGGTTTCAAGACCGATGGTTACAAGGTAATTCATTTTGTCGTCCGTTCAAACGCGTGCGAAACCTTAAATAACGTACCCTCGTCAAACGGCTTCGCGATAAACTGCAAGCCGATCGGTAATTTCCCCGATACGCCGCACGGAATCGAGATTGCCGGCACACCGGCTAGATTGGCTGAGATCGTGTAAATATCTGAAAGATACATCTCAAGCGGGTTGCTTGATTTTTCGCCCAGTTTAAATGCGGTCGACGGCGATGTCGGCGTCAAAAGCACGTCCACTTTTTTGAAGGCCTCATCGAAATCGTTTTTAATCTTGGTGCGCACGCGCATCGCTTTCAAATAGTAGGCGTCATAGTAGCCGCTCGAAAGACAGAAAGTGCCCAAAATAATGCGTCGTTTGGCCTCAGCGCCGAAACTTTCACCACGTGTTAATTCGTACATTTCAGCCAAATTTTTGACGGATTTCTCTCGGAAACCAAACCTCACGCCGTCAAAACGCGATAAATTAGAACTGGCCTCGGACGGCGCCACGATGTAATACACGTTCACCGCGTAGCGCGTGTGCGGCAAAGACACCTCGACGATTTCAGCTCCGAGCTTCTTTAAGATACCGACGGCGTTTTGACGCACCGCTTTGTCCACGTCGGTAGAAATTCCTTTTTGGAAATACTCGGTCGGCAGGCCGATCTTCATTCCCTTAATATCTTTCCCTAGAAAATCGAGATAGTTCGGCACCGGCACATTCGCTGAGGTGGAATCTTTTGGATCGTAGCCAGCAATCACATTCATCAAAAGCGCGCAGTCCCGCACATCGCGCGTGATGGGACCGATTTGATCCAGACTCGAGGCAAAAGCGATTAAACCGTAGCGCGACACGCGTCCGTAAGTCGGTTTTAAACCCACAACGCCGCACAGCGCCGCCGGCTGGCGAATCGAGCCGCCGGTATCCGACCCCAGCGCCGCAAAGGCTGTGTGGTCGGCCACCGCCGCCGCCGAACCGCCACTGGATCCGCCGGGTACGCGCTCGGGGTCACGCGGATTGCGCGTCGGCCCATAGCACGACGTCTCACAGCTCGAACCAAAAGCAAACTCATCCATATTCATGCGGCCGTACAAAATAGCACCGGCATTCAGGAGCTTCTCAATCACCGTCGCGTTGTACGGCGCCACAAAACCCTGCAGGATTTTGGAGGCACAGGTAGCTTCCTCTCCCTCCACACAAATATTGTCCTTAATCGCGATCGGCACACCAGGGACTGTCCCCGCTTTTTGGGGACTGTCCCTTTTAATAGGCTTCACGCATTCCGGCTTGATATACGCGTTTATTTTTCGCGCGTCCTGGTCTTTTTTGATCCCCCCTTGCAGAGCGGCAAGGATATCTTCCTGCGTGATTTCTTTTTTAGATAGACTCGCAGCGAGGTCAAAAACGGATTGATCGAGAAGTGCAGGCATTACTTATTGTCTTCGATGATTTTGGGGACTTCAAAAAAACTGCCTTTGGCGCGCGGAGCGTGTTTTAAAAATTCATCGATTTCCAAAGACGGGGCCGGTTTGTCCTCACGAAAAACATTCGCGATCGG
>CAYJSE010000008.1:0-44190 GCA_964372765.1 uncultured Planctomycetia bacterium | reverse complement strand
CCGGAAAATGCCCGCGCGCCGCGATCGCCTCGTGCAAAATCGTGCGCCGCTGACTGGTGAGCTTTAAATCTTTTTTCTCCAAAAAATCTGAGAAAAGCTTTTCAGCTTCGTGAGCCATGAAAGCATTGTCTCACAAAAAATGCCCCTAGTAAAACCAATCCAAAAACACACACGACGCTGGCGCCTGTGGGAAAATCTAAATAATAGGACACTGCCATGCCGATGACGCTGGCCACCAATCCCACTCCCCACCCTAGAACCAGCCGGACAGTTGGATTCTTCGAAAATAAAACAGCGCAAGCGGCGGGCACAACGAGAAAAGCAAAAACAAGGAGAACGCCCGCGATCTTTACTGAGCTCGTCACCACAAACCCGAACGAAGCATAAAAGAGAAAATCCCAGAATCTGACATTGAGTCCCTTTTTAAAAGCTTCATCCGGGTTCTGCGAAATCAGAAGGAACTGTTTCCTAAAGAAATAATGAAATAGGCCCACTATCGAATAAATTACCGCTATTTTCAGCACCTCGACTGGCTTTACAAGAAGTACGTTACCAATAAGCGACTGGCGGATATGTTCATCACCTTCCCCGCAACGGTTATGAACCATAATGAGAATAGCCGCCGACACCACGTAGGTGATGCCGATAATCGCTTCCTGTGGAATCTTCTGTTGCCTCAAGCGGCTTAGTGAGAAAAGGCCCGCGCCCGTGATCGTAAGGCCAAGCGATACCCAATACGCCTGTGCGCTGTCCATGCCGTAACCAAAAACAAGCGCCAACCCGGCGCCAAGGGCGGCGATCTGGGCGAGCGCGAGATCCACAAAGATGACCTGGCGCTCGATCACATGAAGTCCCAGATAGGCGTGGATACCTGTCAGCACGAGACAGGCCAGTAGCGGCAACGTCATGATCTGGAAAAACTGTTCAATCATCACGTTTTCAAAGCCTCGCTGAGCTGCTTGACGTTGAAATCCATGAGCGCGATGTAATCCGTGAGGCCGGGAAGCTCCCCCACATTCTGACAGATAGTGACGGTCTTTCCACCCACTCTTTCAGCCACCGCCTCCGCCGCGCCAACCGGGTAATACGTCGGACGAATGACGATCTTCACGTTGTTGTCCTTCATGTGCCCTTCCAGGGACTGTATGTGCTTTGGAGTAGGCGGAATCCCCGGTTTCGGCTCGATATACCTGCCAATCTTCACGCCAAGGAAATCAGCCAAATATTCGCTGTCCTTGTGATAGGAAACAATTTCTCTGCCCTCACATTGAGCGCAGAGCGTTTTCCATTCGGCTATCTTTAAATCAAGACGAGAAATAAAGCCCTTCGCGTTCTGCTCATAATAAGACGCGTTCGCCGGATCGATTTCCACAAGTTTTTCAAGAATCGTCTGCGCCATGATCTTGGCATTCAGAGGACTCATCCAATAATGAGGATTCCCAAAAATGTGGAGATCTCCTTCGGATCTTGAGATCTGGTGTGTCGGCACTTCAAGAAGCGGTACGTTTCTTGAAAGATCAATGCTCCTTTCTCGCCCGCGAAAAAACTGCGGCTTTCCGGCCGCTTCTACCAAAGGATCCATCCACATCTCAAGGTCAAGCCCGGTATAAGCGAAGAGGTCTGCTTCTAAGACATTTCGCACGTCGCTGGGCTTAGGCTGGAAAGTGTGCACGTTGAATTTCGGCGAAGCGACGTGATTTAGTGCGACTTTATCCCCTCCGACCTCTTTGACAAGATTCGCATAGGTTGTCGTCGTCGCCACAGTCCTCAGAATCTTTTCGGCTGCGTAAAGATCTCCGGGGCACAGCGCAAAAAAAGAACCAAATACGACGATTGGAAACGTTGTAATCAAAAACCACTTCCTCAGCTGAAAAAACATTTTTATACCCTCCATTTTTACTGAAGCTTGTCTTTATGGGCCCCGATGATGAAAGTGCCCTGGAACATCACCTGACTGTCCTCACGGCCGTCGGCAAGATCGATATGACTAAACTGAACTCTCCAGCGGGAAAATTCAGTTTGATAAAATGTGAGATATCCCGTGTAGCCTACATCGGCTTTGTCCGGATTCTCGAGGGGATTATCCACGAGTTCCACGGTGTCAAACCGAAACCCCGTCGACCACTGCGGATGGAACCGAAAATGCAACAGCCCAAATCCACCGTAAAGAGTTCCATCCAGATCATGGAATAAAATCTCGCCCGTATCTTCATCCTCCGTTCTAAGCTCGCTTTCTTCACGGTTCATGTAGAAAAGCTCACCCTGGAGTTTCAAATACCGGTTAGGGTCTAAGCGGTGGATGAGTGTCGTATCGAGTCCATAAATCTGAACCTCGAAATTCGAATCCGCATCCTTGGATCCCGCTAAATAGGTTCCGCCCAGTTCCAATCCCGTCATATCTGAAATATTCAGATAGTTTTTTAAATGGCCAAATAACGTGGGACGGCGGCGGCTTTCTCCAAAAGCGGTGCCGTCTTCGCCGTTTCCTCCCTCGAGAATGCCTAGATTCAACTCATGGGTCATTGGGGTAGGAAATAAGAGGATCTTTGTAAGGTCTGCCCCGGACTTACTCAAGCCCTCAAGCCCAAAATAGCGCTGAATAACAAGCGGTTCATCAACCGTCTCAAGACTGTCCCTATGCGGAGCATTGGTCTTACCGATTTTTGGCCGAAACTTCCCCACTCGTCCCGTGACATTCCAGGGAAGCTCGTAGCGAGTCAGATACATTTCTTCAAGCTCCGCTTCCTCGAAGTCAGAGAAGGCAATCGTCGAATCAAAACGGGAGTAAGGGTCAACATTCGCTCCGAATAGAATTTCGATTTCTCGAACACTAATCCTGTCAGCGCCTTCCGTATCTTCTTTTGGACTATCTAGTTTAAGCACCACGTCGCCCATAACACCGATATCCGGGTTAAATTTTCCCTGGATAGCCGTTGACTGGAAAAAACCGCCCGGCTGTTGGGATACAAGTTGCGGTGGGCGCGCGTCTTTTGATGCTTTAAGATAAACGATTTCCTTTTGCTGATTCTCAACAATGACTTTGAGATCACCGACCATCTGCCTGAGTTCTCTCATCTCCTGCGTCAAATTCGCTAATTCATTCGCATGAGCTGGTTTATTCAAAATACAAAGAGCACAAAAAAGAGTAAGAAAAAAGAGTCGCATAATTCCTCCTGAAAATATAAAAGGATTGGTTTTTAAAAAATTCTTTTGCTGCTTTTTAGGAAGAGGTCGGAGGGGATCGAGGGCGGGTGGTTAGAAAAAGATCCGTATGGGGAAATAAAGATTGCGTAAAAAATATATAAAACAGAAAAAATGCGGCGGCGATAACAACGCCTGCCTGCAAAGCGACTTGAATAGGGTGGAGACTAACCTGGTAAATCGGGCAGGAGGCGTGTTTGGAATGGTCAAAGTCATCACCGTGAACGTGAGGAATAATACCCAGCGCGGATGTGCCCGTGAGCGACACAAAAAGAGCGGTAAACAAAACAACGGCTATTTTCTTAAAGCGCATGGGGGTAGTTTAACAGAACGCGAGACTAAAGTAAAGATTTTGCGGCCGCTGTTAGCTTGCCCAGTTCATTCTCGTCAGAAGAATCGGCGTACGCCCGAACCTGCCCCTTTTTATCCACCAGCACAAACCGGCCGCTGTGCATCATCGGCTCGTCGATTTTATTCATGTGAAGCGCCGTCGCGATGCGGTTTAAAGTTTCGCGGGCGCCGGTCAGAAACCACCACGGCTCACTTTTAATTTCGTAGCGATCCGCGTAGTCCGAAAGCGCCAGCGAGGAATCGTACTCGGGATCGACAGAAAATGAGACAAATCGCACGCTCTTTAGGTCGTGTGCCAGCGACTTCATCTTTAAAGTCATCGTCGGACAAATCCCGGCGCATCGTGTGAAGATAAAGTCCGCGATCCAGACTTTGCCGGCTAGATCCGATTTTTTGATTGTTCGGCCGCTGCGCTCGGTGAGCGTAAAGTCCGGCACGGTCGCGAGAACCGGAAGAACCGTTTTTTTAAGTAAAAAATATTTCGTGCCGACAAGCCACAGGAGGCTTAGGACAAAAACGGCCTGAACGGCCCAAAAAATCTTTCTAGGCATTGGGCAGACATTCTTTCTTTCTGGATAAAACTAAACCTATAGTCCCGAGATACACCCAATAGCTTACCACTTCTACAAGTGACGGGTTGCCATTGTACCCAAACAGTGCTTTGAGAAACGATCCGATTCCCGCCTTTTCGTTCAAGAGGTGATTGATATTCCACACGGGATAAATGATAGGCGGCACAAAACCGGCTTCCTCCAGTTCATGAATCCCATAGGCCAAAAGCCCCGCCGCCATGAAGAGAATCAAAATCCCCGTGACGCGGAAAAGCGCGCGCAGCGGAATCTTTTTTCCTCCGACAAATATAGCGAACGCTATCACAATCGCGAGTCCTAACCCCAACAGTCCGCCCGATACCGACGCCGGCCCGCCGCTTTGTATCGCGACGGCTTTCAAAAATAAAACCGTCTCGGCGCCCTCACGAAACACGGCGAAAAAAGGAAGTGCGACGATCGCCCAGTAATCCTGCTTGGAAAGCGCCGTCTCGACTTTCGACTCGATATCACACTTGATCTTCCGCGCCTGCCGTTCCATCCAGAAAAACATGTAGGTGAGCACGCCGCACGCGACCAGCGAAATCACGCCCTCCATAATCTCCTTGGCCCTATCCTGCGCGGCGTCAGTCAGCGATGCCACCCACTGCCCCGCGCCAAAGCTCACCAAAAGCGCCAAGACCGTGCTCACCCACACGTGCGAAAAATACTTCTGAGCGCCCAGCCGAGCCAGCACCGTCAAGATAATCCCGATAATGAGACTCGCCTCGAGCGCTTCACGAAATACCACCACAAACGTCGCAAAAATAGCCCCTTCGTTCATCGATTATCCTCCAGCTGAAATCGGATCGGCACTTCTACTTTTGATTCTACGTTGAGCGGTCCTACGCGGGCCGCTTGAAATTTCCATCGCGTCACCGCTTTTAGAGCCGCCTCATCCAAAAGATTAAAACCACTGCTTTGTCTGACAACTACCTCGCGCGGTAAACCTTTCTCATTCACCACAACCCATAAAACCACCAATCCTTCCTGTCCTAACCGCCGTGCCTCGGCTGGATATCGGGGCGCAGGATTCTTAAGATAGCTCGGTTTTGCTTCCGTCCATGCGCCATCCGCCGATTGAAGCGTCGTCGCATCTTGACCGAGCACTATCGAGCTGCCATCGCCATGAAGAGCCGTAGAAATTGGCTGCGCGGGCTGCGAAACTACTTGTTCGGCGGACGCTACAAAATCTTCTTGAACAGCGATCACCTGGTCTTTCGCTGCATCTTCTTGCGACAACGGCGCCGCCACCAAATCCACCTCAATGCCTCCGTAACTAACTTCTATTCCATATTCCACGGGCCGCGTCAACGCCGCCTCGACACCGGCAAAAGCCGTCGTGTGCAGAAGAATGGACGCCACAAAACTGGCAACTCGATCCGTCATTGGGACTCCTTGCGCGTTTGAATGGCAACCTTTGCAATGCCCATTTTTCGCACTTCGTCCAGCACGCGCACCGCTCCTCCGAAACTCGCCTCCTCGTCACCATTGATGAACACTTTGAGATCCGGTTCCTTCGCCGTAAGCTGTCCTAGCTTTGCTTTCATAGCTCCAAGCGCTATTTTCTCTTTATCTAGATAAATCTCGTTATCTTTCTTGACCGTGATCGTGATGGACATTTTCCGATCTTGAGGCGCGCCCGTGACAGCCCTGGGAAGATTCACAGCGATACCCTGATTTCTGACCATCGATAGCGATACCATCACAAATGCCGCCAACAAAAAAAATACGATGTCGATCAGTGGAATGATTTCGATGCGCGCGCGGCGGCGGCCGGCAAGGCCCGGGATTTTCACCGTTTCTTTTCCGCTTTTGTTAAGAGCAGCTCCAGATGCGTCGACGCATCCTCGATCTCATGGCGCGCTTCTTCTAAACGGGAGTTTAGACAGTTAAAAGGGATGAGCGCCACGATCGCGATTCCTAAACCAAACGCCGTCGCGATGAGCGCCTCGGCGATACCGCCCGTGATCACGATCGGCGCCTCGAGCTCGCGGTTCCCGAGAAGCCCAAAAGCCCGGATCATTCCGGTCACCGTGCCTAGCAAACCCAGAAGCGGCGCCAACGTCACGATCGTGTCCAGCACCGCGATACCCTGGTTGAAACGCTTGAGCTCCCGATTGGCCGCCTGCAGGAGCGCGTTCGCGAAAGACTGCTCTCGATGCATCAGGCCGTACACCAGCGTTTTCACAACAAAGTCCTCGCACCCCGACCCGGCGCGAAGCGCCTCATCAATTTTCCCGGCCTGCGTCGCCGTCAAAATCATCTCGACCACCTCCGGCCGCCGTTTCGCCTTTTCGCGGATAATAAAAAGAATGCGCTCAATCGCCACGCCTAAGGCCACAACCGACGTGATCAAGAGCGGCCACATAATCGGCCCGCCTTTTTGTATCAGAGAAAACATACTACCCCCATATCACTTTCACGCCGCCATAACAATTCCGCCCATCCGCCGGATCAATGCCGCTGCCCGTCACGCGCGCAAAATAATGCTCATTAAACACATTATTGACCCCGCCAAAAACGCTGACCGCATCCTTCCAAACCTTGACCTCGGCCGTCAGATCCCACACTTTGTATGACGGGATCATCCTCTGCTGCAGGTTTGAATCATCGCCAAAATGACCATCGAGAAAAGTTCCTCCAAAACGCATGGTCGCTTTATCGAGATACGTGTATTCGACACCGCCTTTCATCGTAAAATCCGGCGCGTACTGAGGAATGTTGCCGGCCGCGGGTCCCTTCACAAATTCGGCATCCAAAAGCGTCAAATTGTAAAAAGGTTTGAGCGCTCCGATCCGCTTGCCGTAGCCAGTTCCGGCAACAGAATCATACCCGCCGATTAGGTCGAGTTCCGTGGCAAGCTCTAAACCCGCATACTCCGCGTTCCCGACATTCCGTATCGTGTTGCCAACCGTCCCGGTTTGACCGTTAAACTCCATATAAAAAAGACTGACATCCCACGCAAGATAGGAAACCGGCTGGCCGCGCAAACCCACTTCCGCCTGCCAGGCATCCCCTGCCTCCAGATCGCCGCTAACCACCTGATTGGTCCCGAGCGGCACCGCATCCGCATAAACTTTGGGCCGGTAAGATTCAGAGTAATTCGCGTAAAGATCCACATCGGCGGCCAGCTCAAGATTCGCTCCGATCCCAAAAATCGGCACAAAATCAAATTCTTCATCGTCCGCCAACGGCGCCGTGGTCTTGTCGGCATTTCGATTTTCCTGGATCGATTGCCAGATATTTTCAAGGCGCACACCCGGCGTCACGGATAATTTCCAAAATTTAAATAAATTTTCTACAAAAACTGAAGCATAGTTCGTATGGCGGTTGGAATCTTTTCTTAAAACACCGTTTAGCGCATCGCCGGCGGCGCCACGTTTTTCTATACGTGGCGAGGTGGAGTGATAGTAAAAAACACCCCCTGTGAGCACATGCTCATCTGAACCAAAAGCAGAATATTCATGCTTCACTCGCAAATCAGTGCCGCCGGTGTAGAACTCCTGAGACTGAATATCATTAGTGCTCGCATTGGCGCCCACAGGTAGCGTGCCAAACCCGCCCCCGCGCTGACGCCAACTCAGGCGTTCGTAATAGCTCCCGAATAATTTCCAATCTAAAAAGGTGCTCTCGGAAATCTCCTTTTCGTAACCCACAGATCCACCGTATCGGTTTAGTTCAAAATGGTCTGACGGGCGCGTCGTTTTAGTGGATTCGACGTCAAAATCGCTACGCGTCAAGCCGCCCGGCTCTCCATGTTCTTCATTATATAGATCCAGCGCGATCGTCCAGCGGGCCGTCGGATCTTGTTCGATCATGAATTTCGCTCCGCCGTAATACACGTCGTACTGGCTGTTAAAATCCCTAAATCCTTGAGACTGCCGGTGATGAACATAGCCATAATATCCAAGCGGGCCTTGCGTGCCGCTGATACTCGTGTAATCCGAAAAAAAATCGTGGCTGCCGACACTATTTTCGCTTTCAAAGTAAAACGGCGCATCAGGGTAAGGATCCTTGGTCACAAAATTTAGGGCGCCACCCGGTTGAGGCCCATACATCAGCGCCGATCCCCCGCGGACAAAATCAATGTGGTCCACCACCTGTGACGGCGGCGTGTAGTAGGCCTCCGGATAACCCACGAGATCCGCTACAATGGGAATCCCGTCTTTCATCACCTGCATGTACTGCGCACGGTCCGGATTGAGACCTCGATAGCCCAGGCTGACAAGCGGCGTCGACTCTTCACTCAAAAGAAGCCCAGATGTTTTTTCAAAAACTTGCCGGTAATTGCTATTCACGATAGCCGGCATCGCGTCAAAATTTACAACCGAAGTCTTTTTGCCCACATACACTTTCGCTCCCTCGATGTCCGGCAAAAACTGAACCGCTTCGCTCAAATCCTTCTCGGCCGTGACCATCACCTCCTTCATCACCGTTACACCTTCGGCCGCCTGCGCCGCCGGCGATGATAAAAACACTAAAAGATAAAATACCGCGATGTCCTTTTTTCTTAAAACCGACTGAATCATCGTAAAAAACCTCACAATTTTGAGACGTTATCTTATTTGAGACTATATCCTAGTTGAGACCTTATCTCAATGTCAAGGATATTTTTTACGCCATCCGATTAAGCGCATATGTTCATTGAAAAAGATATGAACATAGGGTATACTTTGGGTACCTGAGGAGGCAATATGACGATCACACTGAAGGTAAATGCACGCAACGATCTCCATCTGACTTCCCAGATCTTGAAGGCCCTGAACCTGGGCGAAGACCGTGTCATCAAGGCCGAGTTAAAGGGAAACTGCCTTGTCCTGGTTCCGGTGGATCTGGAACCCCGCTACTCCCATGAGGAATTGGCCGCTCTCGACAAACTACACGCCGATGAAAAGAAAAAGGGCTTTACCCCTCTACGCTCGGACAAAGACATCGATAAGTTTTGAAAAATCTCGCCATTTCCAACCATTTTCAGAAGGAGTTTAGAAAACTCTCTTCGGTCGATCAGGAAAAAGTACGCGAAGCTCTCAAAAAACTGCTCCACGCCCTGAAGTCGGGCCACATGCCCGCCGAGCTAGGTTTCAAAAAAATAAACGGGGATAAATACGAAATTCGCGTCGACCTAAAAACCCGCATCGCCATAAAATCCGAAGGCGACACTCTCGTCTGCCATCTCATCGGCAGTCACAACGACATCAAGCGTTATCTTAAAGAATACCTCTCCAAATAACTTATGCCATCTGCTCGGCCATGCGGGTACCCAGCTGGATCGCTCGCATCGCGGTGTTAATATCGATAGAGGTGATGGGCGCCAAAGGAAACCTTCCGAAAGTTTTGAGGTCAGTAGGGTAAAAGATGTCCCAGAGGTCTTGTCTTTCCAGGGTTTTTCCGGCCAGGAGACTATAGGCTTTCAAAAGGTTATCCGAGATATCCATAGGTCTCTCCGGCAGAGAAAATCCGGCCGCAATAGAAACCTGAAGAATAGACAAAAATGCCGGGATGTCCCCTTCTTTTAAGATAGATACCGGGATGTGGAGATCCGCCTCTGGAATAACGTTGGCGGACGAAAGACTGACGGTGCGCACGCTCTTTAGAGCGTGTGGGATTTCTCCATCAAAGATGGATGGATTGAGAGATTTTAGTCGTTTGTCGCTTGTCCTGAAAAAGATTTTTCCTCTTAGGGAGGGGGTGTTTTGAAGCTGAGTTAGAACGGCGATCAAGTACCGAGCATAAAGATCAAAATAAACGGAGTCTTGGGGCAAAAAGTCCGGGGTGATGTCTAGGATGAGGGCCCTATTTTCGGTGTTTTTCAGGACATCGCCCAGGAGACTGCCAATCTGGCGCTCAAGACCCGCCTGCATATTGCGGATATCCTGTAAGCTAACCCGGTCCGAGCGGACGTCGTCTAACCTCTCCCCTCGGGACAACGTCCGGTGAAGCGCAACCTTGATATCCCCAACCCTCGACACCGCGATTAGTTTTTCGCCCTCTACCTTAAGATCAAAAATGTAGACCTGGCCTTCTTTTTCCTCAACCGCGATCGATTGATCGGCAAAAGCGAGCCTAGCATTGAGGAGGCCTGAAAAGAAAGACCCCAAATCCCACGGCTGGGATTGGGTTGAAACAAGGTTAGCGGGGATAGGCTGAAAAACCGGTTGGCTGGGATTGGGTTGAGACGGGGTTGGCTGGGAGGTTTGCGCAAACCTCGCCCCTGTGAGCGCCTGAGATGGGGTTTCAGTGGACAGTTGACCGTTGGCCGGCGGCAGGGGATTTTGAACTTCCACCTTCGACCTCTCTATCGCCAACCGTGCGCCAACTGGAAGACCAGCCGCCGGTATGCTATACTTTGGATTATTGGGAGATAACGCCATGTCGCTTGAATACCTAGTCCTTATCGAAGAAGATGAAGATGGAATGCTGGTCGCTTCGGTGCCGTCTATCCAGGGTTGCCACACCCAGGCTAAAACTTTAGACGAACTCTTAAAACGTGTCAAAGAAGCGATCAGGGCTTGCGTCAAATCCGAAAAAGTAGTCCATAAACCCCTTCGGTTTATCGGGCTCCAGGAAGTGAAAGTCGCCGTTTGAGTTCTCGTCTTACCCCGATCAGTCCCATCAAGTTTATCCGCATTCTGCAACAGCTTGGCTTCCAAAAGATTCGTCAGGACGGCAGCCACATTCGCTTCCGCCACTCCGACGGCCGCTGCACGACTGTGCCGATGCACAAAGGCGAAGACATCGGCCGTGGTTTGATCAAAAAGATTCTCCAGGACATCAAGATGCCCTGGGAAGAATTTATTCAATATAAATAGTATTTTTTGTCCTCTCCCCTTCCCCCCCTTACCTTTTATCTCGCCGGCTTCGCCGGCGGTCGCCAACCGCGCGCCGGCCGCAAGCGTCGTTTGACTTTCTATAGGGGAAGTGTTATCTTTTCTACTATGAAGAAACTGATTGAAAAAGGCCGCATTACCATTGATCCCAAAGTCCGATTTGGCAAACCCTGCATTCGAGGCACGCGTACGACCGTTGGAGATATTTTGAATCTTTTGATCTCCGGCTATACGGTGAGCGAGATCCCCAAACAATACCCAGGGATCACCAAACAAGACGCGATGTCCGCCATTCACTTCGCGATTACCTTGAGCGAAGAGCCTTCCAAGATTGCCTTTCAGATTTAACCCTTGATGCAAATTTTGGCCGACGTTTGCGTCCACACCGACCTTGTGGAAGCCCTGAACGCGGCTGGCTTCAACATCGTCAAAGCCAGTGAAAAAGGTTTCTCGACCGCTCCAGATGATGAGATTTACCGCTATGCCCAGCGCCAAAAATACGTGCTCCTGACCTGCGACAAAGACTTCGGCAATATTGTCCGGTTTGACATCAAAAAATCGTCCGGCATTGTGATTGTTTACGTCGAAGGCATGTCCAAATACGAAATCATCGCTAAAACGCGCAATTTTTTTGAGAAACATAAACACCAAAAGCTTTCGGACAAACTCCATCTGATCGAACACGACGGCACCCGCGTCTGGCCGCATTAATGCCGCCATCCTCGCCCCGTTGCCGCCTTTGGCTTCTGGTGTCTGGTCGCTGGCAACTGGCAACCTCGGCGTAGCCGGCTCCGCCATCCTCGCCCCAGCGGCGCCGACTGGCAGACTACCTGCCGGTATGTTATACTCTGGGTAATCAGGAGATGATTTCATGGTTTCACTACTTAAAGGTTTAGCCGAAGAAAAGGTGTTTTTCCTCAAACCATCCACTAAACTTCCATTTTCCTTGGAAGGGATTGTCCGGCTTGTGGATGCTAAGGGCCGCACGCTTGGGATCGTCCTAGACCGCGAAACCATCGAAGGGATCGAGGAAGAGGCCGAGGCCTCGCGTCCTGAGTTTCTGGCCTCGCTTGAAGCTTCGCGTAAAACGGCCCGGGTTCCCGGTAAAGAAGTCCGCAAGAAATCCGGCCTCAAGTAGTGCTCCCGTACGACTTCACGCGCCAATCCGAAAAAGAATTCTCCAAACTCCCGCGCACCATCCAGAAGCAAATTCTTCACAAAATCGAGCATTACCTGAACCAACCCAACCCCCTCCTCTTTGCCAAAAGAATCTACTGAATACTGACTACCCCGGCCCGCCGGTATTTCATGCCGGGGCGGGCTGTCTAGTGTCCTTTCCCCCGCCATCCGCGCGCCTCGCGGAGGTCCCCAACGGGTTAAACCCACCAAAAACCGCCGGACCTTGAGCTTGACAGGTCCGGGTAGCGCGCGCCGAAACTTGCTTAAAGGATTCTTGGCATCTTTGATCGGAGCCAAGAAATCAATCCACTGTCTCAGACGATAGGCATGCCGACTTTCGACATTGAAAGCTACTTGATCGAGTTTCATTCGATCGACCTGCAACGCGTGCAGTTGACGCGCTTCACCTAAAAATAACTCCTTAAATTTCCCATAGGAATAAAGAGTTTCTGCTTTTTCTAGGTCAGCCTCACGATACCGGACCACGCCCTCTTTCCCGATTACTAGGAGACTGCCGTTCCCGATCCCTATCACCTCTTTACTGTCCCGCGTTTGCTCCGGTGGACTGTTATTCACCACCCAAAGAATCGGCCACACATGAGCCAAGCCGCCGCTCGTCACATTCAACCGGTGAAGAATTTTAGGCGATTGTAGGCTAGGGGTCTGCTGAAGCGCGCCGTGTTCAGTATCCTTGAAAAGGCCAAATTCCATCAGCTCTCTTAGCATCGGATGATCCAGACTCGCGTCAAAACGCCCGTTTTTGTCGTCCTGTTTTTTCAAAATATCCAACACCTCGGATAGATAATCAAAATAGAGTTCGTCCAGGGACTTGGGAGCTATGTTTAAATTGGACCCCCCGTTCAGCGCCAACGCGCCGGTATTGCCCCACGCGACCAGATTGGCATTTTGTCTCAACACACGATACGCCCTATCGAGCGTGAGGTCGTCGATTCCGTTTCCCTCAAAATCCCCTTGCCACCAGACCTTCGTTTGCTTAAGCGCTTTGAGCATATTTAAAGAACCCTCATGGCCCATTTTTGCCCGGATAAAATGAAATTCATTGCCCCCTATCAAAGGCACCATCCGAATGCCACGCTGATAAAATGAACGTTGGCTGTCAGAAACATATCGATCCGCAACGGGATCGTAGCCAAAAATTTCCACAAATGTTTTTCTAAAATTTTCCCGGGTTGCCGCAGTCCCCACCGGCAGCCAGTCGCCCACGAGATAAATCGTCAATGCTTTTTGGTCTTTCAAAACTTTTTCAGACAGTGCTTCCAAAAATGGCTGCCAATGTTCCCAATCTCCATCGAAATCCGAGAGATACATCTCCGTCTCAATCTCATCGCGGTCTATCCTGTCGACCACTTTTTTTAATTGGACCACCCGTTCGATCCTCTCGGGGTCTGCGCGCACGATTCCTTGGACCTGCACGTTCTGCCATGACCTGAGAGAATCCAAGCGCCGGTTAAAATCTATCAGACTTTGGCGATCAAATGTCATGCGGGTGTAGGGAATATTGATCTGGGCCGATCGGACAATGGGGTGTGTCGTCCTCAAACTCATCACTTCTGCAATCGTCCAAGCCGCGCGGGCGATGAATTGAAACGCCGGACTCGCTTCGAGCTTTTTCTGCCGCACAAAGAAGATAAAAAGACCTTTGTCATGCAAAATCCCCTCGATCATTTTGGAAACTTGAGTCGTATATTCCAGCGGCTTGCCGGGTTCTATCAACTGCCCGGGATCACTGTAAATGATGAGGTCCGCTTTATCTTTTATCTGACTGACCTTGAGAATATTTTGCTCGTGCAAACCTATGGCGCCGGTCATGCCATACAGTTCCAGTGTTTCCTGACCCTGCTCAAGACTATTTTTATCCGACGTGACCCCATGAATCTTGAGCTGAATGGAACGGCGTTTTTTCTCGAGACGACGGGCCACCACTTGCGCGGCCAGCACGATATTGGGAATTTCGCGCAGCTCGCCAAACTCGAGTAGTAAAACACTGAAAGACGACCTCCACCGCTGGCTTCGAACCACGCTCTCGAGATCCTGGACACGGCGACCGAGCGAACGGATATCCGAGACAGCTTGGCCAGCCACCGTATGCATCGACACCGAGTGTTGAAAGTGCCTCAGAAAATACTCCGGATAATGGGCGTAAATTTCAAGCAGTCCCGTTTCTTTCATGAGCTGCCGGTGCCGACCCGTGGTTGACGAGCTTTCCTCCTTCCAAACCTTTTTAAACTCAATCGCGTCGTCTACGCTCATCCACAAAGGCATATACACACCCTCTTTTTGCATCCAGTGGCTATTGAAAAGAAAGTTTTCCAAAAGCGGCTCTTTGGCAATCAAAGCTCGCAATAATTTTTCTTCTCCGGCCGATGCGTTGCGCGGCAGCCATCGCCGAAGCGTATCAGCCGGCAATGCTTTAAGACTCGTCGGGTCTGTTTTTGCATAAGATGATTGCTGGACATTTTTCAAATAATTAAAATAATGCTCTAAATCCCGGCTGACCCGGATAATTTCCTGATAACTCCGATAAGAACCCTGCGCCGTAAACCGGGACATTCCCTTGAATAAAAGGGAGAGCTCGGCTGGATCCCGGCTCCTCAACGCACCCTCCATCTCCGCCACGCTTCGGTCCATCCACAGAGCCAAATCCCTCCAAAACCGCTCCGGCAAATCTGGCGCCGCCGCCTGCTGGTAGAATCGAATCAACTCCTCTTTTCTCCTCACGGAATCCGGCCTTTTCGGGTCGGCGTGCGTGGATCGGACGATCTCGCCCACGTAGCGCAACAAGGCTTCATCGGTCAACCCCAGCTCGCGACCGATCAACTTCACGGTCTCCGAAAACTCCGGGGCGCTCGCGGCCCGCCTCAAGAAACTATTGAAATACATCCCGTAATGCCCGGGATAATTTCGGATCGCATAGGAGTCGTTCATCATGTCGCGGTCGGGTCTGTCCTCGCCGTCCAGACTTTTTTCCGATTCCTCCGGCCGTACCACCCACCAATACTTGAATATCTGAGCGAAGGTATTTTGCGCCTCGCCTTTCGGAAGCGCATAAAACGGCCTCGTTTTGGTCCCGGTATCGCCCGAAAAAACCGCCGGAACGTGGCTCGAGTCTCCCTCAATATAGAAGTAGACGTGGTCCATCGAGTGCGATCTGATCGTCGGATCCTGGGTTCCGCGCTCGATGAGACTGGCCGTCAGCGTCTGGAGCACCTCAATTTCGACGCCGCCCGGGAGAGCGATGGTGTCCAACACATCCAGCTCGGCCGGCGTTTTGCCCTTCCAAACTTTCTTCCCGATTGGCTTTTGCGTTTCGCCTCGGGCGCCGAAATAACGCACAAGCCCTCTCTCTTCCAAATCCTCAAAGAGACCCGACGGGATTTCGTTCAAAAAAGCCGACGTGATGTATTTGAAAAACGGATTCTCCAGGGACTTTTTGTACTTACCCCTAGACCACCGGTGCATAAAAAGAGGCTTCCCGTACTTGTCCGCGTAAAGCGCGGCGCCGCTGAAGTGGTCGCGGTCGGCGTGCGTGACAAGGATTCTTTCCACTTTGTCCGGCGTGACGCCCGCGCGCCTGAGCGCCGCGTCCACAGCCTTAAAGTGGAGCCCGCTCGAGCCGTCGATCAACGTGAACCGGTCCTCACCCCCGTCGTTTTTATAACCCAGCGCGTACACGTTCCCGATCGCGGGAAATTCAAAGCGGTAGATCCGGATGCCGCGGTGCTCGTCCACGATGGGCCGGTAGCTCTCAAGCTGCGCGGAAATATAGTTCTTATAAATCCCGATGTTTTTATTTAAATCGGCGGTGATGTCATCGGCCGTGTGCGGCAAACCGAGACTTTTAAGACCATCTTCGCTTACCGCATCGATAAACGTCTGCGCCTCGCCGCTTCCGGAATCCGCGAGCCGCGCGCCCGAAGACGCCGTAGGCGTCGAAGGCCCGCCGCGCTTTGTGGCGGGCAAGCTTCCCGCTGACGCTTCAGTGGTAGGCCCTTGGCCGAAAAGGGATCGCAGCTCGAATTCGCCGCCGGCGGAGCCGATAAACTTGCCGACATTGAGAATATAGAACTTGGCCAACAGATCCGGATGCTCGTTGTAAAAATTAGGCAGCGTGGTTTTGAGGCTCTCGATGCGCTCGTCGCTGTCCAGAATCAAAACGCCCCGGACGCCGGAATCGGAAAGTCGAAGCTCTAGTTTTTGCGCGCTGTAATAACCTCCGATGATCTTGAGCTTTTTGTCTTTCTGAAAATCGTAAATGTGTTCGGCTAAGCGGAACCGAAACCGGCGCAAATCGTCTCTTTCCCGCGCGTCGAGATCCGAGGAAAGAATGATTTCATCCAGTCGGTCGGCGATATTTTTCAAATCACGAAAATACCGCAATTCTGAAAAGAAAGGCTTCGAGCGCGCCGCGACCTGCGCGACGAGAGCGAGCGTACCGGCGTAGAGAGGAACCATCGCCCACAGGGCCGCCAATCGCAGCGGCACCGACGGTTTACGCCGCGCAAACTTCCAAACCTTATAAACACCCAGAACGGTCAATCGGAGAGGCCCCCCCGCAAATATCGCCAGCATAAAGAACCCTACGCCGACGACATAGCCTCCGGAACCAAAAGCCGAAACAGTCATGCCGATAAAAAACGGACGGATGAGATACGACACGGCGGCTTCAATCCCCGCGTAAAAATTTCCGATCATGAAATAATCTTGCATTTCCCGCGCTGAACCCTTTCCATTTTTGGTAATAAAAACCAAAAAGTCCTTCAAGGACTCAATGTCGCGAAGTCTTTTCTTGAGCAAACCCAAGAGGCCTTTTTGCCGCAACCGCACTCGATCAACCAAATTGCTCCGTATGTCCCGGACCAGCGGCCCCTGCACCTTGTCGTCGTAAGTTTCCAAAACCCCGTGATCGCGCACAAAATCGAGCGCCTGCTTCAAAACCTTGGGCGATAAGTCCAAAAACAACGTCTTGGTCATCCACACGGTGACGATGCCGCTCTCGGGGTGCTTTTGCCAAGCCATGCGGACGTGATTGCCAGCTTCCTCGATCAGGTAATGCGGGTCCTTGTCCAGAATCGGGTTGAGCAGCCTAAGCTCTATTTTTGAGAAAAAGGGCCGCTCTGTCCTGCCGGTGTTTCGACGGACTCTCCGCCACTTGGCCATGTAAGCGGACCGGACCTTTTTGACCGGTACGCGGACCGTGCCCGTATTTTCCGCTGCGCGGTCCAAAACCGCCGCCAATCGTTCACGATAATCTTTCGTATACACATTTTCCGTACCCAGGTAAGATAAATTCTCCCGCGCCAACCGAGCCCCATGCCGAACCTTCGCCACAAAATAATCCGCGGGCGTGACCACAAAGATCTCATCACCGCGGATTTCGGCGACGGTGTCCGGAGGCAGGTACCGGAAATCCGGGTTCGCGGGATACGAAAGTGTCTTGAGAAACAGCGAGTGAAGCTGTGCGCCCAGCGTTCCGATACCGTCTGAAAACCGGTTCCGGTGAGCGCGCAAGATACCGAGCAACCGGTCGCGGGATTCAAAATCAGCGGCGACGAGTATCGCCCGGAGGTCCGCATAATCCTGCGGTGAAATGACTCTCTCAACGCGGGCACGCTCAAGGATAGCCCGGGCCTTCCCGAAATCGGCGCCGCGGTACTCCGTCCGCGCGAAAACCTCGGCCGCGACCGTCGACGGGCCGGCGAGATCCAACTCTTTCAACTCTTTGGCCGCTAAGACGTTCATTTCCAAAGCCATCTCGTCAAACCGCTTGTCGTGCCAAGGCGCCACCATCGGGATTATTTGGGATAGGTGCTCCCAGATCGCGTTGAGCTTGAGTGACCACTCCGGCCCCGTCGCGGGAACAATCGCGCCGACCTTAGGATCTGCCACCGGATAGCTATGGTAGGCGCCGCGATAACCCCATTTCGTGAGCGACACACCCTGCGTCACGAGATCCCAGATCGCCCGATGCATGATCTCGTTCACGACCGCGTGCGTGCGATGAGGATCCGTCTCTTCGTCGGAATAAAAGATGTGAAGCGGCTTTCCGGAATTCACTTTCCTGACTTTTTTCAAAAGCTGTTTAATGATTTGAACATCGCGGCTGGAATGCTTCGGCTGGCCGGCAGGAATTTCGGCCCTGCTTTCGTAGAACGGGAGATTTAAAAATCGTAGGTGCAGGTGAGAATGATAGCGCCCCGCCAACACTCGAGCGGCTCGCTGCGCTTCCCGGCGACGAGTGGGAGCCCGAGCGCTCGGGTGAAAAGCCGCCATCTCCTCCCGACGGATTCGATCTTTTGTTTTTTCAACCCACGTCGGGTCTATCGGAATAATTTTCGCGCGCACCAAACTGTCGACGGCATCCCACAAATCTTTTTTCAACCACTCCAAAAACTTTGTGTTCCCTCCTCGGTGCCACACCGCCCCTTCGCCGCTGGTCGCGTACAAAATATACACCTCGTTTCCGCGCTCCAATAGCTTCCGGATCGTCACGCCCATCCCCAGCACATCATCGTCCGGATGCGGTGAAAAAATGATCACGAGAGAATTTTGTGGAAGCACTTTATTGTCACCCGAATGAATAATTTTCGCCAGACGCTCGCTGCCCACGGAAGCAAGCCTTGCCCCACCAGAAGCTTGTGCGTTCGTATCCGGCAATCCATTTTTAATCACCTGCCGCCACGCGTCCCTGGGGGTGCCCCACTCCGGATGAGCGGCAACGCTTTGCCTGGCTCTGGATAACCAACTGCTATCACCTTCCAATCCGCTCAGTCCATGATCAATGACAATATCCCATGCGTTGGATGCGCCCGCCACCTCATCCTTATGAAGACCGACTAATTTAACCGCCCCTTGGACCCACGCATTGGCCTTTTTCGCGTTGCCCTGGGTAATCACAATTCTCCACGCATTGCTTCTTCCCGCGACACGATGGTGATTCTTTGAAACCCAGCGCTCCGACGTCTTAACCCATCTCTCGGCTTTCTCCAATCCCTTGGATTGAATAATTCTCCACGCATTATCCTCCCCGCCAACCCTATCTTGGTAAGCCGCGACAAAGTTATTCGCCTTACTCAGCCACGAGTGAATATCCTCAAGACCCTGCCTGGCAAGCACGTTCCAAATACCGCCCCCTCTTACTTTTCCTGTATAATTTTTGATAAATTCCCGAGCTTGAACTACCCAAGCCTCCGCGCTTTCAACTCCTTGACTAATCACGATCCGCCACGCATTGAACGCCCCCTCAACCTCCTCCTGATGCAGAGCTACAAAACGTCCAGCCTTTTCCGCCCACGATTCAGCGGATTCTAGACCCTGCGCCACGACGATTCTCCACGCGTTATCCTCGCCGCCTACCTTATATTTTAATCGATCAACGATAGACGACGCTCTTGCAACCCACGCTTTCGCGCCACCAAGACCGTAGCTCATGACGATGTCCCATGCGTTCGTTTTCCCGCCGACTCGCGGCTCAATCTCAGCAACGACTTTTTCCGCCTCATCGACCCATTGCGCAGAATCTTCAAGGCCTTGATTAATTAAAATCCTCCACGCGGTTTTTTTGCCGCCCACTCTCGACTGGTATTTTTTGACAAGCGGCCTGGTCTGTTTCATCCAGTTACGGGCGTTATCAAGACCGTGGCTAATGATAACAATCCATGCCACCGAATCACCCCCAAGCTCTTTGGAGTGCCGTCTAACAAATTTTTTTGCTTCTCGAACCCAAAATTCTGATTTCTCAAGGCCTTGGCCCACGACGATCCTCCACGCGTTATCCCGGCCCATTGTTTCGTGTTCGTGGGCGTTTACAAACTGAATTGCCTCATCGATGGAAAATAAAAGCGCCATGCGCCGGTTCAAAATACTGAAAATAATATGAAGAGGCACTCCTTTAGCCAAGACCTTCTTTATCTCTGACACGGGAATAAGGCGCTTCAGCAAAATATCCTGTCTTGGCGGGGAATAATTTTCTTTTTTATAGGACTCGAGCAGAGAATTTAGGCGGTTGACCAAATCAGAATGGTCCGTAACATACCGCCTTAAATCTTCGTCGGATTTTTTTTCTAAAATAATCTTTTCTTCAGGCAAAAGCACTCCCCAGTCCACCAACTGGCCCAAAAAGTCATTTCTCATACGCGTTAAAGTATTTGCCAGTTTCTCGGTAATATCTGGGTCCATTTTGTGATTTACGAAATGTTCCTTGAGAACACTTTTTATAATTGCCTCTTTAGACGTAAGCGCGCCGGGCTTCAATGTGAATGGAGCCATCGCCAGCCGCGCGCCCGGAGGCCCGCCGCGATTTTTGGCGGGCAAGCTTTGAACCACCTGGAGCAGCTGGTCCAGTTCAAGAATCGCGTCTTTCATTTCCTGCGTGAGGACCTTGGGATCTTTGGATTGGCCGTTCGCGTCGCGGGGATAAATCGGTGTTCCATAGTAAATGGAAAGCTTCCTTTTTTTAGTCGTCTTTTCGCGGCGTAAATAATCGATAAGCCACTTCCAGGCACTGAGCTTGTGGCCGAAATTTCCTCGGACCGTGAACGGCACGATTGGCACATCGGCCGCGACGGCAATCTCCGCGATTTTCGTGTCACCCTCTCGCCGGCCAAAGTGCTGCATGTTTTCCGTAGCCGTGTGGTCGGCCCGGCCGGCCGGAAAAATCCCAATCGTCGTGCCCGGCTCTCTCAAGCGGGCCAAAATCCTCTCCTTGGCCGAGGGTGTGCTTTCCGGTTTTTCAAGCGGCATCGGCGTTTCGCCGGCCAAACGAACGAGTAGAGACACAAAAAGAGCGGTCCCTTTCTGTATCCAGAAACGTTTTACTGGAGTTCCATTCATCGAGGTGTCGGTATGCCGGCGGGCGGATCCGGCCGAGATCACTTGCCGGTTTTCATTTTCCTCATCCCAGAGCGGTATGCCTCCCGTCACCTGCGACAGAAAATTGGCCAGCGGGTCTACCCGACGAATGCGATAAATAAATCTAGATACACGCCCCGTCTCGAGATAAAGCTCAGGCCCAAAAAGCGCCCCGTCCGTGCCCACGGCGCTCACGTGATTGCCGGCAAAGATCGCGCTCTCGGTGCGCGGCAGCGCTTTTAAGTTTTCCGCGCCGTACACATGCACAAATCTCCGAAGCGTCCATTGATAGATCCAGCCGACAATGCGCAGCACGAGACTCGGCTTATCCCGGGGCTCAAGATCCCGCAGATTTTTATTCCCAAATTCAAATAATACACGAACACCAATATCGGCCGCATTTTGCCGGGTGTTTAAATTACCGCTCACGTCTAAGAAGCGCTGTTTCCTCTCGCTGTAAATACCCCGGGTCCTGACCCAAATAGTTCGAAAATGTTTCTTCCGGAGCCAACTCTCCCCGTCCAGCCAAGACAAGAGACGGGGCTTTAAAACCGGGATGGCGCCATCATAAATGATGACTTTCTTTGAGGGATTTTCCAATGCTCGGGTTAGCTGAACTGTCAAGTTTTCCAGCGCGACCTTTTGCTGGTACTCGGGGAGCCTTAAGAAACTTTCCGCATCGTAAATCCTATGCTCTTTTTCCGACACAAACGCGATCTGTTCTTTCGGCACCCCCGTAATCGAAGATAAATCCGGCCTTTGAGGAACCGGCGTGTGAAAAAAATCGATGAAATCATTCGCCGGCGCCTTGTCTGCGAAACGCCGGAGCCGGATCGCGTCCGGTCCGCCGATGACTAAAAACACCGGGCCATTGGCGTTTTGGATCAGCTTGCGCAGCATGCGGATAGCTTGAGATCCCTCAAAAGTATTTCGATAGCTCCCGGGACTCAAACCCAACTCCTCGATCGCCTCGAAATCATCCTCGTTCAGCCCGTGAGACCGGAGCTTCTCCCAAATATCCGGATTCGCCAGCCGCGCCCCCAGCTTTGCCCGCGTTTTTGCCAGCCCCTGTTCGGTCAAGAGAAGCGGCACAAAATTCACCGACACAGGCACAACCCACTCGACGGGTTCGAGCCGAAACGACGCGTCTTTCCGTCGCAGAACCTGCAGCGTGGTCTGGCCGCCCTCGTCCGTCCACGGGACCACGAGACGACCGTCGGGTTTAAGCTGCCCGGCCAAAAGCTCCAGCGCCTCTTCCGAGTCCGTGGCGGCGTAAACCAGGATCGCGTCAAACGGACTTTCCTCCGGCCAGCCCAGCTCTTCGGGCTGGTGCTTCAAAGAAACTTTGCCTTCTCTGACAAATTTTTCGAGAGTGACCTGCGCGACACGCACAAATTTCTCGAGGATGTCCACGGAATAGACCTTGGACTCATCCCCCGGCCAGCGATTTTCCAAATAACGGGCGAGAACCGCCTCCGCGTAACCGGTATTGGTTCCAATAATCAAAATTTTAGGATTTTCTCCCTGTTCGAGTAAGGGTTTAACACCGTTTAAGATCATCCAAGCCGTAAGGCTGGGCTGCGTATTCGTCTGCCCGTCGGCCGTATCAATCGCTTTGTTCAGCTCTGCTAGGGGGTGCTTAGCGGAAGGCAAAAAGTGACGGCGATCCGTTTGCGCAAACGCCTTCATTAACTCCGCGTCCGGCCTAAATTTCCATCCCTTTTCCAACTGCCATTTTATTTCATTGAACAAATCGGGATTCGCCACAGCCAACCGCGCACCCGGCAGCAACTGCGTCGTCGGGATAAGGAGTGAAAGGTTAGAGGTTGGAGGAAAAGTTGAATTGACAGTGTAAAAAGCCTTTGATAAAACCCATCTCGTGGCGGACAATCCTAAGAAAGACAAAATTGATTCTTTTACAGCCAACCAAGTAGCCGCGATCGTGGAAGACTTGAAAGGCGAATTCAGAGCGGTAGCAGAAGAAGTATCTTCTTTAAGCGATCGCATGGAGAGAGTGGAAGATCGATTGATAGGCGTAGAAGAACGCTTGGCATCCGTAGAAGATGCTGTCAAGGTCGCCATCCCCAACCACTTCAACCTTTCGCCTGCCGGCGAAGCCAGTGCCGCGAGCCGGGCGCCCGCCACTAAAGCATCGGCGGGCCTGCGGCCGTGAGAGGGTTCGATCTTGTGAAAGAGCCCATCCTGTGATATATAGTGACGTATGAATAAGGGTAGCTTTTGGACAGAAAAAAGACTGGAAGCTATATCAAAAACATCTTTGACGCTATTCCAAGCGTTTTTGATTGCTTGGATCGTGGGCGGCGCGTTCGGTAAAATTGATTCGATTTTACTTAAAATGTCATTTATAATATCCACACTTTTATTCCTGATCATAGGAATAACTTGCGCGGATCCATACGGAGATAAGGAGGCGTAAAATGGAAGGTCTGATTTTCGCCATGATACTGGGGGCTGTGCTTCTGGCCTGGATCGCCATTGATCGCCACCGCGGATCTCATCACCATCACTCTCACTGAAGAACTTGGGCATGTCGACGTCCAACTTCCTGCCCACGCCTAGAGGCGTATGCCCATAAAAGATCCTATCCTGCGGTACATCTCGGTTAATCCTGACATCTGCCACGGCAAGCCCTGTTTTAAAGGAACGCGAATGATGGTTTGGATCGTTCTCGAGCTCCTGGAAGCGGGGCAAACCACCGAGGAAATCATTGATGGCTACCCCGACCTGACCAAACAGCACATTAAAGCCGCTCTGCATTACGCGGCGCGTGTTCTCGAGCAACGAGAATTCCAGCCCGCTTTGCTTTCTGAAAAAGCTATCACTAAAAATCTCCGCCAAAGATTCCGAAAACAAAGTTTCGCTAGTCGCTAAATAACCGGCGAGCCGCGCACCGTCGGGATCCAAAAATCGCGGATCGCGCTTCAGCGTTTCTAGAAACACCTCGGCACGCTTTTGAACCAAAATATCCCAATGCAGCTCTTCAACCAGCGCGGATATCATCCTTAAAAGCTTTTTAGGCCCAAACGTCCTCAAGACCACATCCGTCAATTGGGGCAAAGCTTCTTTTTCGACAAAATCCATGAAATCGGAATGAGCGCCGTACACTAGCTGCATTAAAATCCGTTTAAACCAAAACTCCACATCGCCCGCTTTCTCCGGCGTAAAGAAACCTTTTTTTTCATGCGAATCCAGAAAACCTCTGTCAAGATACCAGCGAGACAAGTTGGAGTCCATGCCTAGGCTCGAGTGCATCACCGCGTATTGAAGCGTATCGGACGAAACCCATTCACCCTTTTTAATTTCGACTAGCTTCTTTACGGTCTGGGCCACGTCAACGGCAACATCGTAAGCGGATGTTTCGGCCTTGGCTTCTATAGATCCGAATACATGACGGGGTTTATATATCACCTCGAACGACATCCATTTATTATCGGCGTAAAGCTTTTTTAGAAGATCGTCGGCAACAGCCGCCGGGTTTTTCTTTTTCGACAATTGATGAATCGATTCTGAGACATCAGACGCCAGGATCGCCAAATTCTGCTCATACTCGTCTAACAAATGCTGATAAATATCCCCAGCCGCCAGTCTTCTTTGGAGACCCTGTCTGATCCTGTCCTCAGAACCCATGCGTGTAATTTCAAAATAAACATCCTCCGTCCTGTGCCCACGATCCGCCGGATCGACTATTTTCTTGGTCTCAATGCGGAACGACTCGGAGCCAGCGGAGATTGTAATCTCCGCGTGATCTTCAAAAGCTGTCTTTGAAACATCGATCGGAGAAGCGGCTAGTTTGTCGGCAAGAGCCTGTACACTGGAACTATCCGTTAAATCCAAATGATTTTCCATGACCACGTCTGCGACACGGCGGGCCACCGTTTCCGGACTGTCCGTATCGGCGGCCAACACAAAAGACTCCCCGACGGACTCAATTTTATGTTTATGCGAGACAACTTTGGTTACCTCAAATTGATGAGTGATGAGATCATTGGGGTCTGGCTCTTTCTCGGTCTCATAAACAATTTCGTTCATCAGAGAAATCAAATACTGCCTAGGACCCGGCAGTCTCTCGGCTTTGACCATGCATTTAAATACGATATAGGTCGGATCGTCGTAGGGAATTTCGACGACCGCGAAGCGTTTGGATGCTTCATCGCTGATAAGCGCCTGCGCGAACTTTAGCAGACCGTAAAGCGCCGTATAAAACACCGAATACGCCGGATCCACGGCCGGGTGAACCTCGCCCTTATTTTTAAGAAGCTGGTCGATGAAAGGCTGGATTTCTTGCAGGTACCGGAGAAAATTGCTAGCTTCATCCACGCTCCCTTGTCCGGCGAGCCGCCCGCCTGCCCGGCGAGCAGGGGCGCCGGTCAGGCTATCGGAGAATCTGGATATCCGGGAGTGGGTTCGGGGTATCGGGGTGTCTGAGAGGGTACCCGGATAACCTTTTTCACCCGCGAGCCCGCCACCGTCTAAGCCCTTGACCGCTCTATATCTGTTTGTTATATTTGCCTCATGTCCACCAAAAAAACTTCTTTTGTCACCTTTTTGGCTATCGACATTCGCAGGCGACATGAGCATTTCCGAACCGGAAAAATTATTACCGGGTTTTCTGTTCAAATCGAGGTCTTGGCTATAGGGCGTTGGCATCCGGTTGTCCGCTATGACACGGCCCATGGCTTTGCTCACAGAGATCTGATTCGTCCATCGGGCAAGGTTGACAAAACGCCGCTTTTCCTGCACACTTTTAGTGACGCGCTGGATTTTGCTGAGGCTGATCTGAAAAGTAACTGGAAAGCCTACGTAGCTCAGTATCGCAAGGAGATGAAGAAATGACGGACGAACAGTTTTTCGAGAAAAATCTGGTGTACTCGACAGAGCTTTCCAAATACCTATTAGAACACCCTGAAATGGAGTCCAAGATTCCAGAAAGCGCTCAAGTCTTTTTCCTGGTGGATAACGACCCTGAGCTATCTCGTAAAAATCTTGAAATGGCAAAACGCCAAAAGAAGAAAAATCAACCCCCCATCTTTGTCCATGTGAAGGGACTCCGGGAAGAGATCTCCCGTCTGATCCAACCCTATCTTGAAAAAATAGCGGTTTAATTCTAGACTTTGCTGTTCCTCCTCTAACCCCTTCTTTTCCACTTTCCTCATTTTCTGCGAGCCAGGCGCCTGCGGCGTCGAGTTTGGAGTCTGGAGTTGGGAGTCGGTGGGACGGCTCTCCCAACTCCTCACTCCCAACTCCTAACTTTATCGCCAAAGGCAACGCCGCGAGCCTCGCACCCTCGACGACGGGCGCAACACGTTGCGCCCCTACAGCGGGACCTAATTCTTGCTGAATCACATCGGTCAAGCGCGCGCCAGTCGCGGTCACAGCTTCGGCGGCGGGAAGCACAGACCATTGATCGTCCCGGTCTACTGAATACTGTCTACCGTCTACGGTCTGTCGTCTGTCGTCTGCTGTCTGCTGTCCCAGCAAGATTTTTTCATATTTTTCCTGATTCGTCTCAGTCGCCACCTGCGGCGTAATCACGATGTAGGAGATGTCGTTTTTCTTGAAGAGCTCCCGCAGATTCTGGGAATGGTAGCCGCCGGTGATCAGTACCGCCGTGTCCAATTTTTCCTCATTCATCTTCGCCAGCGTGTTTTTCAAAAATGCCTCATCGCGCTCATAAGTCAGCTCATAAAAACGCTGCGCTTTCTTGAAAACCTCTTCGTATTCATTTTTCAAAAACACCGCGTCTTCGTAATTGGACTTAATATCCATGATCTTGCGGTTCAGAAACGCGGTGAGGTTGGTGATGTCAAAAACATGCGCGTTATCTTTTATTTTCTGGAAATCTTTGGGGGTCAGCGTTTGATTGAAAAGCGTCGTGAGAATCCCGACGGCCTCGTCGGCCTTGCATAGGCGCTGTTCGTCGAGAGATTTGGTCTTCTGATTAAAAATGATTTCTCGGAAGGTTTCTAGTTCTTCAAGAATATGCTGGGCTTCGAGAGATTCGGAGGTTTTAAGGTAATCGAAATATTTGGATAGTTCGGGATATTCTACCTTCCCGTCATTGCGAGGCGCGTAGCGCCGAAGCAATCCATCCGTCACAGAGATTGCCTGTCCGTCCGGCAGGCGGGCTTCGTCGTCCTTCGGACTCCTCGCAATGACGGTTGTCAACTTCTCCTCCAACAACGCATAAAATGCCGATTGCTCTCGATGCTCTTTCGAATTCAATCTGCCTGGATTATTTTTGGCGTATTCTTCCAATTCCTTTTGATCTTCCATCGACAGCGACCCAATCGCCGCCACCTGCTCCTCCGACGCTTTTTTAAAATCAATTGCCGCTTCTTTGGCTTTCAGGTCTTTCAGAACTTTTAGATTTGGAAATAGGCCATCCCATGCGGGTAGGGGCACGGCGCGCCGTGCCCCTACGCCAATCTCGCCAGCCTGCGAAACCAAGTATTCAAAATATTCCGTCAGTGAAATTTTTTGCGCGTCATAATCTTTTTTCTTTTGATCGAGAATCTGAAGAGATGGATTAAAAATCTTTGGCTTTAAAATATCGATAGTCTTTTGGACGCGCGCGAGATAGGCATTTAATTTCTCTCTTTGGGCAATCAGCTCGGCATAAATTTTCAAACCTTCGTTGTAGAGCTTTTTATCCTCCACGCCCCAAAGAACAAAATTTAAATCCGATGTAAGATCCAGATAGTCGGCACCCTGAACATAGCCCTTATTGAGATACTTTTTCGCGACAATCTCACGCTGGTTGGCCGTACCGTATTGGCGGAGGTAAGACAACGAATCGTTTCCAGTTCCGGCCTCGAGAAACACATACGTCGACTTTCCTTCCACCTTCGACCTTCCACCTTCGACCTTGGGAATGATCGCTTCCAATATCTTCGCGATGTTCAATTGCGCCGACACATTCACATGCGCGTCTTCGACTAAAATAATAGTTCGGAGTTTGGAGTTCGGAGTTCGGGGTGAAGCCTTGCGGGACTCTTGAACCATCCCAACGGACTTAGGGATATCAATTTTTGGAAGCTGAAAAAATAAATTCGAAAGATTCTCAGCGCCAAAGGATAGATCTTGGAGCAAAAAGGATCCTACGAGGATCAGTGAGATCGTTTTAAGAATAGGTCTTTTCATTAGCCTTATTTAAAGCCTGTGTATTCTGAAAGCAAAAACACCGCGTTCCAGGGACAGTCCCGGGGACTGCCCCCCCATAACTAGCTATTTTTTAAGGAGTTGCGGCGAATTTAATAGTGTTAAGAGTATGCCTGAAAGGCGTGATTCAGGCAAATTTTTTAGGGTATAAACGTTTAACAAATATTTATCAAAATTTAACATTGTTCGGTATAGGCGCGATTTATCGTACACGATGAATACGCCAAAATCCATATTTGGCGATAATCATTGGACGCGATGAATTGTCCCTTACAAATATACGTTTTGCTTGTAATTGCTTTCATTTGGTTATATACTTACAGCATAGGAGGGCTCCATGAAAACACATCAATTAAACGCCCGAATCGATCAAAAAGCTTACACAGTACTGGAACAGCTAACAGAAAAACTGCATACCACCAAAGGCCATCTTACGGAAAAAGCGATTTACTTGCTTCGGGAACATTTCGACCAACTCGAAAAATCCGTAGGTAAGGAAAAAACGTCGGACCTCTTTCTATCTATGCTTGGCAAAAGCATGGAACAGTACGACAATCTCTATCGAAAACTTGCCAAGTGAAATATCTTACCATTGAGCAGATTCTGGAAGCCCATGAAGCTTTGCTTAAAAAATACGGTGGATCTACCGGTATTCGCGACAAGGGTCTTTTGGAAGCGGCTATTTTGCGCCCCCAAAGCACGGCGTTTGGAGAAGAGGCTTACCCTACCCTCTTTGATAAAGCGGCGGCCATTGGCCATTCGCTACTCATGAACCATGCTTTTGTGGATGGAAATAAGCGCGGTGCATTCGCGGCCTGCCACCTCACTCTGCTCATAAACCATTGGAACCTAACCGCCTCCTCCGATGAAACTTATGACTTTCTAATCGATGTGATTAAAACCCATAAAGATTGGAAAGAAATTTCCGCTTGGCTAAAAAAACACTCCACCAAATTAAGATAAGCTATTTCGAACCGTTAATGGCGCCGGTCGAAAACAGTCGTTGCCGGACATACTTAAATACTGTTAGCTTTGGAAAAAAGCTCTTAGGATTTCGATGATGCCACGGCGCATGAGCATGACGCCGATGGCCCCGAGAAGCAAACTGAAGATTTTGGACAGCGTGTGCGACCCCACCTCCCCCAGTACCTTTGAAATCGAGGAAGAAAAGTACAGCACCCCGCCGCAGAGCAGAATATTCACGACGATCGAAAATAGTGTCGGATAGACACCGAGCGTATCAGCCAAGATGAGCGAGCTCGCGAAAACCGCCGGTCCCGCCATGAGCGGCACCGCCAGCGGCACCACGCCAATCGTCTCGCCAGGGATGTTGGTTTTTTTACCTGTCGCCAAAAGATCGTTGATCGAGATCACAAACAAAATCGCTCCCCCCGCCACCATGAAATCCGCGATCGAGATCCCGAGAAGCCGAAACACGGCCTTGCCCACCCACAGAAACGCGATCGCCACTAAAAGCGCCGTCAAGGTCGAGTGCCGGATCAGCTTTTCTTTTTCGGCGCGGCCCATCCCGTGCGTCAACGACATAAAAACCGGGATCATGCCAAGCGCATCCACCGCGACAAAAATGGGGACAAACGCTAAAAAGTAGTTTTTAAACACGCCGCACCTCACGGATCTGATTCGATAGAAAGGCCATCACCATCAGACGCCCTATACAGGATAACAGAAAAAGTCCCAAGAATGAATAACCGAAAACTACCGGCACATAATGGATCAGCCGGCCGCCCACCGCGGCCCCCAGGAACACCGCCAGACCATTGACGACGTTAAAATAGGATATACAGCGGATGCGCTTCTCGGGACTCACGGCCTCCATCATAAAATTGGTGTAAAGAAGCGTAAACCCGCCCCACGAGGCGCCCGCGAACGCTTGCACAAAAACGAGATACCAAAGATCGCGTGAAAAAAGCCACAGGCACGGCAAAAATGCGATGCCCCACCCCGCGATTTTTAGGACACGAATATTACCATAGCGGTCGGCATAGCGACCCCAAAGCGCCTGAAATAAAAATCCGGATATCGACGCCACGGTCATCACCACCATGTACTCGGCATAGCTGAAATGGATATCTTTCAGTAAAAATAGTGACAAAAGCGGCGACGAAATATTGACCGCACAGCTCATCGCCGAGATAAAAAACACAAACTTCGCGAAGTTGCTCGTCCGAAGCTGGCTCACAAACGCCCAGAAGCTAAAATACACGTCGTGCGAACTTTTGCGAAACGGCTCGACCATTTGGGTCAGGCACCACCACGAAATAAGCCGTGTGACGACCGCAAACGCGAACAAAATCGTAAACCCAACGATGCGGTCCTTGCCGAAATAGTTTAAAAGAAGTCCCGCGCCCACCGAGCACGCCACGACGACAATCCCCTGCACACGGTTTCTCCAGCCAAAATATGCCCCGCGCTTTTTTGTGGGGATATAGTCCGACATGAGACTTTGCCATGCCGGCGTGGCGAACGCTCCGAACGACGCGTGCAGTGTCACAAAAAGCGCTAAGCTCCAGATCATGACGCTCGTCCAATGCGCCGCCTGCAAAACATACGGCAGTAGCAAAATCGGGATCCACAAAAGGGCGTGGAAAAAGACGATGACGTTGATGAGCTTGGTGCGGGAGCCGATGGATTGCGTGACCGAAGCGGATTTCAGTTGAATGAGCGACGCCACCAGCCCCGGCGCCGTGGCGAGCACAGCCACTTGCGATGCGGTAGCGCCCAGCGCGATCACGTACGGAATAAGATAGGCGTCAGTAACGCCTACCATCATCGAGCAAAAGACACCGTCGATGATGGAAAACTTGAGGCTGCGGCGGACCGAGCCCTTTTGAAACTTCACGCGAGCGCTTTTTCGATCTCCGCGTAGGCTTTGCGGTCGAGGGCGCTAAAAACTCCGGTAATCTGCCCGTTCGATCGAATGAGAACGGAAGTCGGGATACCCACCACGCCAAATCGGGCGGCGACTTCCCCATCCTCGTCCAGCAGCACGGGATAATTCATGCCTTTTTTTTCCATGTAAGCGGACACTTTTCTGGCGGACTCCGCCTCATCGATGCCCACCACGGTAAACCCTTTATCCTGATACTTATCCTGAAGTTGTATCAAACTAGATATCTCTTCTCTACAGTAGGGACACCAAGTCGCCCAGAAATTGAGGAGCACCGCCTTGTTGGTTTTCAAAAGACTTTGGAGACTCACGTCCTGCCCGCGAACATCCTTCAGCGTAAATTGCTGCTCGAGACTCACTTTGTGCCCGCTCTCCGCCTCCGACGAAGAAGAACCCGCGCCGCTGCAACCCACCAAAAACACTAAAACCACCGCCCATAAAAACCGTCTCATACCCACAACCCTCCTGCCTGGATTAAAAAATACTCAGCCGCCGCCAAAAGTACCCAGCCGAAAAGTTTTTTCACGCGCACAAGCCATTCTCCGGACCGGGGCATCGAAGCCAGAAGCCCCGTAAACGTACCCAATAAAATCAATAAAAACCCCACTCCATACCCAAACACAAAAAGAAGCGAAAACCCATAGACCACGTTGTGTTGACTCGCCACGTAAAGCAGGATGCTCGCCAGCACCGGCGCCGTGCACGGCCCGACGATCAGCCCCGAAAAAAGCCCGATCACAAAGGCGCCCGCGTAGCTGCCCTTTTTCTTAGGAGACGCCGAAGCGCCAAAAAATATTTGTGGAAGTTGAAACACCCCCAGCATCGACAAACCTAGAAGCAGGCACACATTCCCGACAAGCAGGTAAGAAACCGGGTGCGAACCGATCTGGCCAAACAGTTTTCCCGAAAGCGACGCGATGGCGCCAAGTGTCGCGTAGGTCACCGCCATGCCCAGTACGTACACGAGCGATAGAAAAAATCCCCGCGAGCGGCTCTCGGCGCTTTTAGCGCCGATAAACCCAAGCGTCAAAGGAATCACCGGATACACGCACGGCGTGAAGCTCACCAAAACGCCAGCCGCAAACACCACAAAGAACGCCAACGCCGGATTCGACTGGATGATTTGCCCTACATTTGAAAAATAGGCCTCCATCACTCAGATCTCCCCTCTCCCTCGACCTTCCACCTTCGACCTTCCACCTATCTTCACCGACCGGAGCTGCCCACAAGCCGCCTGTATATCCTGCCCTTTCGAAAACCGCACGGTGGTCTTGATTTTAGCGCTAGTTAGGATTTTTTGGAAAAGAACGATTTCCGGATAGCTCGGCGCCTTGTATGGAAATTCCTGGATCGGATTGAGAGGGATAAGATTCACCTTGCAAAGCATCCCGCTCAATAGCTTCGTCAGTAGACGCGCCTCACGCGGTGACGCATTCACGTCCTTCGCCAAAATATATTCAAACGTGATCGCGCGGTTTGTCTTTTCGATATATTCCCGACAGACTTCCATGAGCCGCGCTACGGGATATCGGCGGTTAATCGGCATCATCTTTTGGCGCACTTCGTCGTTCGGCCCATGCAAAGAGACGGAAAGCTCGATCTGCAAACCCTCCTGATTCAATTTCTCGATCTTGGGCACCACGCCGCAGGTGGACACGGTGATCCGGCGCGCGCCGATCTGAAGCGTTTTGGGCGAGTTTAAAATCCGTATCGCTTTTAAAACATGGGCGTAGTTGTCGAGCGGCTCGCCGATGCCCATCAACACGATATGGGTGATCTTTTTGTCCGGAGCCAGATCGCGCGCCTTCAAAACCTGACTGACGATTTCCCCCGCGGTCAGGTTTTTGAAAAAACCGTTCTGGCCGCTCGCGCAAAAAGCGCAGTGAAACTTGCACCCCACCTGACTGGATACACACACGGTGACGCGATCCCTAAACGACATGAGCACCGTTTCGACGTAGTCTCCGGTCGTCAGCTTCAAAAGCAGTTTGACGCTTTTATCCTCATGGGATTTCTGACACTCCGCCTCTTCCGGAACGACGATCGTAAAACTTTTCTTGATCTTTTCTCGAAGCAACGCTGGCAGATTGCTCATGCGGTCAAAATCGTAGACGCCCTTCGAATAAATCCAGTTCATCACCTGGTCGGCGCGGTACGCGTCAAATCCCAGCTCCGTAAATTTCGCGCGGAGCTCTTCCGGGACTAGGTCAAGAATGTTTACTAAAGACAGTGTGGTCATTTTTTTCTCTCGATGAAAGATGCGACGCATCATTGATAAATAAAAGCCGCGCGCGGCGATCGGTCTCATCCACCATCGTGAGACTGGTGTTGTCGATCTGGAGATTTAAAATCAGATGATCAAAATCAGCCTTGAGCCAGTCGGACAAAAGCGCCGTGATCACGCCGCCGTGCGTCACGATCAGGACGGTCTTCCTCCGATTCCGGCCCGCAATCTGACGCACGCATTCGGTGACACGCCGGCGAAAATGCGCGACCCGTTCGGCGCGTGGAATACGCACCGACGAAGGCTTGCGCAGCCACTTTCTATAACCTTTCTCGTAGAGACGATTCACCTCTTCCGGTGTCATCCCTTCCCAGTCGCCCAGATGAATCTCCCGCAAACCGGGATCCCGGATAATCGGAAGCCGTTTATGACGCAAGATAGCCACGGTTGTCGAGTAGGCGCGTCCTAAGTCGCTCGAGTAAACTTTGTCGATACGAAACCCCCGGAGACGGCGCGCGAGTTTCGCGGTCTGCCGCAAACCTCGGCGCGTTAACCCTGAATCCTTGTGACCCTGAATGCGATTTTCGTCATTGAACGCGGACTCCGCGTGACGGACGATGATGAGCCTTGTCAATTATCCCAGATACTTCCTATAAATATCGGCGAGCTGTCGATAACGCCGCGCCCAGGGCACATGCGAGGCGATCTCCTTGTCCGACAACCGCCGCACCACTTTCCCCGGCACTCCCAACACCAGCGACGCTCGCGGTATCCGCGCGCCCTCCAGAACCACCGCGCCCGCCCCGATCAAGCTATAGGCCCCCACCCGCGCGCCGCTCAAAATCCTCGCCCCGATCCCGATCAACACCCCATCCTCCACGACACACGCGTGCGCGGTGGCCTGATGACCCATGATAATCCCCTTTTTTAAAACGCACGGCGCGCCGCGGTCCACATGCAGCACACATCCATCCTGAATATTGGTTTCTTCTCCAACGTGAATCGGCGCGATATCAGCTCTCAAAACGGCCGTAAACCAGACGCTGGCACCTTTCGCCAGCGTCACGTCGCCGATCACATGCGCGCCCGGCGCCACAAAAACAGAAGAGTGAATTTTAGGAGTTTTGCCCCGAAATGGCATAATCATGGGCGTTTATTATAGCTTATACTCCTCGATCTCTCCGATGATTTCTTCGATCAGATCCTCCAGCGTCACGAGCCCCATCGCTTTTTCGGACCCGGCATCGCGCACGATCGCGATCTGTATCTTGCGCCGCTGAAATTCTTTCAAAAGCTCGGCGACCTTCAGATTTTGCGCTACAAAATAGGGCGCAGAAATGACGTCTCTTAAATTGATCAGCGTGCTATTTTTAAACAAGTAGAGAATATCGCGAACGTAGAGGATGCCGATGATATTCTGACGGCTTCCGTCATAAACCGGGATACGGTTGTGCCCTTCCTCCATCAGCATATTTTCCAGATCGTCCACGGCCACTCCCACCGGCACCGACACGACCTTTTCCAGAGGCGTCATGACGTCCCTCACTTCGATTTCATCAAAGTGAAAGATGCGCTCAAGCATCTTGCGCTCGTTCTCGCCGTAAAATCCCTCTTCACGGCCGATGCGAATCATCATCTTGATCTCTTCTTCGGTCACGAGCGGCGAACGGTGATGCGGATTGCCGCCCAAGACCCGGATGATCCCGTTGCTAACCGCCGTCAAAAACCGCGTGATCGGGCTAAAAATGAAAATGCAAAACGACACAAAGTGCCGCACAAAAAAAGCCACGCCTTCCGGATGACTCGTCGCGAGCGTCTTGGGCGTCAGCTCGCCAAAGATCACCAGCAGTACCGTCATCACCACCGTCGCGATCAAAAGCCCCTGTCCCTCCCCGAAGAGCTTCGTAAAGATCAGCGTCCCGACCGCCGCGATCGCGGTATTGACGAGATTGTTGCCCACAAGCAGCGTCGCGATCAGCTTGTCCATGCGGGAAATAAAGCCGTACACCCGCCGGGCGCCGCGTTTTTTATTCTCCATCATATGCCGCAGGCGCACCTTGTTTAAGGAAATAAGCGCCGCCTCAGACGCCGAAAACAGCGCCGAAAATGCGAAAAGGACGCCTAATGTTACAAGAAGTGTAGGGATGGACTGCATGGATGTACCATCATAACCCAAATGATCCTCGGTTGACAACCCCCGCCGGCGCCACTAGAATAAGGCGGTATTCATGCTCTCAAATCTCCTCTTCTACATCTTTTCCGCAGGCGCCGTGCTGTCTGCAATTGGCGTCATCAGTTCCCGTCGGGCCGTCCACGGAGTCTTGTGGCTTGTCAGCGCTCTGTGCATGACAGCCGGACTTTTTATTCTATTAAAGGCGTTTCTCGTAGCGATGATCCTGGTGTTGGTTTACGCGGGCGCGATTTTGGTGTTGTTTCTTTTCGTGGTCATGCTGATGGATATCCACGAGACCGCCTCGGATATCCGCGCGCTTTCGAAACCGTCTCTTTTTGGGGTGCTCTTTGTAGCAACGCTGGTATTTCTTCAGATTCTTTTTGTCATCCGCACCGTTTCTCCGTCGTCAAAACCGTCGGGCATTCAGGGGACGGCTCAAATCGTCGGCTTGGAGCTCTTCAGCCGTTATCTACTGCCGTTTGAACTAACCTCCTTTTTACTGCTGGCGGCCGTGGTGGGCGTGGTGGTGCTGGCCAAGAAAGACCTCCGGTGATTGGCCTACAGCACTATCTCGTTGTTTCGGCCGTTTTGTTTTGCGCGGGACTTGTGGGGTTGCTCGTCCGGAGAAATCTTCTCATGATCCTCCTGTCGATTGAGCTTGTGTTAAATGCCGGAAATCTGTCGTTTGTCGCCTTTTCTTCCTACCGCGGAGATATTTCGGGCCAGGTGGTGGTGTTTTTCACGATGATCGTCGCGGCCGTCGAGGTGACAGTCGGACTCGCGATCCTGGTCCTGCTTTTTAGGAAAAAAGAAACCACGAATATCGACGCGCTGAAGAATCTCAAATGGTAAACCCGGCGCTCCCCTGGATCATTCTTCTTTCGCCGCTTGCGACGTCGCTTGCAATCGTGCTTTTCTTTCTAAAAAATCCGAAAGCGGCGGGCGCTCTTTCGGTGGCCGGCATTGGGGTGTCGCTTGCGGGATCCGCACTGCTCTTCGTCGGCGGACTGCAAAATCCGCGAGGCTTGCCCATAGAAATGTCCTGGGCGTGGTTTTTCCAAATCGATTTTGGGTTTGTCATCGACCCTTTGTCGGTATTGATGCTGCTCGTCGTGACCGGCGTCGGCTCGTGCATCTTTTTCTACTCGATCGGTTACATGCGCGGTGACGAGAGCTACCCGCGCTATTTCGCGTCGCTATCGTTTTTCGCGTTTTCGATGATCGGGATTGTGCTCGCCAATAATTTTCTCATGCTCTTTGTGTTTTGGGAGCTCGTGGCCGTCAGTTCGTACTTGCTGATCGGCTTTTGGTTTGAAAAGTCGGAAGCCGCCGATGCCGGCAACAAGGCGTTTATCGTCAATCGCGTCGCTGATTTTGGCCTGGTGCTTGGGATTCTCTATGTCTGGGCGCTCTCGGGAGCGGCCGGAGGCGAACGCACGTTTGTATTTTCCAAGCTTTCCGGTATCCTCCCGCAAAGCTTGGCTCAAGGACTTATTTCCCCCGAGGCTCTGACCGTCGCGGCGCTTTTGGTGTTCTGCGGTGTGATCGGAAAATCGGCGCAGTTCCCACTCTACATCTGGCTGCCCGACGCGATGGAGGGGCCGACGCCGGTAAGCGCGTTGATCCACGCGGCGACGATGGTGGCCGCGGGTGTGTACTTACTGGCGCGCGCGTTTTTCCTGGTGACCGGACTTGAGACGGCGCTGACTGTGATCGCGTGTCTCGGCGCCGTGACGGCTTTTTTGGCGGCGCTATTGGCCGTCGCGCAAACCGATATCAAAAAGATTTTAGCGTATTCCACGATCAGCCAGCTCGGGTACATGGTGCTGGCGCTGGGGTTGGGAAACTCGTCGGCGGCGATGTACCACTTAACCACGCACGCGTTCTTCAAGGCACTGCTCTTCTTGGGCGCGGGAGCGATGATCCACGCGCTGCATACGCAGGATATCCGGAAGATGGGCGGGCTTTTGAAAACGTCGCCGTTCGTCGCGTGGACATTTCTCATCGGGACACTGACGCTGTGCGGCATCTTCCCCCTTTCGGGGTTTTTCAGCAAAGACGAAATTCTCGTTTTGGCCTATACACACAATCGATTTTTGTTCGGCCTCGGACTTTCCACCGCGTTTTTGACGGCATTTTACATGGCGAGACTGTGCTGGATCGCCATCCTGGGACCGAGCCGCGCCCACGGCCCCGCGCACCCAACACCACTCGTAATGCGATGGCCGCTTGGGATTCTCGCGGTACTCTCCGCGATCGGGGGCTTTATCGGTATCCCCGATTTTTTGCGGGGCGCCCATCACTCGGGGGTTGCGCCCCATGGTTCCGAATCGACGCTCGTCGCGATCGCGTCGACTCTCGTCGCGCTCGGCGGTATCGGGCTTGGGACACGGCTTTACGCGAAAGTGAAAACCAAGGAAGATCCGCTAGAGCGGAGCTTGGGCGTTCTGTACACCGGCCTCGTGAAAAAATATTACCTGGATGAGCTTTTCACGGCGATTGCCGACTTTTTCCGAACGCTGGTAGCCCGCCTATTATTTTGCTTTGACACTCAGGTCGTGATCCGCAAGGGCGTAAACGGCGCCGCTTGGATCGCCGATAGCTTCGGGTCTTTCTTTAGAAAAACACTCACCGGATCCATCCGCCACTACGCGACGATCTTTATCGGCGGCGTCGTTGTGATGGTTTTCTGGATCGTGATGAAAGCTTGAATATGCCCGGACCCGTCTCGTGGATACTGCTTTCGCCGGTGCTGGGAATCGTGGCGCTTCTTTGCGTGCCTAAGCACAACGTCCGAGCGCTAAAAACCACGGCGCTCGCGTCGGTCGCCTCTTCGCTTTTTTTTACGCTCATCAATATCGTTGGCTACGATGTGGCCGCCGCGGGTTTCCAAAATGTCGACAAGATCACGTGGGTGCGCTCACTCGGAATCTCGTACCACGTCGGCAGTGACGGCTTGAGCGCGGTGCTGCTATTGCTCACGGCACTGTGTTCTTTTACGGGCGTGCTCGTATCCTTCTCCGTGAAAGACCGGCTGAAAGAGTATCTCGTTTTTTATCTGGCGCTGATCGCCGGCTGTTTCGGAGTATTAAGCTCGCTCGATATTTTTTTCATGTACTTTTTCTATGAAATCGCCGTGATTCCCGTATTTATCCTGATCGGGCGCTGGGGCTCCGGACCTAAAGAATACGCCAGCATGAAATTGACGCTGTATCTGACGCTGGGTGCAGTGCTGGCGCTGTTGGCGCTCTTAGCGCTGTACGTGGTGACGGGCTTAAATACGTTTGACTTGATCGTGATCCAAGATTTTGTGCGGCAAAACCCTCTGCCGGTCGAGTTCCAGCGATGGGCGTTTCCGCTTATCCTCGTGGGTTTTGGCGTCATCCTGACGCTGTGGCCCTTTCATACCTGGTCGCCGATGGGGTACGCCGCGGCGCCGACTTCGGTGAGCATGCTACACGCGGGCGTTTTGAAAAAGCTCGGCGCCTACTTGATCATACGCTTCGGGATCGCGCTGATGCCGGAAGGAGCGGCGATGTGGATGCCCGCGGTGGCCTGGATCGCCGTCGTGAACGTGATCTACTGCGGACTCGTCGCGTTCACCCAAAAAGACTTGAAATACATCCTCGGGTATTCGAGCTGCAGCCATATGGGCTATGTGCTTCTCGGACTCTCGTCGCTAACGCTCATCGGATTAAACGGCGCCGTGTTTTTCATGTTCGCGCACGGTCTCATGGCGGCGCTTGGATTTGCGCTCGTGGGTTTCGTGTATGACCAGATCCACACGCGCCAACTCGAGGACTGGGGCGGCTTGGGTAAAAAGGTGCCGTTTGTGGCCGCGACATTTGTGATGATGGCGATGGCCTCGAGCGGCCTGCCGGGTTTCGCGAACTTTATCGGAGAGATCCTGATTCTCATGGGCAACTGGGATCATCAGCGCTGGCAAACCGTGGGAGCCGTCGCGGGACTGGTGATCACCGCCGGGTACATGCTAAAAATTGTGCGTTTCGGATTTCAGGGACCGTTCAATACGCGCTGGGCCGCACTGCAAGACGCCCATGGTTTCGGACGTCTGCCATTTTTACTGCTCATACTGGTCTTGGTGCTGGTTGGCATTTTTCCGGCGCTTCTTCTGCCGATCATCGAGTCGGCGACGAAACCTATTCTAGGGATTCCGTCATGACTCCGGACATCCAGTGGTCGGGACTTGTGACCGAGATCGGACTCATCGCGCTGGCCCTCTCTTGCGTCGTATTGGATATCTGCCGCCGAAAGATTACCTGGGTCGCAATCGCCGGGGTAGGTCTTATCCTGTTTGTGGCGCTTCTATGGCCCGGCGGCACAAGCTCCAGCTTCGGGGGTAGTTTTGTGCAAGATGGTCTGTCGCGTTTTTTCAAAATCCTTTTTCTTCTGGCCGGGCTTTTCACGCTCTTTATGGCGCGTTCGTATGAGAAAAAGCTAAAGCGCGGCCACGACGAATTTGTACTGCTCGTTCTTTTCAGTCTCATCGGCATGTCGTTTCTCGCGTCGGCCAACGATTTCCTTCTTTTGTTTGTGGCGCTGGAGACGCTCACGGTGTCGCTGTATATCATGACCGCGTATCTTCGGGACAAAACGACGTCGATCGAGGCGGGGGTTAAGTTTCTCGTCTTGGGAGCGCTCGCCACCGCGTTTTTCGTCTACGGTTTGAGCTTCGTGTATGGCTCCTGCGGCAGTACGGGATTTGCCGATATCCAAAAAGCACTGCCCGCGAAGTCCGGTAGCGTTCTGCCCAGCGCGTTTTTATTCGGCATGGTGCTCATCGTGGCGGCGCTTGGGTTTAAAATTTCGGCGGTGCCATTCCACGCGTGGGCACCCGACGTGTACGAAGGCGCGCCGACGCCCGTCACCGCGTTTTTGGCGATCGGGTCCAAAACGGCCGGGTTCGCCGCGATTCTACGGCTACTACTGACCGCCTTTTCACCCGCCGAGGCCCCGTTGATGACGTTATTCGGTGTGCTCGCGTGCGTGACTATTTTCTTCGGAAACCTGGGCGCTCTGCGCCAGACCAATTTAAAACGCCTCTTGGGATACTCGAGTATCGGCCACGCGGGGTATCTCTTGATAGGCTTTGCCGCGTTTTGGCATACGGGTAAAGAGGCGGTGCTTTACTATCTGGCGAGCTACATTTTTAGTACGGCCGGCGCTTTTTTAGTGCTCGTGGCCGTCACCCAGCACACCAAAACCGATGAAACAAGCGAGCTCGCCGGGCTCTCCGAGCGCTCGCCGCTATTGGCGGCCGGTATGTTTTTATCGCTTTGTTCGCTGGCCGGCGTGCCGCCCTTGGCCGGATTTTTCGCGAAATTTTATCTTTTAAAAGCGGCGATCAGCGCCGATCTTTTGTGGCTGGCCGCGGTAGGAGCGCTGAACGTCATCACGAGTCTCTACTACTATCTCAAAGTTGTGAAAGTAATTTACGTGGACCCGGCCGCCGATGGATCCAAAATCACGCTAAAGATTGAACAAGTCCTTTTGCAATACGCCTCGATCGCGGGTATTTTGTTCTTGGGAATTTATCCGGAACCTGTGCTGCGGCTGGCCGAGGCGGCCCTCGCCGGCTTTATCCGCTAAAGCCGATACAGCATCCAGTAGACAACCACTCCTGTCACCGACACGTACATCCAGAGAGGCAGCGTGATTTTCGCGACACGCGCGTGCTTCGGAAAATCGCCGCGAAACGCGTGGTACAGCGTCTTTAAAACCAGCGGTAAAATCACGACCGCTAAACCTGTGTGTGTCGTGAGGATAAAAAAATACGTCGCGCGTACCGCTCCCTGCCCCGTAAAGCGCGTCGAGCCGTGATGGTAGTGGTAGTAAAGATAGCCCACCAAAAAAAGCGTCGATGTGACACAGGCTGAAAGCATCGCCGTTTTGTGAGCCGTGACGCGTTTTTGGCGGATGAATAAATATCCCAAGATCAAAAGAACGGCGCTCGTGGCGTTCAGCGCCGCGTTGACGCTCGGCAGGTCCTGTAAGCTCATGGGATATCGACGAAGATATCCGAACCTTCAACTTTGACTTTGAACGAGGGCTGTTGCACGTCGGGCGCTGATTGGCACTTGCCGCTGCGCACGTCAAAACCCCAGGCATGCCACGGACAGGTCACGATAAAATCTTGGACATCGCCCTCCGCGAGAGGACCGCCGCGGTGAGGACACTGATTCTGCAGAGCGTAAAATGAGTTTTCAACTTTAAAAATGGCGATCTGCTTATCCCCGCGCTCTACGAGCTTCGGTAAACCATCGGCAAACTCATCCGTTTTAGAGACTTTGACAAACATTATTCCTCCAGCGTTTTTTGAATAATGCGTTCAATATCCGATTCCTGCACCTGTTTAAACCACACACGCTGCGGCACCAAGAGCACATTGGGTCCCTCCGCGCAGGTGTCGAGACACCCCGAGCGGCTCACACGGATACGCGAGGCAAGCCCCCGCTTTTTTATTTCTTCTTTCAAGCCTTCACGCAGCCGCTCGCCCGCCACGCCGCAGCAGGCACCACTTTCCCTTTTATTTTCACAAATAAAAAGATATTTTTCAAACGGCGCTTTTGATGTTTCCAAAAATAATATCCTTTTCTTCTCCGTAAATCTTAAACGGTTCGCCCCACTGGTTTTTATTTTGAAAATCCCAAGGTCCTTCTTCCGATTCGCGCGGCCGTAGCCGTATGCCCCAGACGCCGCCGAAAATGATCCACGCGAAACCGGCTCCCGAGTCAGCGATCTTTTGCGCGTGGGCCTGCGCCCACTGGCCGCCCGTGTCCACACCGATCACGTCACACAGCGCTTCCACGCCGCGAAGCTCGGCCAAAATGCCGGTGACGGGCTTCGCCGCTTCCAGCTCGTTAAAAACGTACTGCCCGCTTCCGCGGCAGTTGGGGTTGTCGTCGATCTCGATTTGCAATGGATTTAGACTTTAAGAACAATTTTGCCGAAATTCTGGCGGTTTTCCATGCGCCGATGCGCGGCGGCCGCTTCTCTCAAGGCAAATACCTGGTCCATCGTGGGTTTCAGCGTGCCGTTCTCGACGAGCTCAATTACTTTGTAAAGCTCGGCCAAGGACCCCATGTAGGAACCGATGATTGAAATCTGCTTGGAATAGAGATAACGAACGTCCACCTCCGTCTTAGGGCCCGAAGTAGCTCCGCAGGTCACCATGCGCCCGCCGCGTGCGAGTGACGTGAGACTTTTGGCCCACGTGTCGGGACCGATATGCTCAAACACCACGTCGACACCTCGACCACCGGTCAGTTTCTTCGCCTTCTCCGAAAAATCTTCGGTTCTGTACTGGATCACTTGGTCAGCGCCGAGTTTTTTCGCTCGCGCCACTTTCTTAAAATCCCCGACAGTCGTGAAAACCCTGGCGCCGAGGAACTTCGCGATCTGGACGGCGGCGCTTCCGATGCCGGAGCCCGCCGCGTGCACGAGCACGGTTTCGCCGGGTTTTAACCCGGCGCGCCCGACCAACATGTGATAGGCCGTAAGCGTCGCCAGCGGCACCGAGGCCCATTCTTCAAACGAGTATCTGTCCGAAACGGGTATCACAAAGCGCTCATGCGCAGCTACTTTTTCTGCGTAACCGCCTTGACTCTGAAGCCCGAGGATTTGAAATTGCGGGTCGAAGCTATCGAGACCCGCGATCGCTTCATAATTTCCCTGCGGGACTTGCCCGGGCGAGACAAGCACTCTATCGCCTTTTTTTAGATGTTGAACGGCCCTGCCTACTTCGAGAATGACACCCGATACATCGGAGCCCGGAATATGCGGCATCGGAATCTGAACGCCGGGCAGACCCTGTCGCACCCAAATATCGAGATGATTCAAAGCGCAGGCTCGGACACCGACTAGAACGTCGTTAGAACCGAGGATGGGATCCTTGAAGTTCCCGTATTTCAGAACTTCCGGACCGCCGTGTTTTTCAAAAAATACGGCTTTCAAACGTAGCTCTTAACGAGTTCCACAAATAAACGAACACCCACCCCGGTCGCCCCCACAGCGGTCAAGGGTTTCGGCGACTCAATCCACGCAGTGCCGGCGATATCAAGATGCGCCCAGGACTTTGTAGGCTCGGCAAATTCTTTCAAGAACATGCCCGCCGTGATCGTGCCCGCGTATTTTTTGCTGATATTCTGAATGTCCGCGTAGGCGGCGCGAATCATGTCACCGTATTCGTCCCACAGCGGCAGTTCCCAGCAGCGCTCGCCGGTCTTTTCGCCGGCGCGGCGTATCCGCTCGACCAGCGCCGCATCGGTTCCCATGAGACCCACGGCCAGATCCCCAAACGTCGCGGCGCAAGCGCCCGTGAGCGTCGCGATATCCACGAGCGCTTTCGGTTTATAGCGCTGAGCGTACGAGAGCGCGTCGGCCAGGATCAGGCGCCCCTCGGCGTCCGTGTTTAAAACCTCGATGGTTTTTCCATTCATACAGCGGATCACGTCGCCCGGACGCTGCGCGCCGCCGCCCGGCATGTTTTCAACCACCGACGCTAAACCCACCACGCGTACGGGAATCTTAAGATTCGAAATCGCCTTCATCGCGCCGATCACGGCCGCCGCGCCGCACATGTCGAACTTCATCTTGTCCATGTCGCTAGACGGTTTGATCGAGATGCCTCCCGTATCGAACGTAACGCCCTTTCCGACCAGCACGATCGG
>CAYJSE010000007.1:0-44689 GCA_964372765.1 uncultured Planctomycetia bacterium | reverse complement strand
GCATCCTGCAGTTTTCCATTCTGCAACGCGCGCGCTCCCATATTATTAAACGATTGCGCCAGACTTATTTTAGGTCCTGCCGGCTCTTGAAAAGTGTCAGGTTCGGAAACCGCTTCTTCAGAAGCTACGGATTCCTGCGAACTTAAAACTTTATGAGAAGCTCTTGGGGCTAAAGCAATTTTTGGACCATCCAGTATGGGCGGCGAAGTGACGGATCCTGTATCCGTGGAAGTCGGCGGCGTGTACATTCCCGGCAACGGCGTTAAAGGATTTGGAGTAGATGTTGATGCCGTAGAAGATGTAGACGTTGACATGGTTTTTGACGCCGTCGATTTTTTTATCAAGGCGGATGTGTACGTGCTTGCCGAAATCGGAGCGGTAGATGCGGTTGTCGGCGAAGAAACAAGAATCGTGGAGGGCATGGGGGTCAGTACACTGCTTTCGGCCACGATTGTCAGTGGTTGAGAAAGTGATTCGATCGACTGTGCGATGGGTTTCGAGACTAGCACGTTGGTTGGCTCAAGTATCGGAGCGGGCATTGGTTCTGAAATGAGAACTGGTTCTGTAACAAGTACGGGTTCTGGCTCCGGAGTAGGCGCTGGAGCTAAAATGGGTTCTGGAGCCGATACGGGCTCGGGCGCAGGAGCTGGGATAGGTTCCGGAGCTGGTTCTGAAATAAGAATCGGTGTTGGAGCCGGTTCTGTCACGAGTACAGGTTCTGGTTCGGGTGCTGGTTTCGGCTGAGGTTCAGGCGCTGGTGTTGGAGCTGGTTCTGGAGTAGGTTCTGAAATAAGTACCGGGGGCGGAGCGGGTTCCGGCTGAGGTTCTGGTTCCGGAGCCGGAGGAGGGGCTGGTTTTTCACCAAACTGCAGTGTGTCTTTTCCCACGAACGGTGTTCCATCTTTCATTTCTCCCTTTAAAATCGCTTCTTTGTCCGTGAGCAAAAGTAGTTTTGTGGTGCCTCCCGCGAAATTAAACTCTGTTTTAAAATTGCACACAAGGTCCAAGGTTCCATCCTGACTTACATCTTTTAGTTCACAGTTATCCCAGGTGGCTTCATTGCCCGTGCGGCCGAATGTCAGTGTGTCGGTTTTGACGTCATTGACGGCGTTAAAATCATCTCCTGAAATGATCGCGACTGGCTGTTTTTCGTTGCTCAAACTGACCCAATTTTTGTCATCGCTCGGGACGATATCGATGTGTACCGTCGTCGGTGTCATGATCTTGTATTGAAGCATCACCGTCTCTTCGGAGACGGGTTTATAACCGGCCACGAAGGCGTTGGATCCTACGACCTTGAGTGTCAGAGCCCGTTCATTTTGATCGACGGCACCTTGGGTGTGCTTAGCCATCACACGGCCATAGGCTTTGTCAATTTCCAGTACAAACATGTCTTCATTTCCTGTCAGCCACCCGGAAGCGTACAGTCTATCCTTGTAAGATTCAAGACTGGTGGTCACTCCGGGAGTATCCACGGGGGTGTTCCAGAGGAGATTTCCGTTCAGATCGTATTTATAAAAAGACGCATCGACGCCGAGATACACACCATCGTTCAGTGCCAAGACGTCGAGTCTGGCCTGGCGGATATCATTGGTGGACAAAACAGGATGCACGGTGAGATCTTTCTTGAGCCATATTTCTTTGCCGGTAGTGTCGTATTTCCAGAGAGCCAGTTCTGGAGAGGGAGTCTTAAATTGGGCCGTTTTACTTCCCGTGCTGACGTAACCGGCGACGTACATGAAGCCATCGCGCGCCGCTAGACTCACGGCCGCGGCGCGGTTTCCGATCGTGGTGTCACTTAAATTTTTGGACCAGACGAGATTGCCGCTCGCGTCGTATTTGGCCAAAACGGCCGTGTGGTTTTTATCGACTGTGGTGACATAGCCTGCGGCGTACACAACAACGACCTTGTTTTCGAGCACGGGCATTACAGCCAAAAAGGCACCGTCTCCCGTGGCATTGTTGAAGATCGATTGAGTGACCCAAAGTTGGGTATCGGCATTGGCCGCGGATGGGTCCAAATTGTATTTGGCAATGAAGGGGGTCGCGGACTTCTTTTTAAGCTTACTTTGTCCGACAACGTACAGGCCTTCATCCGATACCGCGGCGTCTATAAAGGTAGCCGTCGGGATCTCTGACAGGTTTTTCAGGAGTAAGTTTCGGCTAAAAGAAGCGGAGCCGTTGTTGGCCACAAGATAACTTTTCGCCAGTGTCTGGCTTGTCTTGGAGGAATCGGTGTTGGCGACGTAGAGAAAACCATCGACGAAATCGACAGAATCTGACGGCTTATTTTTGGTATCGGTGACGGACGACGAGTTTTCAAATTTCAAACTGGTCTCAGCCAGCGATACGCTCGCCAGCAAGATACCTACGATTCCGAGGATACTACCTTTTATTAATAGATGTCTCATAGAGTGCCTGTCACTTTCTGCAATTATTTACCATTGTCAATCAAAAGTATACAATTTTTTCACACGGTTTTCAAGACGCCAATCTAAATTTTTGAATTGCTAATCTAATGTCATTGCGAGGCCCAAAGGGCCTCGCAATGACGCTTATAGGTGTGGTAAGCTACATTTTATGAATCTCCGACACGTTCTAATTGTCTATAAGAAAAGCGCTTATGAGGGCATGCCCCGGAGCGGGATCCGGGCTCACGACGAGACTCTGCAGTTCGTGAAAAAAATGCTGAAACGGTTCTCGGTCGTCTATCAGTGCCTGCCGCGCGGGCGGCGCTTTGACGAGAGAAAATATGATCTTGTCCTATCGGTGGGCGGCGACGGGACCTTTTTAGACGCGGCGCGCAGTATCCGTTTTAAGCCCATACTCGGTGTGAACTCCGACCCCCAGCACAGTGTGGGGCGTTTTTGCGCGGCGCATAGGGGAAATTTTTTACGGTTTTTGAACGCCATTCAACGCAGTCGTTTTCGGACGCAGAAAATTCACCGCATGAGCATGACCATCGACGGCCGCAAGTTCCGGGTGCCGATTTTAAACGATATCTTAGTCTGTCACGCCAGTCCTGCCGCGATGAGTCACTATATTTTGGAGCTTGGGCGTCGTCGAGAAAAACAACGCAGTTCCGGTGTGTGGATTTCCACGGCGGCAGGGTCCACGGGTGTTATCCGATCACTGGGGGGGCGCGTGGTGCCGATCGCGTCGAGAAAGCTGCAGTACCGGCCAAGAGAGCTCTACGCGGGGCGCGGTCAGCGTTACCGTTTGACAGGCGGCACGTTTTTGCCGAGTGATCGCTTGCGTATCCGTTCCGAGATGCGGCACGGCATGATTTACATTGACGGCACCCATGTCCAAGTGCCGTTTCCGGAAAGCCGCGTGCTCGCCGTTTCCGATTCCAAATATCCTTTAAAATCTGTCGCGAACGTGCTATAAAGAAACTATGAGTATCATCCAGGACGCTCTGCGCCAAGCCATGTTGAGGCAGGCCACTGCCCAAGCCCAGCAGTTTCCGGCTGTTCCGTCTACCGAAGGTCCGCGGCTTGTCCAGCGCCCGCGTTCCCTGGATTTTACGGCGCTGCTGGCCATGATGACGCTCGGTTTTGTCGTATTTCTCGTGGCGCTTCAAATCGATAGACGCGAGAGCCAAAAACGCGACGCCGAGCTTAGCATTCGCATCGAGGCGCTCGACAAAAAGCACGAGGATTTTGTAAAGCGCATCTACACCACCGAAGATTTCCTCGACGTGCGCGTACAATTGGACGTCATCGAGCTGCGCTCACGGCTGGACGCTCTCACCGAGACTCCCGCCCAGACCCCGACGGATGCAGTTTGATCTCTTTGACGATACCCACAATAAAATTTTAGCGGCGAAAAATTATTCCGATTTCAAAGCGGCGCTCGTGCAGTCCGCCTGCCAGAAATGTCCGCTTTCTGAGTCTCGTACCCACATCGTGGCCGACCGCGGAAACCCGTCGGCCAAAGTCCTGATTATCGGTGAGGCGCCCGGTGAAAACGAGGACCGGCAGGGTCAGGCGTTTGTGGGCCGCGCGGGTAAACTATTTGATGAAATGATGAACGAAATAGGTTTTGATACTAACCGGGACAGTTTGATCATCAACGTCGTCAAGTGCCGTCCGCCGGACAATCGCGCGCCCGTCCAAAAGGAAGTGGACGCTTGTTTTCCTTTTCTAAAAAAACAGATCGAGCTTGTCCGTCCAAAAGTGATCCTGCTGCTAGGCGCCACGGCGCTAAAGCACGTGATACGCGACAAAGGCGATTTTTCGATGAGGGAAGAGGTGGGCAAGTTTTTCGAGCACGCGGAGTATCCGGGCGTGCGGTTCATGGTGCTTTTTCATCCGGCCTACATTTTACGCGACCCGCGAAAGAAGCCCCTTATGGCTGAACACTTGGCGACTTTTTCTGCGCTAAAAGAAATACGCTCCAAATAAGAAAACCGATCGCGGTCCACACAAGCTGGCGAATGCGCTTCAGGACACTCACGACGACACCGATCGCGTGCGTGCTGCCGAGAATCTGCGCCAAAATCGACATCCCCATCTCCTGCGCGCCGAGATTACCGGGGATGAAAAAGCTTAAAAGTCGCACGATCTGCAAAAGTGACTCGAGTAGGATGCCTTGCGTTAGCGAGATCGGCACGCCGACAAGCCGGAAATAAAAATACATTTCCACGCCGCCCATCACCCAGCCGATGAAGTGATACAGTGTCGCCCAAAGAAGCTTGCGTTTGGATTCCGAGTAAAAAGAAACTGTGAAGATCACACAGCCAAGAGTCAGCGTCAGCCCGGTGAGCGTAAACCCCACTTTCCATTCAGACGACAGGGGTAAAAACACAAGTCCCAGCAGCAATCCGACGACGCCAAACAGCACCTCGGAAAATAAAAGCAATACCCGGCTTGTAAGACAGGATTTAAACGCGATTTTTCGCGACACTCCCAGCCGACGGTGTGTAAGAATGATTTTCAAAGGTTCACCGCCGATATCGAGAAAGGGTGTAATGTTGTTCACGGCTTCGCCGACCAAGCGTACCCAGAAAAGTTCCTTGTAGGGCGCAGGTTTGGCCTCCAGGTTTTCGAGGATGACTTTCCAGGCCTGCACGTCCCACGCGCACATGAACGGGTAAAATAAAAATACAAGCCACGACCAGCCGGCCAGCACGGGGTAGAGAGGTTTTAAGTCAGCCGGGTTGATCGAGCGCAGCACAAGCCAAAAAAGCAAAACTCCGACGAGAAACAGCGCAGCTTGAGCGTACTTTTTAAAGCGTTTCATGGTAGACTATTTTAACACATGGCACTTTCCTGGATAGCGCTCGGCGTCGGAATTATTTTTGTTCTAGCGTATTTTACCTATGGACGTTTTTTGGCCCGCCAGCTGGATCTCCGGGACGACCATCCAACACCCGCTCACGAGAAAAATGACGGCGTGGATTTTGTGCCGGCCGAGAAAAAGTTTTTGTTGGGACAGCATTTCAGCGCGATCGCGGCCGCGGGTCCGATCGTCGGGCCGATCTTGGCGGGACTGTGGTTCGGGTGGCTGCCTGTTTTATTGTGGATCATTGGCGGCTGTATTTTCTTTGGCGCGGCGCATGACTTTTCAAGTCTCGTCGGTTCTGTGAAGCACAAAGGCGCCTCGATCGCCGAGATCGTGCGCGATTACTTCGGCCCCAAGGGTCATCTTTTCTTCCTGTTATTTGTCTGGTTTTCCCTGATTTACGTGATCACCGCGTTTACGGATCTTACCAGCGGCTCATTTGTCGACGCGGAGCTTGGGGGAGGTGTGGCGGCATCCTCGGCGCTGTATCTTTTAATCGGGCTCGCGATGGGCGTGGCGCTCTACATTTTTAAAACGCCGCTCAAAGTCGCGACGCCGGTTTTTTTGGCGCTGGTCGTGGCGGCGATCTGGTTTGGGCAATATATCCCGATCCGTATCCCGGATACGGAACTTTTTGCTTCCCAAAAGATCTGGAATTTTGTGTTGCTTGGTTACTGCTTTGTGGCGTCGATTATCCCGGTGTGGCTTCTGTTACAGCCGCGTGGATATTTGGGCGGCTTCTTTTTATATGGGACACTGGCCGCCGGCGTTGTGGGTCTATTTTTGGGTGGTGAAAAGATTTTGTATCCGGCCTTTACCGGGTGGACCAGTCCCAAGGGCCTACCGCTTTTTCCAATCCTTTTTGTAACGGTGGCATGCGGCGCGTGCTCTGGTTTTCATGGGATCGTGTGTTCGGGCACCACATCCAAACAAGTGGCCAAGGAGTCCGACTGTCGTCTCGTGGGTTACGGCGGGATGCTCTTGGAAGGATTTGTGGCGATCGTGGCGCTCGCGACCGTGATGGTGCTAGCCAAGAGCGACGCGCTGGCTTCCGGTTCGCCGGATCGAATTTACGCCGAGGGTTTGAGCCGATTTGTGAGTCACTTTGGCGTTCCGCAAGGTTTCGCGCGCAGTTTCGCGCTGTTGGCGTTTACGACATTTATCTACGATACGCTGGACGTGGCGACGCGCCTGGCGCGCTACATTTTCCAGGAGCTCACGGGGTTAAAAGGCACTGTTGGCAAAGTCGCGGCGACGCTCGCGAGTCTCACGATCCCGCTTATCTGTGTCAGTCTCAAGATGCTCGACGCGCAGGGCAATCTCGTGCCGGCCTGGAAAGTATTTTGGACGATTTTTGGCACTTCCAATCAACTTCTGGCGGCGCTGACTCTGATGAGCCTCGCGGTATGGCTCTACCGGTCCGGCAAGGCGTGGTGGCTTGCTGCCATTCCGATGGTATTTATGCTCACGATGACCGTGTGGTCACTCGTTTTAATGATCAAACCCAACGCGATCGGCGCGGTGGCGGTACTGCTTTTGGTGCTCACGGTGTTGCTCGTGATCGAATCTCTCGCGGCACTGCATAAAAAAACTGCGGTGTTGTCGGGACTCATTATTTTTAGCCTTCTTTTTTCCGGCGTGTCTCTTGCCGAGGAAAATGTCCGGCCACCACACGTGGCCGGAAAATTTTATCCCGCTGACCGCGAAGGTCTCGAGTCGATGGTCCGCGGGTATCTGGCAAGGGTGGACGCGTTGGAAAGTAAAATGGCCGAGCCGCTCGTGCTTATCGCGCCCCACGCGGGATACACCTATTCCGGTTCTGTTGCGGCACATGCCTACAAATCAATCGAGGGAAAATCCTACGACACGGTTGTTTTGATTGGTCTTTACCACAAAGACCACTTTACAGGTGCCTCCGTCTGGCGCGGCGGTCCCTGGCGTACGCCGCTGGGGGATGTGCCGATCGATACGGAAATGGCGGAGGCCATCGCGGCCGAGTATCCGGAGTTTGGCCAGGATCCCAACATACATCTTGAGGAGCACTCGCTCGAGAATCACGTGCCATTTCTGCAGGTAGTGCTAAAAAATTTTAAACTGGTGCCTATCGCCGTAACGGACCCTTCTTTAGAAAATTCCCAGCGACTCGCCGAGACAATTCTAAAATACTCCGCGGGCAAAAAAGTCCTCGTCGTTGCGTCCACCGACATGAGCCACTATCACGCCGGCGACAAGGCGAAGTCCATGGACCAGTCGACACTCGAGCTTTTAAAAAAGAAAGACAGCTTTACGCTCTTAAAAGGCATTTACCGCGACCAGACGCACGAGCTTTGCGGCGCGGCCGCGGCGATTACGGCCATTGAGTACGCGAAACTTCGGGGTGACGTGGAGGTTCAGGTTTTGAAATACGCCCACAGCGGCGATGTGACCGGCGACTTTTCGCGGGTGGTGGGCTACGGGGCTTTGGCGATCGACAACTCCACGCGCCGGCAAAATTTTTCCCAAAAAACTCAAAACCCAAAGCCAGACACGTTGACGGATGAACAAAAAATAGAACTTCTCAAAATCGCTCGCTCGACGCTCGAAACCTATCTTGAGACCGGACAAGCGCCACTATTTTCGGTGACGGATCCGTTGCTCAAAGAAGATCGGGCGGTGTTTGTGACGCTTCGCAAGGATGGCCAACTGCGCGGCTGTGTGGGCAATATCTTGCCGCGCCAGCCGCTCCACGAAGCGGTGCGCGATATGGCGATACACGCGGCTGTGCATGACGGCCGTTTTCGCCCCGTGACTCTGGAAGAGCTCAAAGATATTCGTCTTGAGATTTCGATGCTGAGTGTGCCGCGGCGCGTCAAAAGCGCCGAGGAAGTGGTGATGAAGGAGCACGGCGTGATCGTGACCAAGGGTTCGCGTCAGGGAGTGTTTTTGCCGAAAGTGGCCGATGAGACCGAGTGGAGTAAGGAAGAATTTTTAAGCGAGCTTTGCACACAGAAAGCAAAACTTCCGGCTGACTGCTGGAAAGATCCTAAAACTGAACTGCGTGTTTTTACGGCTTATGACTTTGGTGAAAGCACTGATTTTCACGACACACTGGCTTCCAATGCAAAAGGTATCGGTTTTTAGCAATAAAGTCGTACGCCGCGTTTCCGACGACGCGCATCCCCGGAAAATAAAAGATCGGCGCCATCGGCCATAAAAGCGGCAGTTTCGTCGAGAGGTACCGAAAGGCCTCGAAACCTTCCAGGATTTCCCGTTTTTGGGTGACAAACTGAATCCGGCTTTGGCACTTTTCGCGCGTCAGGCGCCAATCCATGAGACTCAAGTCCTCGAGCGTCTGAAAGTCCACGGGCTCCACTTTTCTAAAAATATCTAAAACGCCGAGTCGACGGATACTCATCACGCAAAAGTGGCAATGGCCGTCGTAGAGCATTTTTCCCCGGCCTGTTTCTTTACTTTTCTGCCGCTGTTTTTCGATCCAGGCCGTGATCTCTTCGGGATCGATGAATAAAAAAAGCTGCGGGACAAAAAGAAAGAAAAAGATGGTTGGCACGTGCAGGGTCACGACTAATAGAATATGAAAAATAATCCCCACGCCGATGCCCAAAACCCGCGTGCGTTTCCAGAAGAGTAAAACCGGCAAAAGAAGCTCCATCGCGATGACTCCGAGGCCGATCACGTAACACAGTTCCGGGGACTGGGCGAGCAGCTCCCGCAAAGGGAAATGTTTCACGACGCTCTCGGGCGTGGATTTAAAAAGACAGTACATCGGATTGCCGGTGAGCCAGTTGCCTTTGGCCGTGAACTTGCAGAGCGCCGTGTAAAAATAGGTGGACGCGATCTGGAGCTGCAAGAGCCGTTGTATAAAAAAAGGCCTTTTTTTGAAGTAACCGTCAGGATCAGCGCGCCGCAGAGCGTCGAGAGAAAAAGAGTCGCCGTGGTAGCCCGTGACGCACATGAGAAATAGCGTCACAAGAAGGATATCATAGGAAAGTGTGCCAATGTGCAGCGCGTTGAGCGCGTAGAAATAGTAACAGCCGAGGGTCATCGCGATGCAGGCAATTTGCGAAAAAAGCCCAAGCGCGAAGCATAAAAGCGCCGCGCAGAAAAACACCACCATAAAGATCACAAAGCCGTCCGAGCTATTTTCCACAAGTTGAAGGAAATCCAATGTGAAGAACGAAAAGTTTTTTTCTTTAAACGCGGCGCGCAGGTAGTTGTCTTGAAGCGAGAACAATGTCGGGAATATGTGTGCGCCGACGGTAAACGCGACAAACGGACGGAATAGAGATAACCCTATCGACGGACGTTCCTTGACGAAAAATTGACTAACACTCGTACGCAAGTTTCAAGACCCTCTTTTTAGGATTTTCAATCACGTTGGGGTAAACCACTTGAAATACGCTGAAACGCGCGTATTCCGGAAACTTGCGTTTCAAATAACGGCAAAAATGCGGCGCCGAGTAGCGGTCCATCACCGAGATCAGCACATTGCGGCGGATATTGTCGTAGCCGATCCATTGATTATTGAAGATACGATGAGGATCGATGAGCTCCAATCGGTCTTCGTTGTTTAATCCGTAGACTTCTGTCCGGACTTCGGCGGAATCCACGCGGTAAAACATGATCCAACCGGCTGGAGGAAAGAGAAACTTAAACTTTGGCAGCTCGCGACCTACCAGCGAACTCAAATAGTTGAGCCGCAAGGACTCGTAGTGAAATAGCGCAAGCCACACCGCGACAAAAAGCAATATAAACCGATCCCTCAAACCCTTGGGCAGCATATTCGTATCTTACCAAATTTTCTTGAGTCATGGCCTTACTTTTGACATAATCAAGTTGAAGGAGACATTCCCCATGGCAAAAGTCATCACTCAAGTCCAGGCCCAGCGCAAGAACTCTAGTTCCAATTCTCAGTCGTTCACACCGGAAGAATATAGCGGGATCCAACAGATCGCGTACGAGCTATATGTCCAGCGCGGTTACGAGAACGGCCACGATGTGGAAGACTGGCTGAGAGCCGAGACTATCATCCACAACCGCAGAAAAAACTAGTCTTTGTGGCAGCTCGTCTTAATCCGTGAGGCGCTGGCCGTAGCGGCCGCGGCCTCCGGGGCATTTCTTGCCGTTAGTTCCCGACGGATCAGCCACTTTACGCTCTGTGTTTTAATTTCATTTGCGGCGGGAGCCCTGCTGGGCGTCACGCTTTTTGATATCGTCCCTGAGTCGCTGGAACACAGCGGCCGAATGCTGGGCGGCGCCAGCATTGTCGTCGGCTATACCGTTTTTTATATCCTAAACCGGTTTATTTCCCATATTTGTCCCGCCTGCGCCGCGACGCATACCGAGGTGGATTTCAAAGCGCTCACGATTGCCATGGTTGTGGCGCTCACGATACACAGCTTTATGGATGGCTTGGCAATCGTGAGCGGTCACACGGCGACTCAAGGCACGGCGGTCACGATCTTTTGGGCGGTGGCGAGTCACAAGTTTCCGGAAGGAATCGCGTTGGCGTTGGTGGCGCGCGGTTCGGGAATGAGCCGTAAAAACGCTTTTTTGCTGACCGTCGGACTGGAGGCGGTCACGACACTCGCGGGAGGGGTCGTGGGAATCTGGGCCATTTTGCCGCATATCGGGTTGTGGTCAGGGCTGGTGCTTGGGTTTGTGGGCGGGGGTTTTGTGTTTTTAGTGATCCACGCGCTGCTAAGTGAAGTCATTAAACATCATCCGCGCTCCACAGTTTTTAGCGCGATTTCCGGTTTTATGGTGATGGCGATACTGACGGTGTCGGTTCATTGACTTTCGAGCGGCGGCGGTGATATATTGGCTCCATATTTTTTGGGCCTGTAGCTCAGTTGGTAGAGCGCCTCAATGGCATTGAGGAGGTCATCGGTTCGATCCCGTTCAGGTCCATTCTTCTATAACGACGACACTTGCGCGTCCGTCGCTTTGAAGCTTTCTTCATAAAAAATCATTCTACCACTACCATAAATATGCCGAAGGTGGGAGTCGAACCCACAACCTCGTGAGAGGAGCGGTTTTTGAGACCGCCGCGTATGCCAGTTCCGCCACTTCGGCGATTTGGGAAAGGCCATTTTACCATTTGTGGTAAAATAAACAACCATGTCAGAGCCGCTGTATCCCTTTTCACAGATTGAACTTAAATGGCAGGAGTATTGGTCAAAGAATAGGACTTTTCGCGCGGCGGACGCCGGCGAAAAAAAACTCTACGTCCTCGACATGTTTCCATACCCTTCCGGCTCCGGGCTTCACGTAGGGCACCCCGAAGGCTACACCGCGACGGACATCTACTGCCGGTTTCAGCGCATGCGCGGATTTAATGTGCTGCACCCGATGGGTTGGGACGCGTTTGGACTTCCCGCTGAACAATACGCGATCGAGACCGGCACGCATCCGGCGGTGACCACCGCCAAAAATATCCAGACCTTCAAGCGGCAAATTCAAAGACTTGGGCTAAGCTACGACTGGGATCGTGAAGTGGATACGACGAATCCGGACTATGTCCGCTGGACGCAGTGGATTTTCTTGAAGCTCTATGGAAAAGGTCTCGCCTATGTGGCGGAAGTGCCGGTGTGGTGGTGCGAGGCGCTGGGGTGTGTGCTGGCTAATGAAGAGGTGGTGGACGGCAAGTCCGAGCGCGGGGACCACCCGGTGGTGCGGCGGCCGATGCGGCAATGGATGCTCAAGATTACGGCCTACGCGGACCGGCTTCTCGAAGACTTGGCGCTGGTCGACTGGACGGAATCGATCAAGGAGATGCAGCGCAACTGGATCGGGCGAAGTGAAGGTGCGTCTGCGGATTTTACGACTGGGGGTGCGAAAATCACGGTTTTTACCACTCGACCCGATACACTTTTTGGCGCGACGTACATGGTGCTCTCTCCGGAACACACATTGGTCCCTAAAATCACAACACTCGAACAAAAAAAGTCCGTTGAAGAATATCAAAAAAAAGCCGCTTCGAAAAGCGAGCTCGAGCGCACCGAGCTGGCGAAAGAAAAAACGGGAGTTTTTACGGGCGCTTATGCGATTAATCCCGTTAACAATGAAAAAATCCCTATTTGGATTGCCGATTACGTATTGGCAAGCTATGGCACGGGAGCGATCATGGCGGTGCCGGCGCATGATGAGCGCGACTATGAATTTGCGAAAAAGTTTAATTTAAAGATCATTGAGGTTATAAAACCAAACGTCATTGCGAGCGAAGCGAAGCAATCTAACTCATCAGATTGCTTCGCCCCGTCATGTGACGGGGCTCGCAATGACAGTGCGTTTATCGGTGACGGCGTGAACGTGAATAGCGGATTTTTGGACGGTCTATCCACGCCCGAAGCCAAAAAGAAAATGATCCAGTGGCTTGAGGAAAAAGGTTTCGGTAAAAAGATGGTGAACTACAAACTACGCGACTGGCTTTTCTCGCGTCAGCGCTACTGGGGTGAGCCGATTCCGGTGGTGCACTGCGCGAAATGCGGGATCGTGCCGTTGCTCGAAAAAGAGCTGCCGCTGCGCCTGCCGGAGATGAAAGATTTTAAACCGTCCGGAAATGCAGAGCCGCCGCTCGCTAAAGCTAAAGAATGGGTAAATACACAATGCCCCCAGTGCCGCGGATCCGCGACGCGCGAGACCAACACGATGCCGCAGTGGGCGGGTTCGTGCTGGTACTACCTGCGTTATCTCGATCCTAAAAATAAAGAAAAATTTTGCGATTTGACACGAGAAAAATACTGGATGCCTGTGGATCTCTACGTGGGCGGCGCTGAGCACGCGGTACTGCATTTACTCTACGCGCGCTTTTGGCACAAGGTACTCTACGATCTTGGGTTTGTTTCGACGAAGGAGCCCTTTACGAAGCTTATTAATCAGGGCATGATCCTCGGTGAGGATGGTCAAAAGATGTCCAAGTCGCGCGGTAATGTGATTAACCCCGACACTGTCGTCGAAAGCTACGGCGCCGACAGCATGCGGCTCTACGAGATGTTTATGGGTCCCCTGACGCAGATGAAATCCTGGTCGATGCAGGGGGTTGAGGGCGTGTACCGGTTTTTAGGTCGTGTGTGGCGGCTCTTCGATGGAAAAATAGTAGACGGCACTCCGAGCGAAGAAATTTTGAAACTCACGCATCGTACGATTAAAAAAGTGACGGAGGATATTGAAACTCTACAGTTTAATACCGCGATCTCTAGCTTGATGGTATTTTCCAATGAGCTCGCGAAAGAATCCGTGCGGTCCAAGTCCGTCATGGAAAAGTTTACCCTTCTTTTATCGCCTTTTGCGCCGCACTTAGCCGAAGAGCTCTGGCAGAAGCTTAAATATACGAAGACTCTTTGCTACGAACCCTGGCCGAGCTTTGACGAGAAATACATTGGGGACGACCACATTGAGATTCCCGTGATGGTGAACGGCAAGGTACGCTCAAAAATAGTGGTTGCCGCCGATTGGGACGAGGCGCGCGTGGCTGAACTCGTATTTTCCGACGGAAAAATAAAAGACGCGGTTGCCGGTCAATCGGTCACGATGAAAAAATACGTGCCGAAAAAAATATTTTCCATTGTCACTTCGTAAACGGCCTCTTTTTTACGCTGCGCTTTTTCTCACAGGGTTTATTTTTCTCTACCAGCGGTTCACGCCAGAGCCGCCCTTTTCAGGTAAAACGGGACCCACCTATTTAAAAGGTGTCATCGTTTCCGAAGTCGAGTCGCGGCGCACGTCTTACGGGAAAGATTTATTTTCATTTATTCTCAAGTCCGGCCGTGAAAAAGTGAAGGTTTACTTTAACGGTCCGCTCTCACCGGATATTTCCTACGGCGACGAGATATTTATGAAAGGAGATCTTGCCCTTCCGAAGGGCGTGCGAAATCCCGGTGGTTTTGATCAAAAGTCGTATCTCGCGCGCATGGGAATCCGGGCGATTCTCTACGCCGATGAAAAAGAACCCGTTCAGATCTTGTTCCAAGACCGCGGGAATCCCCTCAAAGCCCACACGATTCGTCTGAAACAATTTCTATCCCAGAAATTTTCTAGGAACTTCGGCCCGCGTGACGCTGGATTTTTAAAAGCGCTGTTTTTAGGCGAGCGAAGCGATCTCAGCGAAGATTTTAAAGATTTATTTATCAAAACCGGCACGATGCACATTTTAGCCGTCAGCGGGTTTAATATCGGGTTTTTGATTGCGTCTATTCTTTTATTCTTGAGGCCGTTTCCCGTTTCCCGCGACTCGTCTTTGCTCGGCGCGGTTCCGGGGGTGTGGCTTTACTGCGCGGTGGTGGGTTGGCAGGCGCCGGTGGTGCGCGCGTCGGTGATGGCGACACTTTTTATTTTAGGCCGCGCGTTGGGAAGAAAAACGGATGGCCTCAATCTTTTGGGCGCGGCGGCGATCGTGATTTTGGGCGTACAGCCGAAGCAAATCTTTGACGTGGGTTTTCAGCTTTCGTTTTTGGCGGTGTTTGGGATGATCGTGTTTGTGCCGAGATTTTTGCGGCCTCCGGAGCTTTTGCCGTTTGAGAAGCTGACTGTTTTTGAAACAGTTTTGCGTTACGCGAAGGAGCTTTTTTGGGTGTCGTTTGTGTGTATCGTCGTGACACTGCCAGTCACCGTGCAGAACTTTTACATCGTAAGCCCCTGGGCGCTGTTGGCGAACTTGATCGTGGTGCCACTCGCGTTTTTTATATTTTTTATGGGGGTTATTTTTTTTGTTGTCGGCGGGTGGGTGTCGTGGGTGTTGAAGGGCTTGATTGAGATTTTTGTGGGGGCGCTTTTTTGGATCGAGAACATCCCTGCTTCCTCAGTCACGGTGGGAAAACTGGAACCGTGGCTTTGGGGCGTGATGGTTTCCGGGATCGTGTATCTATTTTTATACAGAAAAGCGCAAAAAAACGCCGTACGATTTTGGGCAATCGTTTTCTTTTTGACGGGTGTTTTTTTGGCGCAAGATTTTTTAAGACGCGCGGATTCTGGTTTTGCGATGACGGTGCTGGATGTGGGGCAGGGGGACGCGATTGACTTCCAGTTTCCGGGTAATCGACACATGCTGATCGATACCGGAAAAGGCGGCGATTCTGACAAGGGTCGATGGGTGATCACGCCGTTTTTGAAATCTAAAGGTGTGCGGGCGATCGAGACGCTCGTGATCACACACCCGCAGGAAGATCATTTGGGTGGAGCACTGACGGTGCTGGATGAATTTAGAGTGCGCCGGGTGGTGCAGTCGGGTAGGGACTATTCGACAAAGCTTTACCGGGATTTCCAAAAAAAAGTGGATGCGGAAAAAGCTGAGTGCGTTACGGCGCGGCGGGGTGAGCGGCTCGGGTTTTTTAAAGGGGCTGAAATTTTAGTATTGAATCCAGATCCCGGGGTTATTCACAAAAATATCAACGATGACTCGGTGGTTTTAAAGATTGCATACGGTGGAAAGTCCTATTTATTGACGGGCGACATCCAGGAACCCGCCATTCGCCATCTGTTATTAAAGGAAAAGGGTACCCTTAAGGTAGATATACTCAAGGTACCGCATCACGGCGGCAAAATGGGCGCGGTGGGGCAAGAATTTGTTAATCAAGTTAATCCCAAGATCAGCGTTATCAGCTGCGGCGAGCGTAACCCTTTCGGCCACCCAAAACCGGAAACTCTTGCCATTTTAAGCTCAATCCCAGCCTCAAAAATCTTCCGCACCGACTCCGACGGTGCCATTCTGCTAACAAACGACTCAATCTAACTCAATTTATTCCAACAAGTTATGGAGGGACAGTCCCGGGACTGTCCCTCCTAAAGATTTTTGAAAGGATTTTGAGGGGGTCGGCGTCTAGTAGAGTAAAGGGAGGATGTATCAATGAAGACAATGACCGAAGTGGAAATCGTAGACCTACGGAAGCTAAACGGAGAGGGAAATCTCAAGGCCTTTGCCGATGTGAAGGTAGGCGGGAATCTCATCATCCGGGGTTTCACGGTGGTGCAGGGCAAAAACGGCATCTTTGTTTCGGTGCCGCGCAAGGCCGGTAAAGATGGCAAGTGGTATGACCAGCTCGAGTTTACGGACGAGCAGGTAAAGAGGGAGTTCCAGGAAAAAGTGCTCGAGGCCTACGAAGACAGGGACGAGTAAAACCGGTAATAAAGGAAAACCATGGAAACCACATCTCAAACGCTCGGAGTTATCGGAGAGGAACTGGCCCGTCAGTTTTTGAGTTTTGAGGGTTACAAGATCCTGCTTAAAAACTACGAGTGCGCGTTGGGTGAAATTGATCTCATCGCTAAAGAATCGGGAGCGCTGGTGTTTATAGAAGTCAAAACACGCAGCTCTGATGCTTTTGGCGATCCGGTCGAGGCGGTGACGTTTACCAAGCGCCGACAGATCGTGAAGGCGGCCAAGTTTTATCTCAAGCGATACGGTATCCACAATGTGCCGTGCCGGTTTGATGTGGTTTCCGTGGTGATCCCAAAAAATGGCGAACCGAATCTTCGCGTAGTGAAAAACGCATTTGGGGAGGGCGAATAAATGTTGGCCAATGTTTTGTCTAGCACGGTTGTGGGGATTGACGCGTATTTAGTGGAAGTGGAGGTTGATATCGCCAACGGTTTGCCGGCGTTCAATATCGTGGGATTGCCGGACGCCGCGTGCCGTGAAAGCGCCGATCGCGTGCGTGCGGCCATTAAAAATAGCGGGATTCAGTTTCCCGCGAGGAAAATTACGATCAACTTGGCTCCGGCGGATCTGCGAAAGGCGGGGTCGTCGTTTGATCTGGCGATCGCGATCGGGATCCTCGTGGCCAATGAAACGATTCCACAAAGTGTAGTGGATGGCAAGGTTTTTTGCGGCGAGCTGTCCCTGGATGGAAAACTGCGCGGAGTGCCGGGAATATTGCCCAGAGCCGCGCATCTTTTGACAGAGGTGGATAAAAAAGAGTTTGTGGTGGCCCATGTGAATCTAAAGGAAGCGCTGTGCGCCCGAAATCTTGCTGTTTATCCTGTGAAGAATCTGTCGGAAACGATTCAGTTTTTGAAAGGTGAGCGGAATATTCAAGCCCGGTACGGTGGGGAAGAAGAGGTTTTTAATCCGGACGAGAATCATCATGCGTTTGATTTTGCCGACATCAAGGGACAGTTTCACGCGAAACGCGCTTTGGAAGTCGTCGCCGCCGGCGGTCATAACGCGCTCATGATCGGACCTCCGGGATCTGGAAAGACGATGCTCGCTAAGCGCATCCCGAGTATTTTGTCCCGGATTGAGTTTCAAGAGGCGATTGAGACGACCAAAATTCACAGCGTGGCTGGGCTTCTCGGAAAACGTTCGGCGCTTTTAAACCGGCGGCCGTTTCGGGAGCCGCATCACACGATTTCCAATGTCGCGATGGTGGGTGGAGGCATATATCCAAAGCCCGGCGAAATCAGTCTCTCACATAATGGAATTTTATTTTTAGATGAACTTCCTGAGTTTAAGCGCAACGTGCTCGAAGCGCTTCGCCAACCGCTAGAAGATGGAAAAATATCGGTGTCAAGGGCGATGACATCACTGGTATTTCCGGCGCGGTTTATGCTGATTGCGGCGATGAATCCCTGCCCGTGCGGCTATTTTACGGACCCCACGAAGAGTTGTCAGTGCGGTCCGCTGCAGATTAAAAACTATCTATCCAAGATATCTGGGCCGCTCTTGGATCGTATCGACATTCAGCTAGAGGTACCGCGCCTAAAATCCGGTGAGATTATGGCGAAGAATAAAGGAGAAACGTCGTTGGATATCCGGAAGCGTGTTGAAAGGGCAAGACTCCGGCAAAAAGAAAGATATCGTTCTTATGGCCTTTCGTGCAACGCGAATCTCGACGCAAAGCTTGTCGAGAAATTCTGTGTAGTTACGGAGGAGGCTGAGGGTCTTCTGCGTTCGGCGATCGAGGAGCTCGGGTTTTCAGCACGCGCTTTTCACAAAACGCTGAAAATTGCCCTCACTGTCGCCGATTTGGAAGGCGAGGATTTGATAAACACCCAACACGTGTCCGAGGCAATCCAGTATCGCGTGCTGGACAAAAATATCTGGTACTAGGGACAGTCCCGGGACTGTCCCTGTCGCTTAACAAAAAAGGAGGATCAAATGTCACCTAGAAAATGCCGTTATGAGTTGTCGGATCACACCTATTTTCATGTGTGTGTTAGGGGTAATGGTGGTCAACCGGTGTTTAGAGATGACAAAGATAGGGAAACCTATATCGACCTGGTGGATAGGCACGCCAATATTTATGAGTTGCGGGTGTTGGCGTATTGCCTGATGGGCAATCATATTCATTTACTCTTTGTGGTGCCGTCCATTTTGGAGCTGTCCAAAGCCATGCATCGACTGAATACTTCATACGCTATGTATTTTAATCATCGGTATAAAGTCGGTGGGCATTTATTTCAGAGTCGGTTTAGTAGTTGGGTGATCCGAGATGATGAGCATCTCACGAGTACGATTGAGTACATCGAAAATAACCCTGTGAAGTCAGGTTTAGCGATACAAAAGGAAGAATATCGATGGAGTAGCGCTAGGAGGGACAGTCCCGGGACTGTCCCTGTCGCTTAACAGCGATTGGTTTTGATCGCTTAAATTTTAAATAGGGCTTTGTAAAAGCATTTTAAAAATTTAATTTCTTTGATCAACTCTTGACAACGCTACCAACACCGGGTAACTTTCGTTTTTGTAACAGTTGATTTTTAAAAATTTTAACAGTCAATCGACAATTGGAGGATAGAAAAATGAAAAAGATGACGAAGCTAGTGGTCGTGATGATGCTGTGTCTGGTAGGTCAGAGTGAAGCCGCGTGGATGAATATCTCGCATGGTTTAAAAGAACAGGATATCTATGAAGTCGCGGTGCATCCGAGAGATCCGCAAATAATCTTTGCCGCGTCCAAGCGACGCGTGTACCGGACGCGCGACGGAGGCCAGACTTGGAAACAGGCCCTGGGAGTGCGTGGGGCCGACAATGAGATTTATTTTGTGTATGTGGATCCCGTGAATCCGGAGTGGGTGTACGCGGGGACAGCGGATGGTCTTAAACGATCCGAGGATAGCGGGAAAAGATGGAAACTCATTTTCCAGGGAGCCGGTGTGAAAGCGAATCGTATTCTCTCGATGCATCGGGATAGCCAAACAGGAAAAATATGGGTGGGCACTGCCGATGGGCTTTATGTGGCTCACTCTCCGTCGGAAGAGCTTCAAAAGGCGCCAGGTATTTCAGACGCGTCAGTGACCGCGATTCTAGTGAGGGAGCATCAGGTGTTTGTAACAACAGACGGCGGAATTTATCGCGGTAGCTTAGAATCTAACCAGTGGCAAAAAGTATTTGTAAATCCGCTGGCCGAAAGGGATATTTTTGAAAGTGTGGGAGATTCCAACTCGCTGCAACAGTTTAGCGTCGAAGAGATTCAGCGCGTGCCGGCGTTTAGCAACATGGTATCTTTCTCCGCTACCGGACAGATCTTTGCGGCTAGCGCCCAAGGGTTATTGGAAAGCTCCAGTGACGGCCTGTCTTGGGAAACTCCCGATGGGCAAAACTTGCCCGACGAAAAAATAAACGATATCGCCAGCACACCGGATAACCTTTACACGGCGACGGATAAAGGCGTTTTTCGGTGGGATAAAACGAATCGTAAATTTGAGGAGATTTACGATGGACTAGATTCTACCCAAACACGAGCTATTCTTTATAGCGCTATGGGAAATTACCTGCTTGCGGCCACGAGTCGAGGTGTCTTTCGGTGGAGTTATCCGGAATTGAAACTGACGCCACAGACGGAGGGAGCTGGAAAGGAGATTCAGCTTATGTCCCTGGATATTTTTGGTCGATTTGAAGCAGAGCCCACGATCGGAGAGGTGCAAAAAGCGGCAATTTATTATGCGGAGGTGCATCCGAAAAAGATACAAGCTTGGCGCACGGCCGCGATGCGCAAGGCGTGGTTGCCTGCTGTGTCTTTGGACTATGACGTAAGCCGTGATGAAAATATTGATCTCGATCGTGGAGGCACCAATGACCCGGATAAATTTATACAGGGACCGGAAGAACGAAGCCGTGACTGGTCGGTGGGGGTGAGCTGGGATTTGGGCGACCTCATTTGGAATGACGACCAAACTTCGATCGATACGCGTTCAAAACTGATGGTGGAGCTGCGTGACGACATTTTGACTGAGGTGACGCACTTTTACTTTGAGCGCCGGCGGCTTCAGGTCGAAATGGAATTGGCTCCGGCTACGCGCGAGCTACCCGTGCAGATCGAAAAGGAGCTACGATTGCAAGAACTGACGGCCAATATCGATGCGCTGACCGGAGGATATTTTTCACAGGAACTGGAGAAGCGATCGTACAAAACTTGACATCCTATAAGTAATAATGGGCATATCCTGGTTCAGGGGGTAGAAGATTCTTGTATCAGCAATTCCCGGAGGCCTGCGATTTGAGTTTGTCGGAGACCATCTTTTAGAAATAAGTGCGGATTCCAGGGATACTTTGTAACGCGCTTTTAAGTTGGGCTTCGATTTTGATTGTTTTCAAGACAATACGCCTGTACTCATTGAGCAGGGGGAATTTTGGGTTTAGAGAATAATAGCGTTCCTTACCCTTCAGTTTACTGCGCAAAAGACCGACCGTTTCAAGCTCTTTCAGTTTACGCGTTAGATTTCCGCTATCCAAATCGAGGCGCCGCGCAAGTTCATTGATATAAAACTCACGGGTGCGATTGAGGAAAAAATCACTCAAAACCATGCGTGCGATTTTAGATCGAAAGCTAATCATGTTATCAGTGTAAGATTATACAGTGAATACTGTAGTTTAATACAGTAATTCTGTCAAGGTGGATTCTTTCAAGGGATTGACTTTGCCAAGGCGATGTGGATAATGATCGGGTTATGACCGACAAGCCCTATGGCTATTGGCTGCCCATCGATATTTCGACCCATGGGTATGAAATCGACCGGCTGATCAACATCGTTCATATTTTTATGGCGGTGCTATTCATAGGATGGTTCATCTTCCTTATGTACACGCTGATCCGCTTTCGCCAAAAGCCCGGGCACGTAGCTGAATATCATACCAAGCATTTTAAACTCCCTACCTATCTTGAAGCCGCTATCGTGGTTATTGAGGCGGCTCTTTTGGTGGGTTTCGCGTTTCCGATATGGTCGCAAGCCCGCAATGAAATGCCGGACCGCTCGAAAGCGCTTGAGGTGCGTGTCGTGGCCGAGCAGTTTGCATGGAATGTGCACTACCCGGGGCCGGACGGTGTATTCGGGAAAACAGATCCCAAGCTCATGAAGGCCTCAAACCCCATCGGTCTCGATAGGACCGACCTGACTGCCGTCGATGACATCACAACGATCAATCAACTGAAAGTCCCGGTAGACAAACCCATCATTGTGCACCTAACCTCGAAAGACGTGATTCACTCTTTTGCGCTCACCGTGGCGCGCGTGAAACAGGATGTGATCCCAGGGCAGGAGATCCCGGTGTGGTTTACCTTGAAGCAGACCGGAAATTTTGAGATCGCGTGCGCGCAGCTCTGCGGTCTCGGGCACTACCGCATGCGCGGATTTTTTAACGTGATGTCCCCGAGTGATTTCAAGGTATGGATGGACAAAGAAATTCAAAAGAAACTGGCTAAAAAATGACACACGTTGGCTCTGATCATTCGCACGATCTGCCTTTCTGGCGTAAGTACATTTTCTCCACCGATCATAAGATGATCGGGATTCAGTACGGTGTCACGGCACTTTTATTTCTATTTTTCGGGTTTTGTCTCATGATGCTGATGCGCTGGCAGTTGGCTTACCCCGGCAAGCCGCTGCCCGTGATCGGCGGCTGGTTTCCGGAGGCTATGATGATCGGTGGGATCATGCTGCCTGAGTTTTACAATCAGCTGGGGGCCATGCACGGCACGATCATGATTTTCTTAGGCGTGGTGCCGCTCGCGGTTGGCGCTTTCGGAAACTTTGTTTTGCCGCTTCAGATCGGAGCGGGGGATATGGCTTTTCCTAAGCTCAATATGGTGAGCTACTGGCTGTACTTTGTCGGCGGTGTGGTGATGTTTGCGAGCTTTTTCGTGCCGGCCGGCGCCGCGCAGTCGGGCTGGACTTCGTATCCGCCGCTGGCCAATATCGCTCCGGTGGGACAGACGCTGTGGCTTGTTGGCATGGCGTGTTTAATTAATTCGTCACTTCTTGGGTCCATTAACTTTATCGTAACCACGGTGCAGCTTCGCGCGCCGGGGATGTCCTTTTCACGGTTGCCTTTTTTTGTCTGGTCGCAATTTGTGACGGCGTTTTTGCTCCTTTTAGCGTTTCCGCCGCTCATGGCGGCCGCGGTGCTGCAGCTCATGGACCGCCTGGCCGCTACGAGCTTTTTCATGCCGTCGGGACTGGTGGTCAACGGTGTCGTGTCTCAAGTGTCCGGAGGCGGCAATCCGCTTCTCTGGCAGCATCTATTCTGGTTTCTGGCGCATCCGGAAGTGTATGTACTGATTCTCCCGGCGATGGGAATCGCCGCCGAGATTATCGCCTGCAATACCCGGAAGCCGCTCTATGGTTACAAGGCGCTCGTGACCTCGGTGATTTTTGTGGGTTTTATGTCGTTTGTCGTGTGGGCGCATCACATGTACCTTACCTCGATGGGGACGAAGATGAGCGCGTTTTTCCAGATCACGACGATGATCATCTCGATTCCGTCGATTGTGATCCTGACGACGCTCGTTTTGAGTCTCTGGGGCGGTGCGATTCGTTTCAATACGCCGATGCTTTTCGCGGTGGCGTTTTTGCCGATGTTTGGGATCGGCGGCCTGACCGGTCTGCCGCTGGGCTTGGCCGCCGCGGATATTCATCTGCACGACACCTACTACGTGATCGGTCACTTTCACTACGTGGTGGCGCCGGGAACGATCTTCGCGCTTTTCGCCGGCGTGTATCACTGGTTTCCGAAAGTGACGGGGCGAAAGATGAATGAGTTGTTGGGCAAGCTTCATTTCTGGCCTTCCCTTATATTTATCAACGGTGTTTTTCTACCGATGTTCAGCATGGGCTTAGCCGGCGTGTCGCGGCGTCTGTACGACCCGATACAGTACGCGCACGCTCAACCCACACAGCCCTTGAACGTCGTGATCTCGATCTCCGCGTGGTGCCTGGCGCTGGCTCAGATACCTTTTATTATTAATTTCTTCGGAAGTATTTTTGCCGGCAAAAAAGTGGAGCAAAATCCTTGGGCCGCGACGACGCTCGAATGGACAGCGCCGACACCGGCGCCTCACGGCAATTTTCCCAGTACGCCGCGCGTGGTGCGTGGGCCCTACGAGTACAGCGCTCCCGGTGAAAAAACCGGTTTCGCGCCGCAGGGTATCGTGGAGATTCATTAAATGGAAGCGCTGATCCCGTATATCGAAAAGCCGCATCCGGTGACGGGCGTTACAAACTCCAAGCTCGGCATCTGGTGCTTTTTGGCGTCGGAGGTGATGCTCTTCGGCGGACTTTTTTCGGCGTATGTTCTACTTCGCACGGGAGCTCTGGAGTGGCCGCAGGGGTCGTCGCTACTCAACGTGCCGCTCGCGACACTGAATACGATTGTGCTGATCACGTCCAGTGTGACGATGGTCATGAGCTGGGCGTCGCTCGCGATGAAAGATCTCAAAAAATATCGGCTTTTCATGGCGGCCACGATTTTACTGGGGCTCGCGTTTTTGGTCGTGAAAGGTTTCGAGTACGCGCATAAATTTGAGCATCATCATTTTCCAAGCACCAGCACGTTTTATGCGATTTACTTTACGCTGACGGGCCTGCACGGCCTGCATGTCCTGGGTGGCGTCGTCGTGAACGCGTACTTTCTCGGACCCGGCTCCGCGCTATGGAAGAAATCACCGGAACAGCTTTTGGGCCGCGTCGAAGCCGCGGGACTTTACTGGCACTTTGTGGACTTAGTCTGGATATTTCTTTTTCCGGTGCTGTATCTTCTATGAGCGAACACACGCCTGAAGAAATCCGCCAACACGTCAAGATCTATATACGTGTCTTCGCGGCGCTCGCCGTACTCACCGTCGTGACGGTGGCCGTGTCGTACCTGCATTTAGCGGTCGGCGCCACGATCCTGACGGCGCTCGCGATCGCGACCTTCAAAGCCGGTCTTGTGGCGAGTTTTTTTATGCACCTGGCGTATGAAAAAAAGATCATTTTCTATATCCTGGCGGTGGCCGTTTTTTTCTTTTTTTTTCTTTTGATACTGCCTTCGATTTCTAGTTATTAAATTAAAAGGAGACGTGATGTCTCTTAAAGTCATCCATGTCTTGGTGATCCTGGCCTCGATCTCGCTTTTGGATTTTTTTGGGGTGTGGCTTTTCCTGCGCGAGGCGGCCGGCGCGGCCTACGCCTCATGGATCTTGAGCGGGATTTTATGTATTTACCTTGTGTGGTTTATCCGTAAACTGGGAAAGAAGTAAACGCATGGAATTTGTGCTGGTCGCGTGTTCAGTTTGTTTCGGCAATCCGGTGTCGCCCTTAACGAAAGGCGCGCTGGCGGGTGTATTTTTCTTGATGGCGGTGATTGGAGTGGTGCTAGGCGCCATTGTGGCGATAGCATGGGTGTGGGCGCGGCGTGCGCGAAATCTTACAGAAACTTCAGGCCCGCAAGGGTATTGAGGTAATCGCGGTTACTAAAACCGCGGAGGTGCCGCAAATCCGTGAAGCGGTGGCGGCTGGGTTTCGCGTTTTTGGTGAGAACCGCGTGCAGGAAGCGGAACCCAAGATTCTCACCCTGCGGGATAGCGGAGTTTCTTGGCACCTGATCGGCCACCTGCAGACCAATAAAGCGAAACTGGCCGTGTCGCTTTTTTCGATGATACAATCCGTGGATTCGGTTAAAATCGCCGAAAGGATCAGTCGGGAGGCCGAAGGTCTTAAGAAAACAATGCGAGTGCTTCTCGAGGTCAATATCTCGGGTCAAACCCAAAAATATGGGTTTAAGCCACAAAGCTTGAGGGCGGCGGCTCTAACGATTTCAAAGCTCCCGTCTATTTTGGTACAGGGCCTCATGGGTATCGCGCCCTACCCGGCCAGCACCGACGTCAAGCGGACGGCGTTTCGGAGTTTAAAGGAAATATTTTTAGATTTAAAAAAAATGGAAAATAAAAATCTAACGATGAGATACCTTTCGATGGGCATGAGTGACGATTTTGAGATCGCGATTCAGGAGGGGTCGAATATGGTGAGGATCGGCCGCGCGATCTTTGGGGAGAGTACCGTTTGAGCACAAAGTCTGTTTTGTCCGGACTAAAGATCGGTGTGATCGGCGCCGGCAATATGGGCCAGGCGCTGGTACGCGGTCTTGTCGAAAAGTCCGTGTACCCGCAGAATATTTCGATCTTTGACGTGGATCCCAAAAAACTAAAAGTTCTGCAAAACCAAGTGCATGTCAAGATCGCCAAGTCCAGTCGCCAATGTGTGTCGCTGTCCGACGTCGTGATCCTGGCCGTGAAGCCGCGGACAATGCAAGAGGTGATCCAAGATATCGCAAGCACGGTGGAAAAAGACACGCTTGTGATTTCCATCGCGGCTGGTGTAACACTCGCGAAAATAGAAAGCTTTTTTAAAAAGCCGGTGTGTCTTGTGCGCGTGATGCCCAATATGCCGGCGTTGGTGGGCCAGGGGATGTCGGCGTTTAGTCTCGGGCGCCACGCGTCGGCCAAGCATCGCAAGATCTCAGAAGCTATTTTAAGCGCTTTTGGCGAGTATGTGATGGTGCCCGAAAAGATGCTGGATCTTGTGACGGCTGTGAGCGGGTCAGGGCCGGCGTACTTTTTCCTCCTGGCTGAAAAGTTGATCGAGGCGGCCTATGAACTGGGCATGAAAGCCGATATCGCGAAAAAACTCGTCTATCAAACGGCGTTTGGAAGTGGTAAAGTCTTGGTCGAGAACGAAGAGGACCCGGATGTGTTAATCGGCCGCGTCGCTTCCAAAGGCGGCACGACCGAGGCGGCGCTGAAAGTATTTCAGAAAGAAGGGTTAGGCAAGATCGTGCACGACGCGGTGAAAGCCGCGATGAAACGTTCGAAGGAATTGAGCCAATAATGTTCGTATTTTCCAATTTTCTCCAAGCCATCGCCGGGGTGCTTTCCATTGTTCTTGATCTTTTCTGGTGGCTCATCATCATCCGTGCGCTCTTAAGCTGGGTCAATCCCGATCCCTACAACCCGATCGTGCAGTTCATTGAGCGAAGCACCGAGTGGATCCTGGCGCCGATCCGGCGGCTGGTGCCGAGCTTCCGCATCGGAATCGACGTGTCGCCGATCCTAGCACTGCTATTTTTATATTTTCTGAAATCGTTTTTGATCCAGACTCTGTACCAACTCGCTCTACGTATCCAGTAGAGTATGGATTTTAAACAAACTCTTAACCTTCCGCAGACTTCTTTTCCCATGAAGGCCGACCTGCCGACACGCGAGCCTTTTTTTTTAAAACGGTGGGAAGAGGACAATATCTACGTCAAACTTCGTGAACATTCCAAGGGCCGTAAACACTACGTGCTGCACGACGGTCCGCCGTACGCGAACGGCGATATCCATATCGGTCACGCGCTGAATAAAATTTTAAAAGACATCGTTGTGAAATTTAAATCGATGCGTGGTTTTGACGCGCCCTATGTTCCGGGCTGGGACTGCCACGGCCTGCCGGTGGAACACCAGCTTTTCAAGGAGTTGGGGATCACCAAATATGAGATCGACGCGGCGAACTTCCGTAAAAAAGCTGCGGACTACGCGATGAAGTTTGTGGATAAACAGCGGGAGCAGTTTCAGCGGCTCGGTATCTTCGGGGATTGGCAACGACCGTATCTGACCTTGAGTCACGCGTTTGAAGCGAGTGTCATCGATGCCTTTGCCAAGCTCACGGAAAAAGGTTACGTGTACCAGAGTCTGAAGCCCGTTCACTGGTGCACGTCCTGTGAGACGGCGCTGGCCGAAGCGGAGCTCGAGTACGATGAAAACCACGTGTCTTCCTCGATTTATATTGCATTTGCGTTTGAGTCCCAGGATCTTTTAAAAAATGAAAATGTCGCCCTCGCCGTGTGGACCACGACGCCGTGGACGCTCGTGGCGAATGTCGCGGTGGCTCTAAACCCTATTTTTACCTACGTTTTCGCGCGCACCCAAAACTTTGGCGTTTTGGTGATCGCCGAGCCGCTCTTGGAAGCGGTGATGAAGGTCATCCAACCGGAGGCGCCCGACAATGTTGAGATACTTCTCAAGAAAAAGGGAAAAGAGTTGGAAGGTTTGAAGGTAAGGCATCCTTTCATCGACCGGACATCGCTCGTTGTGACCGCGGACTATGTGTCCGACACCGACGGCACCGGCTGTGTGCACACAGCGCCCGGTCACGGCATGGAGGACTACCGCACGAGTTTGGAAAAGAAACTTCCGGTGTTGATGCCTGTCAATGAAAAGGGTGTTTTTAAAGAAGAAGCGGGGGAGTTTAAAGGACTCTTTATCCGAAAGGCCAATCCCCGGATCATCGAGACGCTTTTCCAAAAGGGCAGTCTCCTGCACTCCGGAGAGATCCGCCATTCGTACCCGACCTGCTGGCGCTGTAAAAGTTCCGTGATCCTGCGTGCTACCCAGCAGTGGTTTGTCGGCGTGGACCGGCACGACTTGAGGAAAAAGGCGCTTTCCGAGATCGAAAAAGTGAAGTGGTACCCGGAGGTCGGACAAAACCGTATCTCCAAGATGGTGGAAACGCGGCCCGACTGGTGTCTGTCGCGTCAACGCTACTGGGGTGTGCCGATTCCTGTATTTGAGTGTTCCGGCTGTGACGAACCGATACTCGATGTGAAGCTGATCCACACGGTGCGCGATCTTTTTGCGAAGGAAGGTTCCGACGCGTGGTTTAAAAAATCGGCGCTGGAAATCTCGGGCGGCAAAGCGGTGTGTCCCAAGTGCGGGCGTAAAGACTTAAAGAAAAGTGAAGATATTCTCGACGTGTGGTTTGAGTCTGGGGCGAGTCATCTATCGGTTCTCGTCGACGCGCCGGATCACGACTTTCCGGCGGATCTGTACCTCGAGGGCAGTGACCAGCACCGCGGCTGGTTTCAGAGCTCGCTTCTGGTGTCCTGTGGCGTGTCCGGCAAGGCGCCTTATCGCGCGGTATTGACACACGGGTTTATCGTGGACGGGGAAGGACGCAAGATGTCCAAGTCGCTCGGCAACGTGATCTCGCCGCACGACGTGATGAAGCAGTACGGCGCGGATATTTTAAGACTTTGGGTGGCGTCCTCGGACACCTCCGATGATATCCGTATTTCTAAAGACAGCCTGGCGCGGCTAGCCGACGGCTATCGCAAGATCCGCAACACATTTCGGTATTTGCTGGGCAATCTGAACGGTTTTGATCCCGAGAAAGAGTCTATCGCCTACGACGAACTTCTCGAGGTGGACCGGTGGGCGCTTTCAAAGCTCGAAGCGCTGAAAGAAGAAATCTCGGCCGCTTTTGAAAACTTTCAATTTCATCGTGGCTATCACGCCGTGTACAATTTTTGCGTGCGCGAGATGTCGAGCTTTTATCTGGATGTTTTGAAAGACCGTCTCTATACCGATTCACGCCGATCCGTTTCCGGCAGGTCTTGCCGCACGGCGCTTTACGAGATTTTGATGACGCTGACACGCCTTTTGGCCCCGGTGCTGTCGTTTACCTGTGAGGAAGTGTGGCAGACGCTGGGTTTTAAGACTAGCGTCCATTTGGAAGCTTGGCCCAAGTCGGTTCAACGTTTTCGTAACGCGACGCTCGAGAAAAAATGGGAGCGTTTTCTCGAGATCCGTGAGAAAGTTTTGAAAAAACTAGAGGAAAAACGCGAAAAAAAAGAGATTGGCAATTCTCTCGAGGCTGATGTAGAATTGGCGGTCATTAAAAATGATCTCTTGGATTATCTGAAGAGTTTTGATAGGGATTTGCCGGGGCTATTTTTGGTCTCCCATGTGAGCGCGGTTTCCGCGAGTGAGTTTTCTTCCGAAGAGATCCTCGTCACGGTCCGGCCAGCTAAGGGCCAGAAGTGCGAGCGCTGCTGGAACTACCGGGAGTCGGTCGGAAAAGCCAAAGACTACCCGTCTTTGTGCGAACGGTGCGTGGGTGTGGTAAAGGAGTTTACGCAATGAATCTTACGAAACAAGATCTAAAGCTTTACAAAGAGCTTCTGCTCAAGAAAAAAGACGAGATCTCGAAAGGCATCGAGCATATCGCGAAAGATTCGTTGAATAAATCCCAGCGCGACGCTGCCGGCGATCTCTCCGGCTATAGCCTGCACATGGCCGATGTGGCCACCGACAACTACGACCGCGAGTTCAGTTTAGGTCTTGCCACAAACGAGCAAAAGCTCTTAAATCGTATCAACGATGCGCTCGAGAGGATCGAGGAAAAAACCTACGGTATCTGCGAGCTATGTCAAAAGAAGATCTCAAAAGGCCGTCTCAAGGTTGTTCCCTACGTGGAGTACTGCATTCCTTGCCAGGAAAAGCAGGAAAAAAAGAGAAAGTAGCTCTTTTTTTTATTGTTCCGTTTATTTTCGTCGTTGATCGCCTATTAAAAAATCAGGTGTTGGAGCGGTTGCCCGATGGGCACAGCGTTCCGGTCATCAAGGGCGTATTTCATCTGACGCGTGTCCACAATACGGGCGCGGCGTTTGGTCTGATGCGCGGTTACGCGGAGTTTCTGGTTTTCGTCGCGGTCGCTTCGATTCTGTTGCTCGGTGTTTACGTGTGGCGTCGGTTTGTCCGTCAGCAAGCGATCTCCACGCTCACGGCCGTGGCGCTGCTTTTAGTGGTCGCGGGCGCTTTAGGGAATCTTTACGACCGGCTGGTTTACGGGTATGTGATCGATTTTTTAGACTTCCGAGTATGGCCGGTGTTTAATCCGGCCGATGTCAGTATCTCCTGTGGGTTAATTCTTTTAGCATGCATCCTATTCTCTTCCAAATCGGCCCGATAACCGTTTACGCGTACGGATTTTTCATGATGATTGCCGTGATGACGGCGTGGACTATTGCGCGTCACCGCGCGAAGGATTTTGGATTTACGGAAGAGTTTGTGACACACCTCATGTTTTTCGAGTTTCTTGTCGGACTCGCCGGCGCACGTATTTTTTATGTACTGCAGCATTTTGAAAACTATCGCGGTGACTGGGCACGTGCCTTCAATATTTATGAGGGGGGCCTTGTGTGGTACGGGGGATTCTTGGCGGCTGTCGGATTGGGACTCTTGATGGCTCTCTGGAAGCGGTGGCCGGTGTGGAAACTTTTTGATTTTTTCGCGCCGGTTGTGGCTGTGGTCCAAGCGATCGGCCGTATCGGCTGTTTCTTAAACGGTTGCTGCCCCGGTAAGGAATCGATCCCGATACAGCTCTACTCTTCCGCGGCGTTGTTTGGTCTAGCCGCGTTTTTATTTTGGTTTTCAAAAAGAAAACATGTCGACGGCGACGTATTTTTGGCGTACCTAGGCATTTACAGCGTGCTGCGGTTTTTCACCGAGTTTTTCCGTGTAAATGACGCCGTTGCGCTTGACTTATCTCTGCCGCAGTGGATTAGTCTCATTCTATTTTTCACGGCATTTTTATGGAAAATTTTAAGATCACGGTCCCGTTCTTAGGGATTTCCAAACGGGTGGACGCGTTTTTGGCCGGAGCGGTCGAGGGCCGCTTCTCGCGTACCCAGATCAAAAGAGCGCTTCAAGCCCATCAGGTGTTTTTGAACGGCAAACCGGCGGGTCCGAGCAGCCACGTGGAGCAGGGAGACGTGGTGGAGGGCACTTTTCCGGATGTGGAGATTTCGGGTCTTCTCCCTGAGAATTTTCCTTTGCGCGTGATTTACGAAGACGAGAGCTTTCTCGTGATCGATAAACCGGCGGGTCTTGTGGTGCATCCGGGCATCGGCAATAAAAGCGGCACGCTGGTCCACGCGCTTCTCGGCCGAGGTTCGCGTTACTCGAACCTTGGCGGCCTGGCACGTCCGGGTATCGTGCATCGTATTGATAAAGATACGTCCGGACTACTGCTTGTCGCTAAAGACAATCGCGCGCACCGAAAGCTTCAGTCTCAGTTTGCTGCTCGCAGCCTGTCGAAAATCTACTTGGCGTTCGTGAAAGGCTCGGTTGAGTACGAACAGGGCCATGTGGATTTCCCAATCGGGCGACATCCGAAAATCCGGCAGAAAATGGCCGTCGTCAAAGACGAGAAGGCTAAACCGGCCCAGACATTCTATCGTGTGCTAAAAAGATTTTACGGCGCGACGCTGCTTCAAGTTAAAATAGAAACCGGGCGTACGCATCAGATCCGCGTACACATGGCGCATATCGGGTATCCCGTGATGGGGGATATCCTGTACGGAGGTCCCGCCGCTCCAAGAAATATGCTGCACGCCTGGAAGCTTGAACTGGATCATCCAGTGACGGGCAAGCGGATGGCATTTGAAAGCCCGATACCGCAGGATTTTCAAAACTATGAAAAAAGTCTACATCCATAAAGTCACGCATGGCCTGAATGGGGAACTCGACTTTCCCGGAGACAAGTCGCTCACGCATCGGGCGATCATCTTTGGGTCGTTGGCCGAGGGTGACTCGCATTTTACGAACGTACTGCCGGGAGAAGATTGTGTCTCGACGCGCGAAGCATTTCGCGAGATGGGTGTCGAGATGCGCGTGGTTTCTCCAACAGAGCTGATTATTCGCGGAAAAGGTCTTGCTTCGCTTCGAACGCCTAAAAAAGAACTGTATCTTGGGAACTCCGGGACTTCGATGCGTCTTCTTTTGGGGGTATTAGCCGGCCAGCCGTTCAAAGCGGTTTTGACGGGGGATGCGTCACTTTCTATGAGGCCGATGCGCCGCGTGACGGATTACTTGAGAAAGATGGGAGCCGTGATTGAGGGCCGTGACAACGCCAACTTTGCTCCACTCACGATTATCGGAGGTCCGCTCGAGGCCATCGATGCCAATATTCCGATCGCGAGCGCCCAGGTAAAGTCCGCGATTTTGCTCGCCGGTCTTTACGCGAAAGGCACGACGCGTGTCACCGAGCCGCTGAAGTCGCGCGACCATACCGAACGATTTTTAAAATATTTTGGCGTGCCCCTACGCGCAAAATCATTTACCATCGCCGGCGATATTTCCAGTGCCGCGTTTTTTATGGCGGCGGCGGTTCTGGTGTCCGGCTCGGAGGTGACATTTCGTTCGGTGCTGTGGAATCCGACGCGCACGGGTGTTGTGGATGTGTTGAAGAGGATGGGTGCGCAGTTTAAAATTTATTCTGTTCACGAAGAAGGGCCAGAACCGGTCTGTGACTTTTCACTGAAGAGCCAGGAACTACGAGCGTTTGAAATTCGTCCCCAGGAGGTCCCGACACTGGTTGATGAATTGCCCATTTTGATGGTTTTAGCGACCCAAGCCAAGGGAACAAGCGTGGTTCACGATGCCTCGGAGCTGCGCGTCAAGGAAACGGACCGTATTCACTCGATGGTATCGACATTATCCGCGATGGGCGCCAAAATACGAGCCGTGGGCAACTCCGTGGAGATCCAGGGCCCGACACCTCTTTCGGGAACCCGGCTTCATTCCTTTAAGGACCACCGGACGGCTATGTCCCTGGTCGTCGCGGGGCTGATCGCGGACGGTCAAACGATTGTGGAGGATATTGAATGCATTAACACGTCGTTTCCGAATTTTTTTGAATTATTGGGTCGGTTGGGGTACAATAAGCCCTTCGCTTAAGGTAAAATTTTCTTGAAACAAATCCTCAATTTATTCCAAAAGTTCATAAACTGGTTGCTTGGATTTTTTTCCAACGACATGGGGATTGATCTCGGCACGGCCAACACACTGGTCAACGTGAAAGGCCAGGGGATCGTCTTGTGTGAACCGTCGGTGGTCGCGGTGCGTAAGGGCACCAACGAAGTATTGGCGGTGGGTGAGGAAGCCAAACGCATGCTTGGCCGCACGCCCGGATCCATCGTCGCGATCCGTCCGATGAAAGATGGTGTGATCGCCGATTTTGAGATCACTGAAAGCATGCTTCGCTACTTTATCAATAAAGTTCACAATCGCAAGCGCTTTGTGCGTCCGCGCATGGTGATCGCGATTCCGTCCGGGATCACTGAGGTGGAAAAGCGCGCGGTGCGTGACTCGGCGCTGCATGCCGGCGCGCGTGAAGTGTATCTCGTCGAGGAACCGATGGCCGCCGCGATCGGCGTAGGGCTTCCGATCCAGGAACCGGCCGGCAATATGATCATCGATATCGGCGGGGGAACGTGCGAGATCGCGGTGGTGTCGTTGGCAGGCACCGTATTTTCGCGCAGTGTGCGCATCGGCGGCGACGAAATGGATGACGCGATCGTGCAGCACATCAAAAAGACTTACAATCTGATGATCGGCGAGCGTACCTCCGAGGATATCAAAATCAAAATCGGATCCGCGTATCCGCTCGACGAAGAACTCTCGATGGAAGTGCGCGGTCGGGATCTCGTGACGGGTCTTCCCAAGACCATCAAGGTTACTTCCGAAGAGGTGCGTGAGGCGCTGGCCGAACCGATCCAGGCGATTATCGAGTCCGTGCGTATCACCCTGGAGCGCACACCGCCGGAACTTTGCGCGGACTTGATTGACCGCGGTATCGTGATGGCGGGTGGCAGTTCTCTCTTGCGGGGCCTCGACAAGCTGATTTCGGAAGAGACGGGTTTGCCGGTGCATGTGGCTGAGGATCCTCTGACGGCCGTGGCTCTAGGCACGGGCAAGATTTTAAGCGAAATCAACTACTTAAAGCGGGTTACTGTCGGAACCAACCGAACCATCGAAAGTTGATAGGTGCTGAAGAAAAAAATCAGCATTGCAGCAGCTATTTTTTTCGCGGTTGTCCTAGTTGTCCTCCCCACCCATATTGCCTCTAGTCTTCGCCGCCAAACAAACTCTGTTTTAAAATTTCCGCTTTCCTCGTTCCAGATTGTCAGCGGCCTGCTTCAGGATCTCGCGCGCTTCCGTGAAAACGCGAATGAAAACCAAAAACTCAAACTTGTGCTCTCAAAAGTTCGCTTTCAGGATTTTCAGAACACGGAACTTCGTTCTGAAAACGAGCGCCTTTTAAAACTTGTAAAACTTCAAAAGACGACCCCGGCCGAAGTGCGCCGCGCCATCGTGGCTCGCGTCGTCGGGCGATCTCCCTCCACCTGGAATAGCGCGATTCTTGTGGACAAAGGTTCCAAGCAGGGTTTGAAAGAAGAGATGATGGTGGTGTCCGACTATTTTCTTGTCGGTAAAACGATTGAAGTGGGTCCGGAAGTCTCGAAGGTGCTTCTCGTAACCGACCCCAACTCCCGCGTCGGTGTGTTGGTGCAGCGTACGCGCCACGGCGGCGTGCTGTTTGGCGTACCGGGTGGCCAGTGTCGTATCAAGTATCTGCCGCTTGAGGCCGAAATCTTGCCGGGGGATCTCGTGGAAACAGCGGGATTCGGCGGGTTTTTCCCAAAAGGTATTTTGATCGGAGAGATCCAGAAAGTTTGGAAAGAACCGGGGGAACTTTATCAGGTAGCGAGTGTCAAGCTCCGCGTGGATTTGAGTCGTCTCGAAGAGGTGATCTGTGCTGACTAGGGCGCATGTTTTAGCGGCGTTTTGGCTGGTCTTTCTATTTTTACTGCAGAGCAGTTTTTTTCACACACCGGCGCTTTTAATAGGAGCCGTGGTTTATTTTGGTCTCCGCGAAGGGGCCGGTTTCGGCTGGTGGGTGGGTGTGGCGGCCGGTTTTCTCCTCTCGCTTTACAGCACCACTGCGTCGAGCTATGAGATTCTTTTCTTAGGGGTTTTCGGGTGGGTGTCGGGAATCGTTTCTTCTAAATTTTTCCGTGATAATCGGATAATCCAAGCGGCGCTCTGGGCTTTTTCTGTGTGGATTTTTTCAAGTTTCCCCAATGTTTTTTTTCGGATGTTCTAAGGATGCGCGCGGGTCGGCTCTATTTTATCTTAGCAATAGGGTTTTTGGTGATCTTGGGGAATCTCTTTCGCATGCAGGTTCTGGAACGCGGTTATTTCAAGTCGTTGTCTGAGAAAAACCGTATCCGCGTGATCTATCTCGAAGCTCCGCGCGGCCAGATCCTCGATCGCCAGGGGCGGATGCTTGCCAAGAGCCGCCTGGCGTTTGACTGCATGATGATTCCGCGGGAGATGAAATCGTCTCTTTGGGAAACGTGCCAAAAACTGTCGCCCATTTTAGGCAAGACGCCGGAGGAGCTCGCGGAAAATTTTGAGAAACAACAGAGCCGTTACGGTTCCTACGCGCCGTCAGCGCTTTTGGAGGACATCGGCCTTGAGAAAGCTTCCGTGATTGAAGAACGTATGGGCACCATGCCGGGTATTTTTATTCAAACCCGCGCCCAGCGCGAGTATCCGTATCGGGACGCGGCGGCGCACTTGATCGGCTTTACCGGACCGATGGATGAAGAGGAGGCCGACAATCTAGAGGCGTACGGTTACGATCGCCGCGACTGGGTAGGACAGAACGGCATTGAGAAACAGTATGAGGGTTATTTGCACGGACGTTCGGGCGGCCTGCAGATCGAGACCGATAACCGCGGACGTTTTGTGAAAACGCTGGGCGTATCCAAGCCCAAGCCCGGGAAAGATGTGCAGCTTACCGTGGACGCGGAGCTTCAGGTTTTCGTCGAGCAACGTCTTGAGTCTCAAACAGGTGCTGTGGTTGTGATGGATTTAAAGGAAGGGGAAGTTTTAGCGGTCAACAGCTCGCCGTCGTTTAATCCAGAGCTTTTTACTTCCTTTAAAGGACGTAAATCAGTCGGCGCGTATTTGAAAAGCCGCGGCTCGCCGATGCTGAATCGCGCGATCCAGGGCCAATACCCGGCCGGCTCGATTTTTAAAGTGGTGACGGCGCTAGCGGCTTTGGAGGACGGCGCGTTTCATCCGACGACATCGGTGGACTGCGCGGGATTTTTGCTTTTGGGGAATCATCGGTTTGGCTGTTGGAAGGAAGACGGGCATGGTACCCAGACGCTGGTGCGCGCGTTGGCGAACTCCTGTAACGTTTACTTTTACACCGCCGGTGTGCGCGCCGGCGTGGACGCGATCTCCAAAAAGGCCACGGAGCTTGGACTGGCAAAGCCGACGGGAATCGACCTGCCTGGCGAAAAAGGGGGGTTCGTGCCATCGCGGGAGTGGAAGAAAAAAGAGCGTCGGGAAAGCTGGTTTGAAGGGGAAACCGTGAATCTATCCATCGGCCAAGGGTATCTCGAGATCACACCAGTACAGGCGCTGGTGATGATGTCCGCCGTGGCGACAGGCGGCCGGATTTTAAAGCCCTTTGTGGTCCATAAGATTGGTGAGCGTACGTGGACTCATCGGTTGGGCAAGTCCGTCGGAATCCACGCGGTGTACACGGCGGCTGTGAAAGAAGGTCTGGACCAGGTCGTGAACTCCGATACGGGAACGGGTCAGCGGGCGCGTGTGGAGGGTTTGAGAGTCGCGGGTAAAACCGGAACCGCTCAATCTGGCCAGGACAAGACGCACGCCTGGTTTTCAGGTTTCGCGCCGCTTGGGAGTCCGAAGATCGGCGTTGTGGTATTTCTCGAACGGGGCGGCCACGGGGGGGTCAGCGCCGCGAGCATCGCCGGGGATATCTTCCGGTATCTGAAGGAGAAACAGTACCTGTGAGGAAAGGGATTCGTTTCCGATCGTTTGATACGCTGCTATTTTTGGCCCCGATCTTTATTTTTATGATTGGTCTTTTAAGCATCTACAGCGCTTCTTACAAAACGGGACAGTCTTTCAACGAAAGTCTGGCGTTGAAACAGGCGGCTTGGGTGCTTGTCGGGGCGCTTTTGATATTCCTGGTGATTCGCTATGACTATTTTATCCTGCAAGATTTGGCATGGCCGCTTTATAGTTTGAGTTTACTGCTCTTGGTGGCGGTGCTCTTCACGCCGGCGCGGCTCGGGGCGCATCGATGGATTTCCGTTGCCGGATTCAACTTTCAACCGTCGGAACTTGCGAAATTTTCCACGATTCTTGTTTTAAGTCACTTTTTTAAAAATCATCGGCTGGAGTTTATCTCCAAACGCCAGTTTTGTATTCCGTTTCTCGTGGTGGCCGCGCCGTTTCTTTTGATCTTAAAGGAGCCGGATCTCGGCACCGGACTCCTTTTAATCCCGGTTTTATTGGCGATGTTTTATCTCTGGGGGCTGCGGGGCCGGTGGATCGCGGGGCTTCTTTTAGCCGGTTTTTCGGCGGCGCCATTTTTGTTTCAGGGTTTAAAGGACTATCAGAAAGCGCGGCTGCTTGTTTTTTTAAATCCCAACGCGGATCCATTGGGCGCCGGCTATACGATCATCCAGTCAAAGATCGCGATCGGATCCGGGGGCCTATTCGGAAAAGGTTTCATGGGGGGCACTCAAAATTATCTCAATTTTTTGCCGGAGCGGCATACGGACTTTATCTTCGCGGTGATCGCCGAAGAGGGGGGACTCCTCGTGTCGTGTCTCGTGATAGCCCTTTTTTGGTTGATTGTCCGCAAGGGGTTTATGATTTCTAAAGACACGCCGGATCGCTTTGGGCGCTTTCTTGCCTGTGGTTTTTCAACGCTTATCGGCACGCAGGCTGTCGTGAACCTCGGAATGACCATGGGGCTTTTCCCCGTTGTCGGTATTCCTTTACCTCTCGTGAGTTATGGTGGAACCTCTGTCATCATGACCATGCTCACAATCGGAATTTTGATTAACATAAAGATGCGCCAGCCTCTTTTTTAATTTTAAGCACTATTGACTAATATTAACTTCTAGTATATTATTTTAATCAAAGGGGTATTCTTTAGAAGTTTTAAAGAAGCCGGAGCCGGAGGAGTAATGGCTTTACACAAGTCTTTGGATGAAATTTTGAAGTTTGCAATATTCAGCCGAGCGTCCGATGTGCATCTGGGTGAAGGCGTGTACGCCGCGATGCGTGTCGACGGAGCCCTAAAAGCTATTTCTGAAGAAGTTATGAGCCACGACGAGATAAAGGAGCTGTTGCTCCAGCATCTATCCGAGGAACGTTTCAAGCAGTTTCAAAAAGAGCGTGAGCTGGATTACTCGTTTGGCGTGTCGGGTCTTGGGCGCTTTCGCGTCAATCTTTACTTCCAACGCTCGAGTATTGGCGCGGCGATACGTGCGCTGCCGTTTGATCCGATGAGCTACGAAGAGATCGGTTTTCCCCGGGCCGTGGCGGAGAATCTCATCGCGCGGCCCAGCGGACTTGTTTTGGTCACGGGCCCTACAGGATCGGGCAAGACAACGACGCTGGCGGCGATGATCAATCACATCAATGAAACGCATCCGTGTCACATCGTGACGATCGAGGATCCGATCGAATTTTTATTTAAAAATAAAAAAGCACGCATCAATCAGCGCGAAGTAGGTTCCGACACGCTATCGTTCAACGGGGCCCTCCGGCATGTTCTACGCCAGGATCCGGAAGTGATTTTGATCGGTGAGATGCGTGATCTGGAAACCATAGAAACGGCGCTGATGGTGGCCGAGACGGGGCACTTGGTGTTCGCGACGCTGCACACGCCGGATGCCGTGCAGTCCATCAACCGCGTGATCGACGTTTTTCCGGCGGACCAGCAGCAGCAGGTGCGCGTGCAGTTGTCGTTTGTGCTGCAGGCGGTCATCTCCCAGCAACTCGTTGGGAAAATCGGCAGCGGACGCACGCTCGCCTCGGAGATCTTGATCGCGACACAAGCGGTTCGTTCTTTGATCCGGGACTCAAAAACTCATCAGATTTATTCGATCGTTCAGACGGGCCAAAAGGATGGGATGCGAACGCTCAATATGAGCCTCGCGGAACTTGTAAAAGCCAACAAAATTTCAAAAGAGGAGGCCTACGCGCACTCTTCGAGTCCCCAGGAACTGGAGAGGTTGTTGACCGGAAAATGAAAAAAATCGTTCAAAAACAACTGGGTGAGGTGCTGATCGACTGCAAGATCATTACACCAGAGCAGCTCGAGCAGGCGCTTCAAGTGCAGCGGGAAAAAGGCGGACTCATCGGTCAGGTGCTCGTGTCGCTCGGCTTCGCCAGTGAAGAGGCGATCGCGCAGGCGCTCACGGTTCAGTACGGGTTTCCGTATTTGCCTCTCACGGATTACGAGATTGATCTAGAAGTGATTCAAACGATTCCGGAACAGCTCGCGCGGCAGTACGAACTCATTCCCGTGGATAGTGTGGGCAATATTTTGACGGTGGCAATGTCCAATCCGCTGAACGTGCAGGCGGTGGAAAATTTAGAGATGATTTCAAAACGGAAAGTCCAAGTGTTTGTGACGACGTCCACGGATGTCAACCGCGCGATTGAGCGGTTTTACAAACCCCAAGCCCAGAAGAAGGGATCTTAGCCATGGCGTATCCTTTAAAAGACAGACTCGGTGCACTCCTTGTAAAAAGCCAGATGATCACGCAAGAACAGCTCGATGAGGCCCTGCGCGCGCAAAAAGAGGGCAGCGGCAAAGATAGAATCGGTGACGTTTTGGTACGGCTCGGGTTTATCACGAAAGAAAAGCTGATTTTGACTTTGAGCGCCGAGCTCGGGATAGCGCCGATACGTCTCGAGAAACAAAAAGCCCAACCCGAAGCGATCGCCAGTGTGTCGCGGAAAATAGCGGAGCTTTATTGTCTTTTGCCGATTTCAAAGATGGATAAAAGTCTCACGGTGGCGATGGCTGATCCCTTGAACGTGAACGCGCTCGATGACCTGCGTCGTATCACGAATCTCGAGATTCGTCCGCTTCTGGCCACCGAGAAGGAAATCAAAGAAGCCATCGAGCAATACTACGGCGAGAATACGGCACAAGCCATGGAAAATGTCGTGAAGCAGATGGAGGCGGACCAAGAGGCGGGTACCTTCGAGGTGATGAAAGAAAGCACGGCCGCCGAAGACGACAATTCAGAAGCGTTGCGCATGATTGACGATGAACCCGTCGTGAAACTTACCAACTCTATTTTATCGGAGGGTGTCAAGCGCCGCACGAGCGACATCTTTATCGAGCCCGAGGAAAAAAATATGCGCGTGCGGTTTCGTGTGGATGGCATGCTGCAGGAGGGGGTGTTGACCACGCGCGCGATGCACACCGGCGTGGTTTCCAGGATCAAAATTATGTCCAATCTCGATATTGCCGAGCACCGTCTCCCACAGGACGGGCGCTTCAAAGCGCGGCTCGGGGGAAAAGACGTGGACTTTCGCGTGTCGGTGCTGCCGTCCTATTTTGGCGAAAAAGTGGTGCTTCGTATTTTAGACAAAACGGCGGCGCTGGCGGATCTCGACAAAATGGGTTTTGAACCGAGGCCGCTTGCAGATTTAAAAAAAGCGTCGGAGCATCCGCATGGCATGATCCTGGTTTGCGGTCCGACCGGCTCCGGAAAGACCACGACGCTTTATGGCGCGCTTCGCTTAATCGATAAGCCGGATGTCAATATCGTCACGGTCGAAGATCCGGTAGAGTTTCAGATGGATGGGATTAACCAGGTTAACATACGACCGGAAGTGAAGCTTACGTTTGCGGCGGCGCTCAGGTCCATCTTGAGGCAAGACCCGGATATCGTGATGGTCGGTGAAATCCGTGATTCCGAAACCGCCGACGTGGCGGTCAAAGCAGCTTTGACGGGGCATCTGGTATTGAGCACGCTTCACACAACGACGGCGGCCGGATCGGTGATCCGACTTGTAAATATGGGGATCGAACCTTTTCTCATCGCCTCTAGCGCGATTCTCATCGCTGCACAGAGATTGGTGCGCCGCATCTGCGCGGGTTGCAGGGAAAGCTATGAGCCCACCAAGGAAGTCATGAAAGAGATGGGTATCACGGAAAAACATCTGCAGGACAAAAAGCCGCTTTTTTATCGTGGAAAGGGTTGTGACCTCTGTCATGGCAAGACCTATTCGGGCCGCGCGGTACTGCTCGAGGCGCTCACGGTGACCGCGAGCATCAAGGTAATGATCTTAAAACGCGCGCAGGAGTATGAATTGAAAGCGCAGGCTCGCAAAGATGGGATGATGACATTGCGCGAAAATGGTATCGCCAAAATTCTCTCCGGAGTCACGACGCCCGAGGAAGTCGCGCGCGTCACGATACGGGATCTGGAGACGTCATGAATACCAAAAGCCAACGCATGCTGACCGCGATCAAAGAGGCAAAAAATATAAGTGACGCTGATATTCAGAAGGCTGTAAAAATTTATAATGAAAAAGGCGGCAAACTAGGCAATATCTTGATCCAATTGGCGCTGATCGACGAAAAAGAACTTTTAGCGCTGGCAAGCGACAATTTTAAAATCCCACTTCTCAATCTCGCCAAGTACAAAGTGAACCAGGATATGGCAAAGCTGATCCCCGATAAGATGGCGCGCAAGCACCAGATCGTTCCGATTTCGCGTATCGGCAATACGTTGACAGTCGCGATGTCTGATCCTTTGAACATCATTGCGCTCGATGACATCGCGATTTTGACGAAACTGAAAGTTGAGGCCGTGATCAGCACGGAAAAAGACGTGCTGGACGCGCTCGACAAGCTCTACGGAAAGCCCGAAGAAGAGCAAAGCGCGCTCAACCAGTTTATCGAGCAGACGGGCGAGGATGTTGAGTTTTTGAAAAAAGAAAATGAGGATGAGGCAAATTCCGTTCATTCTCTAAGTGCCACCGACGAAGCGCCGGCGATTAAGATCGTGGATCTTTTATTGAAAGAGGCCTTAAAGCGCCGCGCGAGTGATCTTCACATCGAGCCGTATGAAAAACAGGTGCGCGTGCGTTTCCGTATCGACGGCAAGCTTGAAAGTGTGCTGACAATCCCCAAAAAAAATCAAAACTCGGTGTTGGCTCGGCTCAAGATCATGTCGCGTATTGATATCACTGAAAATCGCATCCCGCAGGACGGCCGTTTCAAGATCAAGGTGAATGAAAAGGAAGTCGACTTTCGCGTCTCCATTCTACCCGTGCATTTTGGCAGCAAGGTCGTGATGCGTGTTTTGGATAAAAGCGCGTTGAGCTTAGGATTGGAAAACATGGGATTTTTGCCGAAAAACCTCGAGGCGTTCAATGCCGCGGTGAAAAAACCTTTCGGCATGATTTTGATTACGGGTCCGACCGGCAGCGGAAAGTCCACGACGCTTTATTCAATCCTGAGTAAACTCAATACTCCGGAGCGCAATCTCATCACGATCGAGGACCCGATCGAGTACCAGATAGCCGGGATTACGCAGATCCAAACGCGCGCGGAGATCGGGCTGGATTTCATGAGCGGCCTGCGCGCCGTGCTGCGTCAGAGTCCCGATGTCGTGATGGTGGGCGAAATCCGCGACGCGGAAACCGTTGATATCGCGATCAAGGCGTCGCTCACGGGTCAGCTTGTTTTAAGCACACTTCACACCAACGACGCGGCTGGTGCCATTACTCGGCTTCTAGACATGGGTACGGAGCCGGTTTTGATCTCATCGAGCGTGATTATCGTAGCTGCGCAGAGACTGGCGCGGCGCGTGTGCAATCAATGCAAGGAACAGGTGGAGATTCCGAAAGACGTGTTCGAGCGATTTGGGGTGAATATCCAAAAGCTGGTCCCCGATCCGAAAGACAGAAAATTTATGAGCGGCAAAGGATGTAGAAACTGCAATATGACCGGTTACCGTGGGCGCATGGGTGTGCACGAGGTACTCGTCGTTGACGACACGATCCGGGATCTCGTGATGAAACAAGTATCTTCATTTGACATTAAAGAATACGCGATGAAGAACGGTATGCTAACCTTACGCGAAGACGCCGTCGTTAAATGCTGTATGGGAATAACGACGGTCGAGGAAGTGATCCGCGTGACCACAGGAGACGAGTGATGCCCAAATTCCGCTATCAAGCCAAAGACCGGGAAGGAAAGTCTATTCAGGGTATTTTAGATATGCCCGACGAAAAGACGGCTATTTTGAACTTGAGAAATCAGGAGTTGATTGTCGTTTCCGTCAAGCAGGAGAAAGAAAAGGGTGCGGCCGGCAAAGGCCGCCGTGGCTGTAAAATAAAGCTGGAGGAGATGGTTTTATTCACGCGGCAGCTCGCGACAATGATCGATAGCGGTATCCCGCTGGTGCAGGCGCTGGAGATTATGGTGGATCAAACGGACAACAAAGGATTTAAAAATGTGGTTGCCCAGGTGAAGAACGATATCGCAACCGGCTGCGGATTCAATGAGGCGCTTGCCAAACATCCCAAAACATTTTCCGCGCTATATATTAACATGGTGAAAGCTGGAGAACAGAGCGGCGCGTTGGATGATATTTTGGAACGTCTGGCGTTGTATTTAGAGAAAACGGATTCGCTGCTCCGCAAGGTGCGGTCGGCGATGGTGTATCCGTCGGTGGTTGTGACCATGGCGGTCGCGATCACGCTCGTTTTGATGTTGAAGGTGGTGCCTGTTTTCAAAGAGATGTTTAAAGATTTCGGCGCGGAATTGCCGGTTCCCACTCAAGTGTTGATAGCCATCAGTGATTTTCTTCTCAAAACATGGTATTTGGCGGGTGGGTGTATTTTCGTGCTTGCCATTTTGTTTCAACGGTTTGTCGCCACGGAAAAAGGAACCCTTTGGTTTGACGGTTTTAAACTCAAAATGCCCGTTTTCGGCGTGATCATGCGAAAAGTGGCTGTGAGCAAATTTACGCGGACACTAGCGACGCTCGTCAAAAGCGGTGTGCCGATTTTGGGTGCTTTAGAGATCGTCGGAAAAACGGCCGGAAACAAAGTGCTCGAAATGGCCACGGACAATGTTCGCAAGAGCATCCGGGAGGGTGAAAATATCGCGACGCCGCTCATGAGAAGCAAGGTGTTTCCGCCGCTGGTGGTGCGCATGATCGCGGTGGGCGAGCAGACCGGTGAGCTTGAGAAAATGCTTACCAAAATCGCGGACTTTTACGATGATCAGGTGGACGCGGCCGTGGCTGGGTTGACCAGCATCATCGAGCCCCTCATCATCGCGTTTTTAGGCGTTGTGATCGGCGGCGTGGTTATTTGTATGTTCATGCCTATTTTTAAGCTGTCTTCCGTGGTTCAAAACGCGTAAGCCCTTGACAAACGGGCTATGGATCGTTTACACTTTAGGCATTCGGAGAAGCCAATGTTTACGAAGAGTCAAATTCACAACCTAGTGTCGATCGACCGTTCCGCGAAAGCGGGTTGGGCGGCCGGCTATTGTATGCCGTGTACGCACCGCTTTACGAAGCGCGGGGTAGCGGGTTGTGAGGAGGATTCCTCGAGGTAAGTTAGAAAAGTTTTAACAGGAATTTTCAAACAACCCACTGCTACAAAAGGCAGTGGGTTTTTGTTTGTGCGCCCGGCAGGGCGCACTCACTTGGAAGCGCAAGTCTTCTACAGACCTG